>JANXMS010000430.1 GCA_025354525.1 Acidobacteriota bacterium
GATCGAGCCTCGGCGAGATCGACGACAAGCGCATGCATTGACGGGGCCCTGAGCTGGGACAAACGTAGTTTGCAGTCCGCCCAATACGGGACCGGTAGTTCGGGTTTCCAGAACGCCTCCATTAAGGCGGGTATCGCTCTAAGGTGCCGTACCGTTGCAAGTCGATCATGTCGACACACAGGCTAAACCTGCTACAGAACGGGCGGCGGCAGTCTCTGGGTGGACGACGAGGAACCGATCAACCGACGCGACGCCTTGGGGAGCTGTGCCCTGCTGGGGGCCAGCCAGATCCGAAGCGTTGCTCCGTAGGAGTGGCTTGACGACCTCTCGGCTCAAGGTGGCGTCGTTTGCCTGCGGACGGCGTACTCCCCGACTCCGTTTCCGATTGTATCGAAGAAGTAGCTGACGCTCGGAGCCCGTGGTTAAAGACCGCTCCTGAGCGGCGCACGCCCCATCACGGACTGCTAGCGGGCGGCGGTGGCGCTTTCTCCGGCCGTTTCGACGACCAGTTCTCCGCTGCCGCTGAAGCTGTAGCCAAAGCCGCGGACGCTGCGAATGAAAAGCGGGTTGGTCGGGTCGGTCTCTATTTTTTGGCGAAGGCGGAGGACGTAGACGTCCACAGTCCGGTCGGTGACGGCGCGGTCGTGTCCCCAGACCGAGTTGAGCAGTTGCTCGCGGCTGAAGACGACGCCCGGGCGGGTCATGAGGAATTCGAGGAGTCGGAACTCGGTGGCCGTCAGGGTCAGTTCCCCGCCCCGGAGGAAGACGCGGCAGGCGTTCCGATCAAGCTCCAGGCCACCGGCCTTGAGGGTGCGGACTGGCTGCACCTGGCCGCGAAACTGAATCTTGATTCGGGCAATCAACTCGCGGACGAAGAAGGGCTTGACGATGTAGTCGTTGGCTCCAAGTTCGAGGCCGACAATGCGGTCGGTCTCGGTGGCGCGTGCCGTGAGGAAGATCACGGGGGTGTTGGCCAAATCCGGATGGTTTCGAATGGCTTTGCAGATTTCGAGCCCGTCCGAGTCGGGGAGCATAATGTCGAGGATGACCAGGTCAGGCCGTTCCCGTTTGCACAGTTCGAGAGCTCCTTTCCCGGTTTGAGAACCGGCGAACGCGTAGCCTTCTTTTTCAAGGTTGTACTTGAGCAGCGCGAAAAGGTCGCTATCGTCCTCGATCAACACAATCTTTTTCATGACCCTTCCAAGCTACTGCGAGTGCTGTTTCAATTGCATTACGAAACGGTTAACTGTGAGCGAATATCACTATGTTCGCTCATTCCGAGGTCGTCATGGGACAGTGTGAACGAAAACTCTGACCCGTGACCCACTTCACTCTGGACGCGGACTTCCCCGCCTTGGGCTTTGACGAGATGCTTGACGATGGCCAGACCGAGTCCGGTGCCGCCGAGTTCCCGGGAGCGAGCCTTATCGACGCGATAGAAGCGTTCAAAGAGACGGGAGAGATCTTCTGGCGGGATGCCGATGCCGGAATCCTGGACGAAAATTTCGGTAAAGGGTAGGGGAGCAAGGTCGCGAACGCCGACGACGATGGTGCCGCCCTCGGGCGAATATTTCAAGGCGTTGTCGATGAGATTGGTGAGCACTTGGTTGACGGCTTCGGAGTCGCAAAACGCTTCGGGCTCGCCGACGGTAGCTTGGAACTCCATCTTCAGATTCTTCCGTTGCGCCAGGGGGAGCATGGAATCGAGTGTGTCCTGGACGAGAGCGTGGACGTTGTAGGAAGCGAATTGGAACTTCTGCTGTTTCATTTCGACGCGCGAGAGAGTCAGCAGGTCGGCGGTGAGGTTACCGAGGCGTTCGGCGTTTTGGCGAATGATGCCCAGGAAGCGGACGTTGTGCTCTGGTTCGTGGATCGCGCCATCGAGCAGAGTTTCGGTGTAGCCCTGGATGGAGGCGAGGGGCGTACGGAGTTCGTGGGAGACGTTAATGACGAAATCTTTCCGAATCCGCTCCAGTTTCTCGAGTTCGGCGTGTTCGCGCTCGAGTTCCTTAAACATTCCTTCCAGCTTCTCGCCGGTTTCATTCAGCTTGCGTTCGAGTAGTCCGAGTTCGTCGCCTCCGGGATGGGCGAGGCGGGCCTGGAAATTGCCTTTGGCGAGCTCCGCCGAGTACTCGATGATGTTCCCCAATCGGCGGGAGACCCAGCGGGCGAACATCGCAGCCAGAATGATGGCGGGCAGGAACGCCAGCGCTGTGGAACCGAGCATCCTGCGGCGGATGGAGTCCACTTGGCTTTGGATTTCCGACAAGGGAACGGCTAGGCGCAGCGCTCCTTCGGTGACAGGCACGGCGACGTAGAGAAATGGGACTCCCAGGGTTGGGCTCTTCCGACGAGTGGATCCGGTTTTGCCGGCGAGCGCTAACTGGACTTCGGCGCGGTTGGCATGATTTTCCATTCTGTCGGCTTCGGCTTCCGAATCGGCCAGCACACGTCCGTCTCTGGCAATCAGAGTCAACCGGCCGCGGGCTGCGGCGGCGTACTGTTTGAACACCGTGGGGTCGGAAGGCAGCGCGATCGCCAGCATTTTGCCTTTGTCGATGAGTTCCCGTTCCAAGGTTTCGAGGTAGGTGGACTCAGCCACTTTGGAAGCAAAAAAATCGACGGCGACGAGGGCGACCACCAGAAGGCCCAACACCGCACCGATCAGCTTGAAGAATATTTTGCCGGTCAACGGTGAGACTCTCCTGGCTCTTATTGTAGCTAGAGTTCTCAAGAGTCCACACTGCAACACGATCAGTTACGACGGAATGAACTTATGGTTTGAGATCGATGACGGTATAGGTTGAAACGCGCGGCAGAGAAAATTCGGTGGCTTCGGGGGTAACGAGCAGATCGATCGGCTCGACGGGCCCGGCGGAAGAGTACAGCCGAAGGTTCGGGAAACGTCCGACGAGCCGAACGCGGAGGCCTTCGACTTCCCGGTTGCCATAATTGAGCAGCGTAACGCGCCGACCGGAGGCGTCCCCGAAGAGCCCGGCGATGACGACTTCGGAGCCAAAGATGCGGAGCAATCGTTTGTCGTCGCCGAGTTTTTGGCGAATCTGATAGGCGTAGGCGGACGGGTCTCCGGCTTGCGGCTTGACGTTCAGGGAAAGCGTGGAGTCAGGCGTGGAGACGACGCGAAAGAGAAGATTGCGGCGGACGAAGAGATTTAGATTTTCGCCGGCGGCGGGGGAGCCGTCGTCTAGAAAACCGATGTTGGCCATCGGGGGGAGTTTAGACGCCGGGAGGCTCGCCAGGAGCTTGGAGGCTTCGGCGAACTTGGGCCAGTCCGTGACGGGTACCTTCATAATCACGTCGACGCCGTAGGCGTGGGCTTCCGCGGCGGCGAGTACAGGATTGGCTGTTTCCATGTAAGCCGGAGCCTTTAACCCGCGGGCGTACTGCCAGCCGTTCGAGTCCACCCACGGCGCGTTGGAGGCCGAGGCCCGATTCATGCGGTACTGCACGCCGGGGCCGGGCAGCTTCGTGACGGCGGGTAGTGGCTTGGCGCAGGCTCCGACGGCTTTCCAGGCGGCGACGGCGTCGGGCGCGACATAAATGCATTCGATACCCAGAGACTTCAACTGGGGAGCGGCGGAGGGTGGAGCGTCCGTAAACAGACTGATCAGAGCGAAGGCTAGCATTTAGAGGGTAGTTTGCCGGAGGTCGATTTTCTTCTTGTCGTACTCGCCGAGGCCGAGCGTGGCGGCGTATTCGATGTGGCCCGGCTCGCGGATGAACCGGTTGAAATTTGCCCCGGATTTGCGCTCGCCAGCCTTGATGAGATGTTGCGGCGAACGGTCCCAAACGCTGACGGCACCCTTCAGCTTGCGCTGGTCTTCAATGATGTCGAGCAGGATGCGGTCGATGGCGACGGGGTCGGTTCCGAACATCATTTTGGCGGGATAGAAGCGAAATTCTTTGCTGGGCGAGAACGGCCCACCGTGCCAGACGCCCTTGAGTCCGTCCATCAAGTGGAGCACGGTTCGCGAACGAACCGGTTCGACCGTGGCGAGCTTGCCGATGAAAGAGAACGTGTTCGTTTTTTCAAAACGATGCGATCGGGCGACGTTGTGGAAGTTGCCGTAGGCGATATTTTTGAGGCAGCCGGTGACGCCGGAGGCGCCGTGATCTTTCATGTTCGGGATGTTGATGAGCTTGGTGAAGTTCTCCGAGACTTGGCGGATGATATTCGAGCGGGTGTCTTCCTCGCCGAAGAAATCGACTTCGACGTAGGTTTTGACGTCGTAGCCTTTGAGAGTGTCGCGGAGCGCGGAGGCGGCCAGGATGTGGACGCCGGCGGGGACGTACTTGTCGTAGCCAACGGAATCCATCTGGTCTTTAAAGCGTTCGTAGATCCAGATATTGGAGGGCTGGACGCCGGTGAGAATTAGTTGGCGAACTGTTTCGGCGACGACGACGGGGTGGGAGCAGATGCCGGGTGCGCCGGAGCAGTTGACCTTGAGGCCGACCACGTCCTTCGGCTCGACGAAGCGTCGCCAGGCGGTCCGGAGATCTTTTTCGCCGGTGAGGGAGAGCATGCCGCGGCTCATCATCTCCTGGACGGTGGGGACGTCGACGGTTTCGGTAGCGACATCGATCGACTTGGGCGCATGGACGGAGGCCACGCGACCGCGGAAGGCACCGGGCATGCCGGGTTGGGCCCACGGTTGGTAGTCCGATTGGACGCGATATTGGGGCAGATCGGCGTTGGTTGCAGCAAGGGCGGCACCGGCCGCGAGGGGGGAGATCGTCAAGAAGCGTCGGCGTCGCATACAATGCAACGTAGCATGAACAATCCTTCGAAATCACGACGTGGTCTGCTGACTGCCGCGGCCGGTTTGGCCGGAGCGGCTGCCGCGCAGGCCCAGACGCCCGGGAAACCGGAGAAGAAAGTGCACTATAAGGGAGCCAAGCCGAAGTCGACCCCGTTGTTCAACGGAGCTGTTTCGTTTGGGAATTTGCTATTTATCGCCGGAAAGGGCGCTCATTTCGAAGGTGACATCAAGGCGCATACCAAGCACGTGTTGGACGAGGTGGAGAAAGAATTGATCAACGCCGGATCGAGCATGAACAAAGTGCTCAAGTGCAATGTTTACCTGAACGACTTGAAAGACTACGTTGGGATGAACGAGATGTTCAAAGGCCGGTTCGGCGAAGAGCCGCCGGTGCGGACAACGATCGCTGCCGCCGGAGGGATTCCGGGGAATTCGCTCGTCGAAATCGACGTGATCGCGTATATCTAGAAGCCGTAGAGACGTTCGGCGCGAATGTAGTCGGCCACCGCGGGGGGAAGCTCATCTGGCATCTCCCCACGGGCGAGGTCGGCGCGGATGCGGGTGGAGGAGACGTCGAGCGCAAGGGTTTCGAGCGGCAGAATGCGTGCGCCCGGGGGAACGGCGTAGGCGCTGCTTGGTCGGGAAACGACGATGAAGGTGACGAGTGCGACGACGTCTCGCCAGCGGTGCCAGGTGGTGATCTCGGCGAAGGCGTCGGCTCCGATCAGGAAGAACCATTCGTCGCCCGAGAGCGTCAGACGTTCCAGGGTCAGAATGGAATAGCTTTTTTCGTTGGCCTGTTCGATATCGGAGACGGCGAAATCGGGCTGGTCTTGACACGCGAGTTGAACCATCCGTAAGCGCTGGCGGAAAGGGGTACGGTCGGGTTTGTGGGGGGGGACGGCGTCGGGGACGAAGAGCACTTGGTCGAGCGTGAACTGGCGGGCGGCCTCGCGGGCGACGACGAGGTGGGCCGAGTGAATGGGATCAAAAGTGCCCCCGAAGATCGCTACGCGCATGCGCTAGAAGCTGACGCCAACGAGGATGTCAACTTGATTGGTACCGGTGAGAAACCCGCTGCTCGTGCGGCGCTCGTTGAAGCGAGTGTAGCGGAGTTCCGGGCCGATGCGAACTTTTGGCAGTTTGATTTCGACGCCGCCGCCGGCAACAATTCCTTTTCGGTTATCGAGGCCCGGAATGTCGGTAAGACGCTGAAAAACGAAGCCGCCGCTGATCGTCGGGCGAACCAGAATTCCCGGGAAGCGATATTTGCCGAGCAGCGGGAACTCGAACGTGCCGACGCCGTTGCCTCGGCGATAAAGCGCGTTGATTTCGACGCCGAGGCCGGCGGGGAGCAGCAGTTCAAACATCGGCCCGACTACAAAATCGCCTTTTCGAATAGAAGTCAGATTGCGATCAATGAGTTTGGTGGCGTCGATCACCGGAACACCGCCCTTGATCCCGACGCCAATGTGCTGGGCGGGGAGTAGAGCAGTCGCCAAGAGGAGTAGCGGGAGGAGACGATTCATACCTCCATTGTAGTCCGTGCGAACTTACAGGATCTTCCTACGGAACAAACCGGGGAGAGCCCCATCGGTCCTGGGCCACCTCTCTACGTGATTCTGCAACTACTCTGGAGACCGTCACAGCCCGCTGACCCGGCCGTCGAGCAACAGCTCCAACTTGCTCGGATGATGTCTTACGCCACGCGGGAAACCCGTTTTTATCGGGACCACCACTCGACGAAAGAGCTAATTGACCTGCCGCGCGTGGAACTGCTCGATTACCTTCGGCACCCCGAGGGTTTCGAAGTTGAATCGGCCCCGGTGCATCCTCGCCAGGAGTTGGCCTATCCTATTGGTCGCCCGCCGCGGACCGCCGTGCTGGGTCAGGAGATTGTCAGCGGCATTCGGGTCCGCCATTTCCATTCCTATCGCAGCCCCCGGCTGGCGCAGTTTGCGCCGGAGGCACTGGCCGCGCCGTCGGACACGATTCGGGCGCTGGCGCAAAGCATTGAGGAAGGCGAAATTCAATGGAAACCGCTGCGGCACGCCCTAATCGTCTTCAACGACGTCGTCCGGGGTGCGTTAAGTGCGGAAGATCGCGACTACTTTTGGAAGGTGTTTCAAGTTCCGGTTTTCGAGCAGTTCCGCGGCTTCGCGGGTGAGCTACTCGGGCAGGAGTGCGAGGCCCACGAAGGGATGCATCTGCAGCAGGCCAACGTGATCGTCGAACAGGCTTCAGACGGGCAACTGCTGTTTAGTTTTTTGCGCAATCCGCGCACGCCACTCTTCCGGATGGCCACAAATTTGACGGGGCGGCTTGCGTATGGACGATGCGATTGTGGGTCTTCGACACCCCGTTTGCTGGACGTTTGCCGAAGAACAGCAACTCCCGTTTCACGGCGTCACTTGGCAGTGGTAAACTTGTAAATATGACGTGCCATGGGCGCATGTGGCGGAATTGGCAGACGCCCCGGATTTAGGTTCCGGTACTCGCAAGGGTGTGGAGGTTCAAGTCCTCTCATGCGCACCACTAGAAACTCTCTTCGGACTTCGGTACTCTAATGAACATGAAACATTGGTTTTCTCCGCTTGCGGTTCTCGCGCTTATCGCGCTTCCCTTGGCCGCTGAAACTGGACATTTGCGGATTCGCTCTTCTCCGGTCGGCGCTGGTCTGTTTGTCGACGGCAAGTATGTCGGACCGGCTGGTCGCTTCTCCGTGCCGGAGAAATGGCCGGTGGAGGCTGGGTCCCACGAGATCACGCTGAAGGATCCCCGCTACGAGGATTTCTCCGCTAAGGTCGACGTAAAAAGTGGCAAGACGACAAAGCTGCGCGCGAAGTTGAAGAAGCTGGATGAGCCGAAGGGTCCGTTCGGTCGCTTGCGGTTGAAGGGTGGCGAGCCGGAATCTTTTTGGTCAGTCGCGCAGGGTGACACCGGTCCGTTTTATCTGAACGGCAAATACATGGGTCACGTGGATGAGTTGAACGACGTCGGTGGCGGCTTGTTGGTCCCGGCTGGCACTTACGAACTGATGGTCGAGAGCCAAATTTTCGGCACCGTGAAAAAGAGCGTTACGATCGTGGCGGGCAAAGTGAACGCGATTCCGTACGGCGGCAAGAAAGAGCAATAGGATTCGTCGGAAGCGGCGCGCGGGTCGAATCGACTCGCGCGCCGTTTTCATTTACGGTCGGGAAAGATCGACGTCGATTTTTTTCATCTCTTCAGCGTAGTAGCGACGCTGGAGCAGCTCGAACTCCTCGCTACCCTCGAGGATCTCCCGCTTCTGCTTGCGAACCTTGTCCCGAGCAGCCTTGTCGACTGTCGCGGGATAGCCTCACCGCGTCGCCGGTGTCGCGGCCCTTCTTCACTTACGGACGGGAGAGGTAGTAGCGATGCTGGAGCAGCTCGAACTCCTCGCTACCCTCGACAATTTCGACTTTGTCCTCGGCCAGAAGCAGCTCCATGAACCCTTTTACGATCTCCGGGCAGATATCGTTTTCCGGTTTCTTCAATGGGAGATGTCGGTGATCTGTCGCCGCCCTGCTTCACTTACGGACGGGCGAGGTAGTAGCGATGCTGGAGCAGCTCGAACTCCTCGCTACCCTCGA
>JANXMS010000469.1 GCA_025354525.1 Acidobacteriota bacterium
ATCCGCGTCAAAAACTGCCCGTCCCGCGGCCAAGCCTTAGCCAAAGCCCCCTCCATCTCCAACGCCACGCCAGCGTTGCCCAATGACCGGTGCACCGCCGCCGCCCGCGTCAACAAACTCACGTCCGCCGGATACGACAACGCCACCGCCCGCAGATAGGGAGCCGCGGTTTCATAATGACTCCGCCAAGCCTCCGCCTCCGCCACCCAAGTCGCCGCCGCCGGGTTCGCCCGCGTCTGCACCACCGCATCACCCCGCGGCAACACCGCCCGCACCGCCGCCAACTCCGCCTCTAACCGATTCGTCCTCGATAGCAACGCAAAAAATTGCTGCCGCAAACCCTCATCGTAAATCCAGTAACTCCGCAGTAACCTCTCTTCCTCCGCCGGGTTAGCCGTCGCCTTCACACCGTGGGCATCCACTAGGTTCTTCACAAACGGCATATGATGCGGAAACCGCGTCAAAGCATACGTATTCACCTGCCGATACAACACCGGGTCCAGCGACCCCTTCACCGCCGTCACCTTCAAATACTCTTCCAACTCCGTCCCCGAAAACACTGCCGACACTTCGCGCGACAACGCGTCGTACTTCGCGTTCATCCGTGTCCGCAGAAACCACCGCGCCAACTTATGCGACCAGCTCTTATCCGGAAACTGCCCCATCGCCCGCCGATAAACGCCCTCGATCTCCGCCCCCAACTTATTCTGCTCCAAAAACGCGGCCAGCCGTTCATACAACGCCGGATCCGCCGGATTCCGATCAATCTCTTTTCGCTGTAAAGCCAAAGCCTCCGTCACCCGCCGCGCCGCCACATATCGCGCAATCGCCCGGTCCAAAATCGCCTTGTACTGCGGATGACTCGACCCTAACTCCGCCAGCAGCACGTCATAAACTTTGAACTCCTCCACCGTATTCCGCTGCGCCGCGTAAGCCCCCGCCATCAACAACGAAACCGTCACGCGCTCATTCGCCTTCGGATAAGCCGTCAGAAACTGCTGTCCCTGCCGAATCACCGCCGCATACTCCCCGTGCGTCGAAAACGCCGCCATCACCCCCGCCCGCAATCCCGCCCGCCGCTCCGAATTCGGAAACCGGCTCTCAAATAACGAAGCTAACTCCGCCGCCTTCGCCCGATGAAAATACGGCCGAGCGCGGTTCTCCTCCGTCGCCAACTCCGACGCCGGATAACTCGAATTGAACACAAGCGACAACACCCCGTTCAACAACCCCGGCGACCGGTCCATCGTCCCTATGTCCGACAAAGCCGTCAAATTCCCCGACCCCATTCGAATCGGCTCCCCCGCATGTTGCAGTAACAATGTCGTCAAATGCGCAATCGCTTCTTCACTGTCCACCTGGCTATACAAGTGCGCCGCTTCGTCCACGTTTTGCGCCACTTCGTATAACTTCGCCATCGCCAACGGCTCTGCCCCGCCCCGCTGCCGAAACTCATAAAGCACCCGCTGCGCCGCATCTTTCCGATCCGCGTAAAAGTGCGCCCAGAACAGCCGCCGCACCGGCTCAAAACTCCGTGGCTCACTCACCGTCCTCTGTCGCTGCAGCTCCATATAAGCCCGCAAACGCTTTGAAGAACTCAGCAATTCAAAGTACTTCGCCGACTCCGAAGCTTCCTTGTCATAAAGCGCCAACGCCGCCGCCGTCCCGTTCCGCGACAACTCCAACGCCGCACGCCGCTCCAAAGCATCCCGGAACGTCCGCCGACCCAAAATCGCCTCATACTCGGCAAAGTTTTTCTGGGCCAGCAGATACGGCAGATACCCCGCATACAAACTCTCACTATTCGGCTCCGCCGTCTCCCATGCCTTGTAAATCGGCAGCGGATCCAGTAACTGCTCTTTGGCCTCCGTCAGCGCCCGCGCAAACGCCTTCGCCGTCAACAACGCCGCAATCTCTTTCGCCGACTCCAACCGCCGATGGTGATAGTTCGCCTTCTCCAAATACGCCGACCCCTTATTCGGAGCCAGTTGCACATACCGGTCGAAGTCCGCCTCCGCCGCTCCAAAATCTAACTGCAGCTCGGCTTCCCTGGCCCGCAGATAATACAACCGCGCGTCGTTCGCCTCCGCCTGCATCTGCGTCGTCAGCGCCGCCCGCGTCTCCGCCGGTGACTTCCGCCACGCCAGCGTATTCCCGGCAAACGTCGTCACCCGGTAAAACACGTCTTCTAATCGGTTCCGCCCTTCAATGGTCGAAATGTAACTCGGCAGATCCGCCGCCCAAGCCGCCGCCGCCACGAAAATGAAACTAAGGAAGTACCGCAAGGAACACCTCCTTCGTGCTGATGTTATGAGCAATGTCTTCCGCCGTAACCTTTACCGAATACTTTCCCGGAGGCATCCCCGCCGGAACTGTCAAATACCCAACACTTACGTTCTTATTCCCATCCCACTTCAGCCAAGCCGTCTCCGCCCCGTACATCTTCGCCGTAATCGTCCGCGTCGTCGCCCCGGCATCCGCCGTCACCATCACCCGCTCCCCCCGTCTTGCCGAACTCGCCGACAGCTTAGCGGAAACCAGCGGCGGCTTACTGACAATAATGAAGGTCTTCGCCTCCCGGTAAGTCCGGCCGTTCTTATCTCGCATGACTAACTTCACCGCATGGGTTCCATCCACCATATCCGCCGGTGCTAAAAAGCGGGTCTGCCAAATATCTTCCTCCGGCAAAAACCGCAAACTCTTGGTAAGTCCAAACGGAAACACCGCCACCACACTCGCAATCGCCGCATCCGTCCGCACCCGAATTACCGGGTCCCCCGGCCGAATCAACCGCGGCCGCAGCAACGCCCGCGGCGCCGCCAAAAAGCTCGTGTACGGCGTCACAAACTTGTATTTCTTCGACAAACGAATAATCTCGTCAATCGTCGCCTTGTCTTCCCCTTCCCTGTCAATCTTTTCCAGTAACGCGTCCACCCGAGCCTTCGCCCAAGTCCGCGGCAACTGCGGATGCGCCGTCTCCGACGCCGGTAAATTCACCGTCGCCGAAGCCCCCCGCACCTTAAACGTTGCGCTCCCCGGCTGCCCATATTGCCCCACCCAAACCGCCTCGCTACCCGGATACACCGCCTCATGCAACGGATACACAAGCGACACCGCCGTCCGCGGCTGCACGTCCAACGCCACGCCCTCCACCGCGCTCTTCCCCAACTTCTCTAAAAACCCCCGCAGCTTAAACTCCTCCGGTTCCGTCGAACGAACCCATTCAAACACCCCGTTCTGCCGCGCCAACGCCTTCATCAACGTCCCATTCGCATCGTCCCCCACCGCATACATAAATGTCCGCGGCTTCTTCGCCGCCCACACCTTCGCATAATCTTCTACCAGCTTCCCCATCCGTACCTGCCCCGCAGTCGCCCCTCCATCACTAAACAACACCAAAATGCTGTCCTTCTCCGCCAACGCCAACCCCTTCGCCAGCGCCGCCCCCAAGTCCGTAGCTCCCCGCAAAGGCTGCGTCTTTAGCCATGCCAACGCCTGCTCCGCCGACGCCTTCCCTCCCCCCGTCGCCCCCGCCGCAAACGCCGCCACCTGCGAATTAAACACAAGCAAATGGAACTTGTCCTGCGGCCCCAACGCCATTAATAGTTCCGTCACCGCCCGCATACTCCGCTCCAACTTCTCCCACTGCATCGACAGCGAAGCATCAAACAGCGCCACCACCGTCTTTGGAGCCGATTCCGCCGCCACCTGCGGAGCTACCACGAACGACGCCTCAAAATACCCCGGTCCGCTCGCCTCTTCCCGCTGCGTCACCACCGCCAACCGATCCCCCGTCGCCGCCTCCCTGTCCACCCGCACCACAAAGTCCTCCGTCAAATCAAAGTTCCGCACGTCCAAACTCGCCCGTACCAAGTTCGGCTTCTTCTCCAAAATCTGCAACGGATACCCCTTCGAAAGCACCAGGAAATCCTTCATCGCATGAACCGAAGTCACCGTCACCGTAATCCACAACCGCCCCACCCGCTGCTGCTTATACGCGTCCGGCTTCAACGGCAACGCAAGAATCGAACCCATATCCAATCGCGAATGATATTCCATCTCCATCCGCTTCGTCCCATACCCCGGAATCGGCACCACCCGCGCACTAAACACGCTCGTCCGCCGTGCCTCATCCACATCCCGCTCCCCCAACTGCAACAGTCCCGGATCAATCGCCTGCAGCCGTATGTCGTTGTAAAGCTCCTCCGCCCGCTTCCGTTCCAGAATCACTCCCGGAATCCGCGTCGCCCCGTCCCACACCGCAAAATCCGACAGCAACGCGCTCCCCGGCAGCGCAAAAACGTAGTTCCCTTCCAACACTCCGCCCGTCTTATTCGCGAAAATCTGCCGCGTCAACACCTTCACCGACGACCCATCAATCTGCACGTCAATCGCCATCTCTTCCATCGACAGCACCGCCGCATCCGGCGCCTGCTTATTCGTCGGAATCAAGCTTCCAGCATCGGCGTACAACCCCGCTGCAGCCAATAGATATATCGAGTAGCGCATCAAACTCGTAACCCCGTTTCCACAATCTTCACAAGACCATTATCCGTACCAGCGTAAAGGTACCCTTGCCCCAAGGCAAGCGCCGTCACATTTACGGACGGCAACCCCCGCGTAATCACCTGCCACCGCAAGTTCACTAAATCATAAAACAACAACCCATCCGCCAACGTCCCCGCATAAATCCCCTGCGCCGTCGCCACCATCGCCCCCGGGTTTACCACCACATTCTTCGGCAATTCGTTCCCAAAACTCCGCCAAGCATTGTTCCCATCCAACCGATGCACCCCGCCCCCATACGTCCCCACCCACAAGTCAGTCCCCGACACCGCCATCGCCGAAACCCAGTTCGCCCCCAACCCCGAATTCCCAGTGTTGTAACTCACGCGCAGCTCCCCCTGATGCAAACGCGTAATCCCCCCCAGCGTCCCGCAAAATATCTCCATCCCCCGCTCCGCCAAACTGTAAACGTGATTATTCACAAGGCCATGAAACGCGTTGAACGACCGCGCCCCAGATTTGTCAAAGATCGTCACCCCCGCCGGAGTCGCCGCCACCGTCGTCTCCTTCCCCAACAACACATCCGTCACATGCGTCGCAATCAACCCGTCCGCCTTCGTCAACACCTGCTTCTGCTTGCCCGACCCATCAAAGTAGACCAACCCATTCGCCGTCGCCACGGCCGTCCGCCCCGAGCCGTGCACAATCCGGTTCACGCAAAACAACCGGTCATTCTCCCAATGCGCCACCCGCCCGTCCGCCCCTAAAATATCCAATCCCCGATCAAAATACCCCACCCACAACCGCCCCGCCCCGTCCATCGCCAACGCCGAAACGTTTCCGTCCGTCAACAACCCCGCCGGCGCCGTCACCACCGCATTCCCCTTCGAAACCAGCGCCGTCCGCGTCAACACCTTCGTCGCCGATACCACCTGCCGAATCTCCCCCGGCCCCGTAACCACCGGCCGCCCCGTCGCCCCCAACGGCACCGTCACCAACCCGTCCTCCATCGTCCCCGCAAACAACGTCTCCCCCTCCACTACCATTGACCTTACAAAAAAACCCTCCGCCAACTTCCGCTCAAACTTCCCCCTCCGAAACAGCGCCGCCCCCAACGGAGTCCCCGCCACCGCCACCTCCCCCGCCACCCCCACCGCCTGCACCTCCCCGTCCGGCAACCCTTCCGCCTCTCCAAACTTCGACAACTGCCCCGCATGAAACCGCCACATCCCCGCCCCCCGCGTCCCCACGTAAAGGTCCTCCTCCTTCCCCGCCAGCGCCGTCACGTCCACCTGCTCCGTCGACCCCTGAAACCGGCTCAGCGCCTTCCCATCGAACCGCACCACGCCCCCTGCCGTCCCCCACAACAAGCTCCCCGATTCCACCGCCAACAACGCCCGCACCTT
>JANXMS010000515.1 GCA_025354525.1 Acidobacteriota bacterium
ATCTGCTGAGCGTGCTGCCGGGGATGGGCGACCGGAAGGTGAGCGAGGCCGCGGAACTGACCCCGGCAGCTTGGTGGCGGCGGCAGCAGGCCTAGCGTAAATTCAGAACTTTCGCAAGGCTGGGGATGGTCGACCGCTTACAATACACCAGCGTCGCTTCGCTCCGATCGCTGTTCGACTTCAGGCCGGAATCCTGTTCGACTTGCCTCCGGAATCCTGTTCGACTTCGTCGGAATCGCCAGCCTGTTGGACAATTGACGCCTCTGGCCACGCCTCAGCGAACGAGCGCATGTAAAGGAGATTCGTTCGGGAAAGGCCTTTCATCTGCGGAAACTCAGCGCGCAAGTCTTTCGCCAACCGTTCGATCACCTTCGTTCCCCACCCCTCTTGCTCCTGCCGAGCGAGGATCTCCTTTCCAATCCCCCAATACAGAAGCACCAACTCGCGGTTAAGGGCTAGCGCCCCCCGCACCTGAGCGCTCTGGACGCGTTCCTTAATGCTCGCCAACAGGGTCGGGTAGGTGTGGGTACTTGGGCCTCAATGGGAAGCACGAGCATGTTCCGGCTCCAATCATTTCCCGTGGCGGCCCGGGCGTACCAGAGTCGTTCTTCTCGATCTTTTACCTTGTCTAGAGCGATACCCGCCTTAATGGAGACGTTCTGGAAACCCGAACTTCCGGCCCCGTCTTGGGCGGACGGCAAACTACGTTTGGCCCAGCTCAGGGCCCAGTCCATGCACGCGCTTGTCGTCGATCTCGCCGAGGCTCTCTCCCCCTTCCTCTCTCCCGACATTGCTCCTGATCTCTTCAGACGTCGCGGATTTACCCTCTGTTAAGTCAAGACTTGCTATAGAATGGTGCAGTTGTGAAACCAGGGCAATAGTCCAGCAACCTGCTGGACTATTGTCTCCTCGGGCCAAGCCTCCGAAAATGCACGCACTTACAAGCGGTTGGTCCTGGAAAAGCCGCTCATCATTAGAAACTCAGCGCGCAAGTCTTTCGCCAACCGTTCGATCACCTTGGTTCCCCACCCCTCTTGCTCCTGCCGAGCGAGGATCTCCTTTCCAATCCCCCAATACAGAAGCACCAGCTCGCGGTTAACGGCTAGCGCCGCCCGCACCTGAGCGCTCTGGATGCGTTCCTTAATGCTCGCCAACAGGGTCGCGTAGGTGTGGGTACCTGGGTGCTTATCTTCCATGCGCTCCTTCTGTCGTACCAGATAAACTCTGTCCTTATCAACAAACGCAGGCTCCCCTCGCCGAGCGACTAATCGCCTTAAGGAAGCTAGCGGACGAGTTCAGCCTTCAACTTCTCCACCCGCTCCCAACTCAGCCTCCAGCTCCTCAATCGTCGGCAGACTCCCTTTGAATTCATCCGGCAGCTTCATCAGATGCGTAAACTCGGCGATGCCCATCGGCGTCGTCGTACCGCGGAGCGCATATTCCACCATCACCTCTGTCTTTGACTTGCACAGGATCAACCCAATGCTCGGCTGGTCGCTGGGGTGCTTCAGCGTGTCGTCCACCGCCGCCAAGTAGAAATTCAGTTTCCCCGCGTACTCCGGCTTAAACTCGCCGCCCTTCAACTCAATTACCACAAAGCAACGCAGCTTCAAGTGATAGAAAAGCAGGTCGAGCCGGAAGTCCTTCCCGCCCACGTCCAGCGGATACTGCCGGCCCACAAACGCGAATCCAATGCCCAACTCCACCAGAAATTTCTGCAGATGCGCGATCAGGGCGGACTCGACCTCTCTCTCCTTGGCGTCCTCGGCCAGCATTAAAAAATCAAAGTTGTACGGGTCTTTCAACAACTGCTGCGCGAGATCGGATTGGGGCGAAGGCAACGTCCGCTGAAAATTCGTCATCGCCTTCCCCTGGCGGCGATAAAGACCGCTCTCAATCTGCATCACCAGGACGTTCCGGCTCCAGCCGTTCTCCACCGCCGCCTTGGCGTACCAGAGGCGCTCCTCGGGCAGCTTAACCTTTTCGAGGAGTGTCAAATTGTGAAACCAAGTCAATTGTGCAAGTGGCGCTTGCACAATTGCCAGATCGGGCCAAGCTTCCGCCAAAGCCTTCATATACTTCAAGTTGCGAAGAGACAGACCGCGCATTTCCGGAAAGCTCCGCTTCAAACGCCGGCCCAACCTTTCGATGACCTTCGCTCCCCAGCCCTCCACCATTTGCCTTCGGGAAATCTCGGAACCGATACCCCAATACAGCAACACGAGTTCCTGGTTGACGGCTATCGCCGCCCGCATCTGAGCGGTCCGGATGCGCTCCTGAATACTTGCTAGAAGCGATGCATAGGACGCAGTACTCGGAATCAGTTCTTCCATCGGCTCCTCCCTTCATACCAAATAACGGAGAAATAATCACCTCAGAAAGTCCGCCAACCTCCGCTAAGCGACGTCCTCAACTCTCAAGCGGACCGAAAATCGGACCAGAACTTGATCGTCTTTCAAAAAGTACCTCCTCGATCCCTCGATACTGCTATCACTTAGCTCAAGGGCCGTCGGGCGTTCTGAGTACTGATCGGCGACAATTAGACCTCCCTATCGACGACAACTAAAATTCCCTATCGACGACAACCATGAACGACCATCGAAGATCGCGTCCTCGGGCGCAACCGAGATGGTCACCGACGAACAAGTCAGGAGGTTGAAGAGATT
>JANXMS010000519.1 GCA_025354525.1 Acidobacteriota bacterium
AATCTCTTCAACCTCCTGACTTGTTCGTCGGTGACCATCTCGGTTGCGCCCGAGGACGCGATCTTCGATGGTCGTTCATGGTTGTCGTCGATAGGGAATTTTAGTTGTCGTCGATAGGGAGGTCTAATTGTCGCCGATCAGGAGACCGTTCATGGCGCTCGCCGCTATGAGGTTGTAGAGCAGGTAGAGCCCGCTCAGGCATCCGGTTAGCGTAACGACCACGAAGTATTTCATCCCGTCTTTAAGGGCGTAGCGGGAGGCGCTATTCGCTCATGAGAAGTAGAAAAATTGGTGCGAGGACGAGGAGATTGACGATGAGGCCGATGGCGGCGAGCCAGGGGAGGGGTTCCGCGCGGAGGAGGGAGATGGTGGCGGCGACTGCGCCGAGGGTGCAGGCTATGGCGATGCCGACGAGGAAGAGGACGGCTCCGCCGAGACGGGCGGCGGTGATGGGTAGGGCGAGGGAGAGGGGGCTCCAGAAAGGGTACATGCTGTTGTTAGGGGCGCAGGGGGAGGCGGTGATCGATCAGGAGGGGAAAGAGGGGAGCCGATTATGGTGGGAGGGATCGGTCGAGCCAGGGGGAGGATGATTTGCCGTATGGTTTCGCGAGGGCAGGGGCCTGGAATGGGTAGTGTCGGTAGGTCGCCGTAGAGGTGGTCTTTTGTGGAAGAGTTGGGGCATAGGCCAAGGCTCAGGACGGTGGTACCGAAATCCGGTCCAGGGAAAGGTTTCCGGGCGCTTTTGTAAGTGGGCAAAAGGGTTCCCCTTCTCCCACTGTTCCGGGCCAACTTCCGAGTAGCCGATAATTACCGGCCAAAGTCGAGTCTCGAAGTATCGCCAGCGGCAAGTTCGGCGCCATTTGTATTTTCGCTTGAAAGTTGCCTTACTAGGCCGAGAACGGCTTACATGTGTTAGCTATGCGGTCTCGAGCGCACCCCTTGCTTATTGGTGTTCTCGATGGCATAAGTGAGCTATCGGCTGACCGCAAAATATCCTCTGCGGCCTCGCGAGAGGATGGGCACAGATTAGCCGGTTATGCCGACGATCCAGACACGAAGAGATCCACCAAATCAGGCACTGCTGCCAAGTTCGAATCCATTAGGGGGAGCCAGTAATCAATTCTCGAACTTCCTGCTAGTTTGTTGATTTTATTAGGCGTAATCAGGCAATTGTCACTAGTTTTGCATTCTAATTCTTTGACCCTAACGTGGATTCGAACTCCGTAGTGGAGCCCGCAATAAGCGCTTCGTTTTGAACCCTTTATTTGCGGAAGATCGTCCGGTCAATCCGCGATTTCCAGCCCCGCCTTGCGCAGGCCTTCGACGTAGCGTTCCACCAGTTCCGGTTTGTACCACTTGCTCAGTTCTTCGCGCGCCGCCCTTGCAAAGTCGGGCCGAAGGGCCAGTAACTCGGATGACGCCTTCTGCGCTGGTTCCTGCTCGCCCAGTTGCCCCAGCACTGCCGCCCGGCTAGCGAAACTCTGAAAAAAACCGGGCATGTCGATGTTGAACGCTACATCGCGGGCCGCACCGTATTCGCCCTTGCGATAAGCGTTGTTGAATAAAGCGAAGTGGAACCATGCCGGATAATTCGGGTTCATCTGCATAGCGCGCTCCACGAGGGCGCAGCCCCGATCCCAGTCACCGGAATATGCGATCAGCATCCCCTGATAGGCGGTTACCGATCCATCCATAGGATTCAAAGCTATCGCCCGGTCAGCAGCGGGACGAAACGCCAGGAAGTCCTTCTGGAAGAACAGCACTGCAGCGAGGGCATTGTATGCACTAGGGCAGGACGGAGCCACTTCAATCGCCCTGCGCGCGGTCGCCAGCGCACGCGCCAGCGAATCTGGCCGTGGATTGAAACCATTCGAGTACTCAGCGGCGTAAATCACAGCCAGAGATGCGTGGCACTCGCTAAGGCCGGGGGCCTCGGCAACTGCCGCTTCCAGAATCCGCCTCACTTCGGCATGTTCTTCGGGAGTGATCCGATAGCTCCAGCCCATGGACCGCAACACTGCCTCGTACGGCGTGAATGTCGAGTCCGCCCTGTTCCGCATCGCTTCGCTCATGCTGAGAGGAAGAAGACCGTTACCGTCGGCCACCGTGGAGACGATTCGCGGCACCAGATCGTCCTGCAAGGCGAAAATATCGTCGCTGTCTGTAGCGCGGAAGGTCGGATTGTATGTCTGGGACCAAAGGTGAACGCCCGTGCTGACGTCTACCAACTGGACAACGATTCGCAGTATCGAACCCGCATGACGCAGGCTACCGTGCATCACATAACGCGCACCCAGGTCGCCACCGGCGGACCGGGCATCGACCTCCACGCCGGCGTATCGCGACGTAGCATTTGCTCCGATCACCCGAATCCAGAAGAACTTTAACAAACCCGATACAATCTCTTCCGAAAGCCCTTCGGCCAGAGCCTGGAGATCGGCGTTGGTCCCTCGATACTGGAATGGCAACACCGCCACCCGGAACTCCTCGGCTATTCGCACGGGGCCAGAGTCGGAACCAACATGTTCCAGTGCGGCGCGCACCTCGCCCATTGTCTGGAAGCGTGAATCGGGGGCTTTCCGGAGACAACGCATGACGATAGCAGCCAGGTTCGCGGGTCCCTCCGGCTGGGCCACCTCCTCGCGAATGATCGCCGCCATCAGTTCAACGGTTGATTGCCCCGCAAACGCCCGTCGGCCGCTCAACAGTTCATACAACACGAGGCCGAAGGAGAATACATCGGACCGCGCATCCGCCGGCCTACCCTGCGCCTGCTCGGGCGACATATACGCCGCGGTTCCCATCACCGCGCCCGCCGACGTGAGAGCGGTAGCGGTTTCGTCGCTGCCTATACCGCTGTTGTTCACCTGGGCCAGGCCGAAGTCGAGCAGCTTGATGCCGGATGCGGTCACTATAACGTTGGCTGGCTTCAGATCACGATGGGTGATGCCCTTCTCGTGCGCCGCCTCCAGAGCGGCGGCAATTCCCAAAGCCAGCCGGACCACTTCCGTCGCAGCAAGGGGCCCCTTCGGAGAAACGCCTTCGATGTATTCCATAACGATGTAGTCGGGACCGACATCGTAGATCTGGCAGATATTGGGGTGGTTCAGCGCGGCGATGGCTTTGGCTTCACGCGCGAAGCGTTCAGAAAACCGTGCGTCGGAGACTTTAATCGCAACGTCGCGGTTTAGCCGCGGATCGCGCGCTTTCCACACCGAACCCATCCCTCCCGCACCAATCGGCGAGACGATTTCATACGGGCCAAGTTTGGTGCCGGGAATAATTTCCATTAGGTCGCAGGAGAACGTCTTATTGTACTCGACGCAAAAGTATTTCGCTTTCTGCAAAGACGATCAGAACGGCCTCGGGCGACAAATGATTTGCAACAGGTCCGGATTACTCCTGGAAGACGGCGCATCCCGAAGTTGACGGACGAGGATCGCGCGAAAGGGTGAACGGGAACTAAAGTGGCGTCCAAACTCGCGTGAAGTCGTACTGGCTGCGGGGGGCTTAGCGACGGGTGGCTTCGAAGTCTTTGAGGACGTCGCGGAGTTCGGTCCAGGCGGCGCGGAAGTCGGCGGTGTTGTCGTCGTTGAAGCGGAGGAAGTAGGGGCGATGGTCCCAGTCGAACGCTTCCTTGCTTTTTCCGCAGAGGTAGTAGAGCAGGGCGGCCATGTGGACTCGCGTCGTGGAATCGCTGGCGGTGCGGGCCTGGTTCAAGACCGCTCGGCGGACGTCCCGGGTGTTGCAGTTGATCGCGAGTTCGACCGCGTGGCCGATGCCGGACCGGATGGCGGCTCGTTCGATGGCGCTAATGGCTTGGGCTTCGCGTTCGGCAGGGGCAACGGGGATCTGCTGCTCAACGTAGTTGCGGACCTCTGGGGAGTGATGCCCGCGGGCTTTTTCGGCGGCGGCCAAGGCCGTGGGCGTGTCGAGTTCGAGGAGGGCTTCGACGTCGCGCCAGTCGCCGTCGTCGCGGAGCTTGCGGATGAGTTCGGCTTCGAGATCCTTCCTTTCCTCGGGAGTCATGAGGGGGATCTGCGAGAGATCGTAGCCGATGCCGTCGTGCCACTTTTCGTAGTCGATGGCCATCATCGCTGCGAATGGGGAGCGGGGGGGAGGGGGCGGGGACGCGGCGCGGAGGGCGTCCATGTCGGGGTAGGCGCCCGCATCGGGAAGGGGGGGCTCCAGAATGAAAAAGTGCCGGGGGGCGACGGTGAATTCGCCGGAATAGAGAGAGCTGTTGCGTTCGAAGAAACGGAGTTCGCCATCCGTTTGGCGGGGGCGCGTGGCCACCGGGCCGGTGAGGAGAAACGACGCGCCGATGGGGGCGGCGGGGTAGGCGTGCTGAACGCCAGCGATCTGGTTGCCGGCTGCCAACTCCGCGTCGAGGAGTTCTCGGAGCAGAGTTGGCAGGCCGTTGTAGTCTCGTCGATCAGCGGCGGAGAGATCTTCGAGTCGCATGACGCGGTTGGTTAGGTGCCGTAAGGGGCGACGCGGAGTTGGTTGACGACTTTTTTTGCGCCTTTGACTTTGAGCGTTAGTTTTTCGGCTTTGGCTTTGGCTTGGTCGGTGCGGACGATTCCTTTGAGGGTTACCACTCCGTCTTTGACGTCGACTTCGAGGGCTCCGCCTTTGACGTCGGGGTCTCCGGCGAGACGGCGGCGGGTGGCGTCGTAGATGAGGTTGTCGGATTTCTCGTCCGCAAAGAGGGGGACTCCGATGGTGAGGCCGAGGCCTAGAATTGCAATTGCTAATTTATGCATCACGCTCTCCGGTCATTACTCTCCAATCTAGCTCATTCAGGAACTCGGGCTGGGTGCGCCAATCGGGGCGGACTTTGACGAAGAGTTCGAGGAATATTTTGGTACTGAAGAACTGCTCCATTTCGAGTCGGGCGGCGGTGCCGACCTTTTTCAGCATGGAGCCTTTCTCGCCGATGACGATGGTTTTTTGGCCTTGTCGTTCGACGTAGATGGTGGCGCTGATGCGGGTGAGTGTTGGCGTCTCTTCCCAGGTGTCGACGAGGACGGCGACGGCGTGGGGGACTTCTTGATGGGTTTCGGTGAGGATTTTCTCGCGGATCATTTCGGCGGCGAGAAAGCGGGAGGGCATCTGGGTGATGTGGTCGTCGGGGTAGATTTTGGAAGCGCGGGGGAGGAGTTTGATGATCTCGTCGCGGACGCCTTCGACGCCGTCGCCGGAGTGGGCGCAGATGGGGAGGTAGGCGGCGAAGTTGTGTTTCGTGGGGAACTGTTCGAGGAGGGCGAGGATTTTGGTTTTGTCGTCGACGAGGTCGATTTTATTGAGGACGAGGATGGCTGGTGCGCGGGATTTTTTGACGAGATCGAGGGCTCCTTCGACCTGGGTGGAGATGACGCGTTGGGCGTCGTGGACGAAGACGAGGACGTCGATAGAGTCGAGCGACGCGCGGACGGAGCGCATCATCTTCTGGTTATAGGGGGTGTCTGATTTGTGGATTCCGGGGGTATCGACAAAGACGATTTGGGCGGTGGGGGTGGTGAGGACCCCGTCGAGCGCGGTCCGCGTGGTTTGCGGCTTGGAGCTAACGATCGCGAGTTTTTCGCCAACTAAGGCGTTCAAGAGCGTGGATTTACCGGCGTTGGGCAGTCCAATAATGGACGCGGTTCCGGCGCGAAATGCTAAGCGCCTAGGCATTCAATTCTTCTTCGAACTCCTCTTTCATGCGGGAGACACGGACGCGATCTACGCGCCGGTCGTTGGCCGCCAATACTTCTAGTCGGATGCCGTCGCGTTCGGCACCTTCGCCGACGCGGGGGACACGGCCGAGCCATTCGGCGACGAGTCCGCCGACGGTGGTGGATTCGAACTCTTCGTCGGGGCGGTATTCGAGCAGGCCGTTGAGATGGTCTACGTCGAACGATCCGGAGACGATCCAGGCGCCTTCGCCGTCGGGGGCGAGGTCCTGGGTGGGTTCGTGTTCATCGCGAATTTCGCCGAAGATTTCTTCGACGAGATCTTCCATGGTGGAGAGGCCGGCGGTGTTGCCGTACTCATCAATGACGACGGCGATGTGGGCGCCGTCGTGCTGCATTTCTCGGAGCAGGTCGGTGACCTTTTTCGATTCGGGGACTTTGCGGATGGGTCGCATGAGTTCCCAGACGTGGGCGGACTGCCGTTTTTCGTCCTGCATGAACATGTCGCGGACGTGGATGAAACCGACGACATCGTCGATGGAACCGTCGTAGACGGGGATGCGGGAGTATTGTTCGTTGATGACGAGTTGGCGGAGTTCGTTGGCGGTGGCACCCTTTTCGATGCCGACCATGCGGGGGCGGGGGGTCATCACTTCTTTGACGGTTTTGTCGCCGAACTCGACAACGCTTTGGATTAGCTTGCGGTCTTCTTCCTCAATGAGCCCTTCTTCCTTACCGGCGTTAATGAGGGCTTCGATTTGCTCATCCTGTTCGTCTAACTGGTCGGCCGGGGCGCCGAGTTCGGTGAGGGCCTGGAGGAAGCGGAGGATGGCGATGATGGGGGCGGCGACCCAGATGAGGACCTTGACAAGGGGGAGGAAGGCGATGAGCCAGTGGGCGGAGGTTTTGCGATAGAGGAGTTGGGGTATGATTTGGGCGCAGAGGAGGACGGCGGCGCAGGCGGCGATGCCGGCCTCGGCTAGACCGTTCCAGAACTCCAGGTGGCCCATGCCCATGAAGGCCATGGCGAAGACGCCGAGGAGGGCGAGGAGGGACTGTTTGACGAGCGAGAAGGTGAGGGCACCGGTTTCGAGTTTGAGGCCAAGGCGATCTTCGAACTCCGCTTTGAAATGATTGAGGGCGGCGGATTCGCGGGAGCGGAGGCGGAGGGATTCGATATAGAGGAGTTGGACGAAGCTACTCAGGACGACTAGGCCGGCGAGGAGAGCGAGGGTGACGAAGAAGGCGATGCTCATTTTTGCACCGTCCTTTGGATGAGGCCGGCGGGTAGGGCGCGCGTTTTTAGGCGATGCATGGCTCCGGGGTCGCCTTCGTGGTGGTGGCCGAGGAGGTGGAGGGGATGGACGAAGCTGCTACGGTCGGCGAGGGTGACGAAGAAGGTGGTACTCATTTTTGCACCGTCCTTTCGATGAGGCCGGCGGGTAGGGCGCACGTTTTTAGGCGACGCATGGCTCCGGGGTCGCCTTCGTGGTGGTGGCCGAGGAGGTGGAGGGGATGGACGACGCTGCTACGGTCGGCGAGGGTGACGAAGAAGGTGGTGCTCATTTTTGAGCCGTCCTTTCGATGTTTAGGCGACGCATGGCTCCGGGGTCGCCTTCGTGGTGGTGGCCGAGGAGGTGGAGAGGATGGACGAAGCTGCTACGGTCGGCGAGAGTGACGAAGAAGGTGGTGCTCATTTTTGCACCGTCCTTTCGATGAGGCCGGCGGGTAGGGCGAGCGTTTTTCGCCATTTTGTTTCGAGGCGACGCATGGCTCCGCGGTCGCCTTCGTGGTCGTGGCCGAGGAGGTGGAGGAGGCCGTGGAGGATCAAGACTTGGACTTCGGTGGAGACATCGTGGCCGAGGGTGGCGGCTTGTTCGAAGGCGCGGTCGGCGGAGATGGCCATTTCGCCGAGTTCGGATTCGCCGGGGAAACTGAGGACATCGGTGGGATAGTCCTGCTGGAGGAAGGCGAGGTTGAGGCGTTGGAGTTCCCGATCGTTAGCGATGAGAACAGTGAAGGGCTGGCCGGCGGAGAGTTCCGCGGTGAGGACGGCGACAAAAGCGCGGAGCCGGGGCTTGTCGAGCGGGATGGACCGTTTGACGCCCTGGAAAATGATGCTGCTGGTACTACTGCCGTCAGATGACATATGAGTTGAAGAAGACTATTCGGGAGAAATCGTTTCCGCGGCTTGGGCGGCGGAGGCGGCTTCGGTGAGTCGCAGAGCAAGCTGGCGGCCGATGCCGCTGGCTTCATGGTGGCGTTCGTAAGCTTTAACGATACGCTGAACGAGACTGTGGCGAACGACGTCGCGTTCGTCGAAGCTGACGAAGCTGATGCCGGAGACGCCTTTGAGGATTTCGAGGGCTTCGATGAGGCCGCAACGGCGGCCGGGAGGGAGATCGATTTGGGTGGCGTCGCCGGTGACGACCATTTTCGAGTTGAAGCCTTGGCGGGTGAGCACCATTTTCATCTGCTCGGGAGTACAGTTCTGGGCTTCGTCGAGGATGATGAAGGCGTCGTTGAGGGTACGGCCGCGCATGAAGGCGAGGGGGGCCACTTCGATGACGCCGCGTTCGATGAACTTTTCCACCTTTTCGGCTTCGAGCATATCGTAGATGGCGTCGTAGAGGGGGCGGAGGTAGGGATCTACCTTTTCTTTCAGAGTGCCGGGAAGAAATCCGAGTTTTTCGCCGGCTTCGACGGCGGGGCGGGTCAAGATGATGCGGGAGACGCGTTTGGTGATGAGGGCGGATACGGCCATGGCGACGGCAAGGTAAGTTTTACCGGTGCCGGCGGGGCCGATGCCGAAGACGAGGTCGTTTCGTTCGATGGCTTCGAGATAGCGGCGCTGGTTGATGGTTTTTGGGGCGAGGACCTTTTTGCCGAAGTTTCGTTGTCGGCCGCTGGCGACGAGGGCGCGGAGAGAAACAGATGCATCGCCAGTGACGACGCGGAGGTAGCTTGAGAGGTCTTCGGGGCCGAAGGCGTGGCCTTCGCGGAGAAGGTCAGAGTAGTCACTGAGGATTTGTCCGCAGCGCTCCACTCCGGCGGGATCCCCTTCGATTTCAAGGGAATCGGTCAACAAGCGCGTGCGGATCTTCAATTCGGCTTCTAACAGCCGAATGTTCTCATCCCGAGTTCCGTAGAGGGATTCGATGCCTCTGTACAGTGGCACGCTAAGTTTCATGCGCGGGAGAACGACATCTCCTTTTAGTATAACTAACTCAGGAGCGTCGCGGTTCCGTAACGGCCTTGATGTTTGGTAAGGCGTTCGCGGAGTTCTCGGCGAGCGCGGAGGAGGCGGGACTTAGCGGCGGCTTCGGAGATGTCGAGTTTTTGGGCGACTTCAGTGAGGGGCAGGCGCATGGTCTCGCGGAGGAGGAGCGGTTTGCGGAGGAGGTGGGGGATGCGATTGACCTCGGTGTTGAGGATGGCGGCGACTTCATTGCGTCCGAAGCGTTGTTCGGGGTTTTCGGATTTATCGCGTAGCTCGAAGCGGGGCTGGTTTTCGTCAGAGCCGGGATCGTCAAGATAGGTGAAGTTAGCGCGGCGGAGCTGGCGGAGGCGCATGAGGCATTGGTTAACGACGATGCGGGAGAGCCAGGTGGAAAAGCGGGAGTTGCCTTCGAAGCCACCGAGGTGGAGAAACGCTTTTGTGTAGGCGTTCTGCACTTCGTCTTCGGCATCTTCGAAATCACGGAGAATGGAGCGGGCGAGTTTGATGCAGGATTGGTAGTGACGGTTGACGAGATCGGTGAAGGCGCCTTGGTCGCCTTGTTGGGCGCTCCGGACGAGGTCGGCATCGGCGTCGACGATGGGCTCCGGTTTTGGAGATTCTACAACTGGTAGCTCAGGGACGGGCAAGAGAGCTGGAACGAAACTGCTTAAAACGATAAGGGCGGTAGCCATTAATATTTCCTCTAGATCCACGCTAACAGCGGTCGGCAGGTATTCCTATAGCCTACTGAACGTCGTTTCAGTGGCACATAAGGCACTGAAAGTCTTTTCAGTTGCGCTAAAATGAAGTGATGCCAGAGTTTGAAAGTGGTCCGGATACGATTCATCGCCTGTTGAGTTCCTATGAGATTGGACGGAAGCTGAAGCAGCTTCGGATGCGGAAGAAGATTGCGTTGACGGAGTTGGGGAGGCACACGGGGTTGTCGGCGTCGATGATTTCGCAGTTGGAGAACGGTCGATTGGTGCCGACGTTGCCGACGTTGGCTCGGATTGCGATGGTGTTTGATGTGGGGATGGAGTATTTCTTTGGGAGCAAGCGGAAGGAGGGTCTCTTTGAGGTGGTCCGGCAGGATGAGCGGATGAAGTTTCCGAATCGGGCGGAGTCGGAGGTGCCGAATTTTTACTTTGAGGTATTGGCGTTTAAGGCTAATAATAAGCCGATTGAGGCGTATTTGGCGGAGTTTCCGCAGGCGAAGCAGGGAGATGCGACGGCGCATGTGCATCCGGGGGCGGAGTTGATCTTTGTAATTGAGGGGGCGATGGCGGTTCTGTATCAGGATGAGGAGCACCTTCTGAACGCGGGGGATTCTTGCTACTTCGATTCGGCGGAGTTGCATTCGTATCGGGGGGTGTCGGAGGTCTCGGCTCGGGCGCTGGTTATATCGGCACCGGCGGTGCTGCGATAGCATGGGCTCGTGAGACTGATTGCGGTAGCTGTGATGATGGTGACGGGTCTGGCCGGGGCGGACAAGTGGATGGTGATTCGGAGTGAGCCGTTTGCGGTGTACACGAACGGTAAGGATAAGGACGCGCGGGAGGCTTTGGCGATGCTGGTGCAGGTGCAGCATACGCTAAGCGCGCAGTTTGGGAAAGACTTGCAGCCGAGTTGGCCGGTGACGATTGTGTTGGGGAAGGGCGGGGGGAAGCTGCGACTGGGGCCGGGGGGGTATTTGGCGGGGGCGGTGGAGGCGGGGGAGTTGGCGGGGCTGTTGATTCGGGAGAATACGCTGCCGTTTGATGAAGATATTGAACGAGGCGTGATTGCGCTGTTTTCGACGTTGGAGGTGGCGGGGCCTCGGGTGAAGGTGGGGGCGCCGGTGGGGAAGCCGGATTTGGCTTGGGCGCGGATGCACTACTTGTTCACGGACGAGCGGTACAGCGGGAAGACGCGGGTGTTGTTGGCGAATTTATCGAAGGGGGTGGACCCGACTGTGGCGTGGTCGAATTCGGTGGGGGTGAAGGAGAGTGTGATTACGGAGGAGGCCAAGGCGTATTTGGGGCGGGGGCAGTTTGGGACGGCGAGTTTGAATGGGAAGCCGATTGATTTGAAGCGATGGCGGGAGGAGGAGTTGAACGCGGCGGAGACGGCGGAGTTGATGGCGCGGTGGGCGGGGGGGGCTCCGGAGTTGCAGGGGTTGACGATGGCGGAGTTGGAGGCGGAGGCGCAAAAGCGGCCGCGGTGGGCGGAGCCGCATGCGCAGATGGCGGCGTTGGAGACGGAGGAGGCGCGAAAGGCGCAGCGGTGGCGGCATGCGGCGGGGTTGGCGATGCGGGATGTGAGCTATTGGCAGAAAGCCGCGGCTTCGTTTGGGAAGGCGGAGTTGTTTGGGGAGGAAACAAAATGTTTGGTGGCGGCGGAGAAGGCGGCTTCGACTCGGGCGGAGAGGGAACGGCTTCACGGGGAGCGGTTGGCGGCGGCCAATCGGCGGGTGGACGCGGAGATGGCGGCGCAGAAGACGGCGGAGGATAAAGAGCGGGCGGAGATTGAACGGCTGCGGCAGGAGGCTTTGAACCGGATTCGGATGGCGGAGGCGAAGGCAAACGACGGGAAGGCACCGGTGAAGGGGAAGGTGGAGGAGTGGTGGGAGGGTCCGAAGGGGGACGCTTCGGTGAGCGGGCGGCTGGAGAGGGTGGATTGTGTGGGGGGAACGTTGCGATTGCAGGTGCGGGGGGAGGACAAGAAATTGACGGGGTTGGTGGTGAAGGATTTAACTCAGCTGACGCTTGAAGGGGCGAGCGAGATTAAGCTGACGTGTGGGGTGCAGAAGCCGGTGCGGGGGGTGGTGGTGGAATATTTGGGGAAGACGAAGGAAGTGACGCGGGTGAAGTTCGATTGACGATACAGGCGCGTTGGGTGGCGGTGGCGATTTTTGTGTTGTCGTCGACGTTGAACTATTTGGATCGGCAGTTGTTTGCGGCGTTGGAGCCGGTGATCCGGAAAGAGTTTGCGTTGAGCTATGAAGGATTTGGGTATTTGATTACGGCGTATGCGGTGATCTATGCGGTGGGGGCGACGGTGTTGGGTTTGACGCTGGACCGGATGGGGTTGCGAGCGGGGTCGGCGTTGACGGTGGGGTTGTGGTCGATGGCGACGGTGGGGATGAGTTGGGTGGGGGGATTGGGGAGTTTGGTGGGATTTCGGATGTTGTTGGGGTTTGCGCAGGGGGGCGGGATACCGGCGACGGGGAAGGCGTTTGGAACGTTTTTGCCGCCGGAGGAGCGGGCGTTTGGGACGGCGAGTAATCAGATTGGAATTTCGCTGGGGATGATTTTGGCTCCGTTGTGGATCAACTGGGCGACGCAATATTTTGGGTGGCGGCAGGCGTTTTTGGGGCCTGGATTGTTGGGATTTTTGTGGATTCCGTTGATGTGGATGGTGACGAAGGGGGCACCGGAGCAGGTGGTGACGCAGGTGCCGGAGGCGGTGGGGACGTTGTTGCGGAAGAGAGCTTATTGGGGCGTTTTGGTGGCGAACGGGTTGGGGATGACGGCGTATGCGTTGTGGAGTTCTTGGACGACGGCGTTTCTTGTGAAGACTTGGGGGACGATGGAATGGGCTTGGCTGCCGCCGGTGTTTGCGGTGGGTGGCGGGTTGATTGGAGGAACGTTGGCGTTTCGATGGATGAAGGCGGGGTTGTCGGCTCCGGCGGCACGGCGGCGGGCGGCGCTGGTGGGGGCGATCGTATTGGGTTTGGCGACGGCGGCGGTGCCGCTGATGCCGAGTGCTTCGTGGGCGGCGGTGATGATTGGGGGGAGCTTTTTGGGATCGTTAATTTTGAGTGTGAATGTTTATGCGTTGCCGCTGGATTTGTTTGGGGCGGGACGGGCGGGGTTTGCGGTGGCGAGTTTGACGGCGGCGTATGCGTTGATGCAGGCGGTGACTTCGCCGGTGGTGGGACGGATGGTGGATCGGTATGGGTTTGATCCGGTGTGTTGGGTGACGGCGGGGTTGCCGTTGTTGGGTGTGCTAGTGCTCTATAGCACTTGCGAGTAAGCGATGGGAATCAGAGGACGACTGCGGGAGCTGTTGGGGTATGAGGCGGAGGCGGTGATTGTGCACTTCGCTTCGGGACCGGTGGAGCGGGTGCGGGCGATGTACGAGGAGATTCGGGGGTTGGAACCGGAGCGGGAGCACTTGGTGGTTTCGTTGTATGAGCCGTTGGGGTTTGGGACGCCGATTGTTTTGCATGCGCCAACGCTCGTGGAGTTGCGGATGCAGTTGGGGCCGCGGCGGATTGGGTTGGCTCCGTTTTTGTTGGGGGATGACCCGTTGTGTTGGCTGGTGTTTCAGGCGGCTCCGCGGAAGATGTTGGCGTTCAATGAACGGGGGGAGCGGCACCATTTACAGGTGCGGACGGCGATTGCTTCGTTGTTGTTTTTCAGGGGGGTGGCGCTGGATCGGATATGGTTGCGGCCTTGGTGGTGGCCGGGGGCTCGGGAGAGGACTCGGGCTTCGGTGCATTCTGTGACGTTGTCGGGGCGGGGGTTGGGAGGCCGGCCTCGGGTGGCTATTTTGTCGCCGTATTTTCCATGGCCATTGGGGCATGGAGGGGCGGTGCGAATTTATTCGTTGTTGCGGGAGGCGGCGAAGGATTTCGACGTTTGGTTTTACTGTTTTGCGGAGCCGGGGAGCGCGGAGAATGCGGGGCCGGTGTTGGAGTTGGTGCATGAGGCGGTGTTGTTTGAGATGCCGCGATATCGGGATCCGCGGTGGGCGAGTTTGCTGCCGCCGGAGGTGCGGGAGTATGAGAGTGCGGCGGTGCGGGCGCGGTTGACGGCAGACCGGGAGAAGTGGGGGTTGTTGCAGGTGGAGTATACGTATTTGGGGCAGTACGCAGGGGACGTGCTGGTGGAGCACGATGTGACGTTCGACTTGTATCAGCAGATGGGGGCGAGGTGGAGCGCTTGGCGATGGCGGCGATTTGAGCGGGCGGCGGTGGGGCGGTTTCGGCGGGTGATGGCGATGGCGGAGAAGGACGCGGCGTTGCTGGGCGATGCTCGGGTGAGGGTGTTGCCGAATGGCGTGGACTTGGCGCGGTTTCGGGCGGTGCCGGAGAGGGCGGGGAAGCGGGTATTGTTTGTGGGTTCGTTTCGCCATTTTCCGAACGTGAGTGCGTTTCGGTTTTTGTGGGAGAAGGTTTGGCCGCTCGTGAAGGGGGCGGAGCCGGAGGCGGAGTTGACGGTGATTGCGGGGCCGCGGCCGGAGCTTTATGCGGCGATTCCGGAAGGGTTGGACTTCCATGGGTTTGTGGCAGAGGTGGTGCCTTTTTATGAAGCCGCGAATTTGGTGGTGGTTCCGACTTTGGTTTCGGCGGGGACGAATTTGAAGGTGCTGGAGGCGATGGCGATGCGGCGGGCGGTGGTGGCGACGGGGTGTGGCTGTGATGGGTTGGGGTTGCAACATGGGGAGAGCGTATGGGTGGCGGAGGGGGCGGCGGCGTTGGCGGAGGGGATCGTGACGTTGCTGCGGGATGGGGCGAGGCGGGAGGCGATGGCTCGGCGGGCGGAGGCGATTGCTATAGAACACTTTGGGTGGGAGGCGATTGGTCGGGAGCAGAAGAGGATTTGGGAGGAGTTGCTGTGACGGTGGTTGCGGGGCCGTGGCCGGAGGTTAAGGGGGCGATTCCGGAGGGGGTGGTGTTTGATGAGGCTGCCAGTTTAGTGTTGGTGGCGACGGGATGCGGCGGTGATGGATGGGGCGAGGTGGGAGGCGATTGGTCGGGAGCAGAAGAGGATTTGGGAGGAGTTGCTGTGACGGTGGTTGCGGGGCCGTGGCCGGAGGTTAAGGGGACGATTCCGCAGGGGGTGGTGTTTGATGAGGCTGCCTGTTTGGTGATGGTGGGGCTGCAACAGGGGAAGAGTGTTTGGGTGGCGGAGAGGATCGTGACGTTGCCGCGGGATGGGGCGAGGTGGAAGGCGATGGCTCGGGAGCAGAAGAGGATTTTGGAGGAGTCGCTGTGATGGTTCGGCGGGGGAGGGCGGAGGAGGTTCCGGCGGAGTGGGCGGGGTATGAGCTTTGTGTGCTGGAGTTGGAGGGGGCGGTGCGGGGGTGGGCGGCGGTGCGGAGCTTGGGTGAGGGGGAGAGCGAGTTGTTGCAGGTGGAGGTGGAGGCGGGGTATCGACGGCGGGGGTTGGGTTTGTTGCTGTTGGAGACGGCGCTGGCGGGGACGGTGTTTCTGGAGGTGAGGGAGGGGAATGCGGGGGCGATAGCGCTCTATAGCACTTTGGGGTTTGCGGTGGTAGGGCGGCGGAGGGGCTACTACGCGGGGCCGGAAGAGGATGCCCTTGTGATGGAGAAAAAAAAGGAGTAAGTTGCGATTACCTGTTTTCAACAAAAGGAGGAACCCAGTTCATGGAGTTACCGAACGAGGACGAAATGAAAGCGCAACTGATGGCAACCAGCGAGGAGTTTCGACTGCTGGTCCAGAAGCATGCGGAGTTGGACCGCCGTGTGACGGCGCTCGAGAGTACAGATCATCTCTCAGAGAGTGATCAGATTGAAGAGGCTCGGCTGAAGAAGCTGAAGCTTTATGTGAAAGATCTGATGAATGAGAAGCTGCACGGAGTGCTGAGCTCGTAGAGCGGGATTAGCTCCGGGGCGGGGCGGGAAGTGCGCAGGTGTGATCGCCAAAGCGATGGCGATTGCGAGCGACCCAGCGGTAGACCGCTTCGCCTACGGGGTTGGAGAGTGGCGTTAGAAAGAGCAATAGGGCGACGACGGCGGGCCGGGGGGCGAGGACGACGGCGAGAAGGGCGGTGTACCAGAAGGCCGGTAGCCAGACGACCATGGCTCGCCACGCGACATAGCCCTGACGGATGGTGGAGCCGGAGACGGAGTACATGGCGTCTTTGAGTACGGCGCGGGAGAGGCCCCAGCGGTCGCCGATGTCGGATTGCTGGGGGACCCAATGGAGGATTCCGTCCCAATCGAAGCGTTGCATCCAGCCTTTAGTTTTGGCGCAGAAGCCGCATTCGCCGTCCCAGATGACGGTGATGGGGTTGGCGGGCCATTCGATGAAGGCAAGGAGGGCGATTTGGGAGGTGAAGAAGAAGAGGTTGAAGGGGTCGCCGGTGAACAGCAGGAGGCCGCATTGGAAGAAGGCGGAGATCCAGATGGCGGGCCAGGCGAAGCGTGGGAGGAGCATCAGGGGGACGAGGGCCAGTTCGATGGCGATGGTGGACCAGCAGATGATTTGAGGGAGCGCGGGGAGGTGGGGGAAGGCCCAGAGGTAGAGGGGGTTGGCTAGACGCGCGCCGGCCCAGTTGTGGAAGAACTGGCCGGTGTGCCAGTCGGGGTCGAGGGCTTTGTTGAAGCCGGCGCCGAAGTAGAGCAGAGCGACTTGCCAGCGGATGAGGCGGAGGTGGCCGCAGGCGGCGAGGACGAGGAGGAGGCCGGCGAAGGTTTTGTTGTTGCCGTAGTAGGCGCGGGAGCTGAGGACGGCGAGCAGGAGGGCAGAGCCGGTGACGAAGGCGGCGCGACGGATGCGACGCGTGAATAGAATGGCGAGGGAGCCGAGGACTAGCGCGGTTTGGAGCGTGAAGCGGAAGAGTTCGGGGGGGAGTTCATCGAGGCCGGGGAGGAAGGGGAGGAAGGGGGTTTGGATTTGGCGGGGGTGCCAGGTGAAGAGGATGGTGAGGGCTAGGAGACGGCACAGGAGAACGGCCTGCGGAGGCAGATCGAGGCCGACGAGGCGGAAGGGTTGAGTTAGGGGTTGGGGTATCGCCATGTGAGTTGACGGCCGCCGTTAATGCTATATAGCACTGTGACGCGGCTGCGGCCGGCGGGTTCGAATTTCTTTTCGGCTCGTTCGATGAGGTCGAAGAGGTGATGGGCGCTACGGTTGTCGAAGCCTTGGGCGGGGCGGCGGTAGCGCTTTTGAATCTGGAATTCGGTGAGGGCTTCGTCGCCGATGTAGACGTCGATTGCGTATTTGGTTTGTTGGTCGAAGGGGGCCCAGCAGAAGTAGCGAAGGGGGGTGAAGCGGGCGTAGACGATGGCGCCGCATTGGGCGGCGAGGAGGGCGCAACCGAACGCGAATGCGGCCTTACCAGCCAAAGCGTTCTTCCTTCCAGGGGTCGCCGTGCATGTGATAGCCGTTGCGTTCCCAGAAGCCGGCGCGGTCGGCGGAGAGGAATTCGAGGGCGCGGAGCCACTTGGCGGATTTCCAGGCGTAGAGTTGGGGGACGATGAGGCGGGCGGGGGCGCCGTGTTCGAGGGTGAGGGGTTGGCCGTCATGGGTGAGGGCGACTAGAGCGTCTTCGGAGAGGAATTGGGCGAGGGGGAGGTTGGTGGTCCAGGCACGGTCGAAGCCGTGGGCGAGGACGTGGGTGCAATCTGGTTTGACGCCGCCGGCGAGAGCGACGAGGTGGCGGGTGGAGACGCCTTCCCAGAGGTTATCGAGGCGGGACCAGCGGGTGACGCAGTGGAAATCGGCGTGGACTTTGATGCGGGGGAGGGCGGCGAATTGGTCGGGTGAGAGGGTGAGTTCCTGGTTGACGAGGCCGAGGAGGGAGAGGGTCCAGGAGGAGGGGTCGAGGGCGGGGGGGCCGAAGGCATCGAGGACCGGCCATTTGATGGTTTGGGATTGGCCGGGGGGGATGCGGTTCGCGCGTTGGGTATCGGGGGAGATGATGACTTCGTTGGACACTATTACTACTATGATGCCGAAAAATGGCGAGAGGATTGTGGCCGCGTGAGCACTTCGATGATACATGCGGAAGATGGTAGTGATTTTATGGGTGAGTTTAGCGCTGGCCGGGGGGGTCGGCGGGAAGGCGGAGTACGT
>JANXMS010000487.1 GCA_025354525.1 Acidobacteriota bacterium
CCGCCAGCCTGCTGGCCTTCCTGTTGGCCACCGCCACGTTGACCGCCTTGACCTTGACCCTGGCCCTGACCTTGACCCTGGCCCTGACCCTGGCCCTGACCCTGCCCTTGACCCTGGCCCTGCCCTTGACCCTGCTGCCCCTGTTGACCCTGCTGCCCTTGCCCCTGCTGCCCCTGCTGCCCTTGCTGACCCTGCTGCCCTTGCTGACCGCGCTGACCCTGCCCCGTCATCTGCCGAACCTGCTCCCGCAAACGCTCCACCCCCGCCAACCCCTGCTCCATCTTCGACCCCTGCTGGCCCGACTTATCCATCGCCTGCTGCGCCCCCTCAATCTTCTCCCGCAACTTCTGCATATCCTTCGCCAACTACTCCTCGCGCTGACCCAAAAACGGAGCCATACCCTGATTAAAATACTGCGCCCCGTATTTCATCCGAATCCCCACTTGGTCCTGCTGCATCTGCCCCAACGCCTCCCGCAACTTCCGGGAAGCCTCCTTATTCGAACCCTGCATCTCCCCCACCGCCCGCTGCATATCCCGCTCCAATTGCGCGATCTGCTCGCCCATCTGCTGCTTTGCCTGTCCCATCTGCCGCTGGATCTCCATCTTCTGACCCTGCTGTGACTGTTGCCCCGGCTTATTCCCAAACTCCTTCTGAATCTGGTCCGACAGCGCCTGCTGCCGCTCCGCCAACGTCTTCGTCCGCTGAGCAATGTCGCCCATCGAACCAGTCGACTGCTCCTGCCGCATCCCGCGCAGTTGGCTACCCGCCTCCCGCAACTGCTCGGCCGCCCGCTGCTGTTGATCCTGCCGGTCCATATTCCGCGTCGCCTGCTCCAACCGGTCAATCGCTTCCTTCAACCGAGGATCTTGCGGAGTCTGCTGCCCGGCCATCTGCTTCAAACGCGAACTCGGCGAACTCTGTTGCGCCTGCTGTTGACCTTGCTTCCCTTGTTGTCCCTGCTGACCCGACTGCCCTTGCTGCCCCTGTTGTCCCGATTGCCCTTGCTTACCTTGTTGCCCCTGTTTACCCTGCTGCCCTTGCTGACCCTGTTGCCCCTCCTGCCCCTGCTGCTGCTCCCCCCGCGCCAACTGCTCCATCTGCTTCTTCAGCTCCTCGGCCTCCCGCTTCAACTGCTCCTGCTGCCACTTCTGCTGAAAGCTCGCCTGTTGCTTCTGTTGCTGCTGCGCCAACTCCTGCTGCCGCCGCGCCAACTGCTCCAACCGCTGCATCGCCTCGTCCACTTCCTTCGCCCTCTGCTCGGCCGACTGCTGGCTCTGGTTCGTCTCGTACTGGTTCTTCTCGGTATCCAGCTCCAGATCGAACAAATTCTCCAAATCCCGCGCCGCGCCTCCCCCACCGCCGCCACCGCCGCCCTTTTGCCCCATCGCCACCTGAATCTGCTTGAAGATGCTTTCCGCCCGCATCAAGTGCTGCAACGCTTGCTGCTCATGCGGCAAAGCATCCTTAAACCCCTGCGCCTTCAACTTCCCGGCCGCCACGTCCATCGCCGCCACCGCCGCGTTCACATCCTTCTCAAACTTCTTGAACTCCTCGTTCGAACCCGACAGTTCCCGCCGGTTCATCCGCGTCGCCAAGTTCTTCGCCTGCTCCTTCAACTTACTCTGCGTCTCACTCAAAAACCGCGCGTTCTCCGCCGTCTGCTTCGGCTCCGCAAATCGGTTCCGCAACTGGTTCCAAGTCGCCGCGATAATTTCCTTCTGCCGCTTCGTGACATTGTTGTCGTCCTGTTCTCCACCGCCTCCCCCGCCGCCTCCCTGCTGGCTCTGCGAATACTCTTTCTCGTAAGCCTGCGCCTCCAGAAAATACAGGTCCGTCTGCGTCGTCTTACTCGCGTCCTTCGCCGTCGCCCAAATGCTCACAATATCGCCCGGGACTAACTTGAAGTCCTCCAGCGCCAACACCGTCCGCCCGCTCGCCGTCTTCGCATTCGGCTGCGTCAACATATTCACGGCCTTCTCCGCCCCCCCGTTCACCGAATACAACAACTTAACTTCCCGCAAACCAAAATCGTCCGACGCCTCCACCTCAATCGGCACCTCTTCCAACGGGCTCACCTTGGCGTCCTTGCCCGGCTTCCGAATCCTAAGCGTCGCTTCTTCGTCCTTCCGCGCCTCAATAAAATAGTCATCGCTCAACCGAACGACCTCTGACGGCTCCAAAGCCGAAACGTTATAAACCCCGTCTTTCTCAATCTTTAATTTCGCCGTCGCCCAGTTCCCCGTCGTCGGCGTCAACGCCACCTGTTTCTCGTTATCAATCGACAGCAAGCCCTTCCCCATCGGCTTGTCGAACTCCACTTCCACCAACGCCACGGTCCCGATCAATGCCCGCAGGTCTCCCCCGTTCTCCTCGGTCATATTCGGAATCCCCAGCGACTTAGAATAGGTGTAAGTCACCCGAATCCGTTTCACCCCCGGCAACTCCAGCGCCGTCAACTTATACACCGGGCTCTTCACCGCACCGGCCGCGACGTAGTACTCCACCGAATCCGGCAACCCCGCAAATAAAAACTCAAACCCGGTCCCCTGCAACTGCGGCTGCATCGGGGATTGCTCCCACTGCGTCGCCGCCCCAAACCGCGCAAATAACCGTACCTGCGACGGAGCAAACCCAGTAATCTGCGCCGTCACCAACACATCGCTCCGCTTCCGAACGCTCTTATTCCCCGGCTTCACCAGTACTTCGTAAAACGGCGAAGTCCCCCCGTCCCGCGCCGCACCCACCCACAACAAACTCGCCCCGTGCCCCATGAACCCCGGCCCCGCCTGAATCAGCCAAAACAGAATCCCCACGCCCATCACCGCCGCCGTGCAGAAAGCCGCCAACCGCGCCGTCGAAACCAACGCCGCCTGATTAGCCCGCTCCGCCACAGGCAGCGCATCCGCTGCCACCAACTCCAGAAACGGATCGTTCTTCTCCCGCCGTTCAATAAACGTCAACAGCCGTTCCTTAAACTCCGGAAACACGCTCTCGGCCTGCGTCGCCGTCCGTCGCCGATTGATCCGCAACAGCGGAATCACAATCCCGAACGCCACCGCCAGCCCCAGCGTCAAGAACAGCAGAAACCGCGCCACGCCCATCACCGTATTCGCAAACGCAAAATAGTTGGCCACCAAAACCAGCAGCACCGTCGCGGCCAACGCCGCCACCGCCGCCACCGCGGCCCCTCGCGTCCACGCCGCCAACCGGAGACGACTCTCCAATTGACGCAAGTATTGATCCAGCAGTTCTAATGCACTCATGCGGCCTCCTCACGCGTCAAGTAACGCGTGGCGTAGATGGATTCAGCGATGGTTATCGCAGCAAGCAAAAACAAAAGATACGGCCATAATGGCCAAGGTTCGCGCTTCTGGCCCGCCGGAACAGCAGCGTCCCCGGCCACGGCTTCCGGGGTCCCCGTAGCCTTCCATAGCGCCAGCGTCTCTCCGTCAAGACGTACAAAATCAGACTCCCGCCGGTCAGCGTTCACCGCCACCAGCGTCTGGCGGCCACTGTTCCGCCGTACCTCGTAAAACCCTTCCGTAGGCGGTTGATAACTCGTCGCCTTAGCCGCCTGATCCAAGCTCAGTGCCCGGTTCCCATTGGCATCCAGCACCTCCACCATCACCGCCCGATCCGTCGCCGCCCGCAACTCAATCGTCTCACCCACCACCACCGCCTGCGCCGACTCTTCCTGCCGACTCAAATACTGCGCCGTGCGCTCCACAAACGGCAGAAACGCTGGATGAATTGGCCAATTATTCCCCAAATTATCCAACCCGGAAGCCAAAATCAAAATCCGCCCTTCGCCCATCTGCTGCTCGATCAACACCGGCTGCCCCGACGCCGTCTTCGCCAAAACTTTGGCCTTGCCCGGATCAATCTGCGCCAACTGATAGAACTTCACCGTCTCCAACCCAACTGCTTTCTCAATCACTGGGTGCGACTGCTCCCGCTGCGCAATCGTCTGGAACAGCTCCTTCGTCCGATCCGACAGTCGAGACCCACCCAGCGTCAACCCGCTCACCGGCACCTGATTCGCCACCGCCGTGTTCGGCCCCACCGCGATCAGCAAGCTGCCTCCGCCCTTCACATACTCCTGCAAGCCGCTCGTAAATCCGGCGCTCATCGCCCCCGGATCCGCCAACACGACAAACGCCGCCGCCTGCAAACTCGGGTTCGATTCGTTGGTCGTCACTTCGGCTTTAAACGAACCCGCTGCTGCCGAATCCAGCGCCGCCGCATAGTAAAGTTCGCTGCGCACATCGCGCGCATTCCGCACAAAAACCACCCGCCGAGGGTCGGACCGCTCCACCGCAAACCGCGAAACATCATCGTTCGGAAAGCTGTCGCCGCCCTCAATCCTCACCTCGCCCCGCCGCCACCCATAGGGCGTCTCCAGCCCAATAAACTCCACCGTCGCCCGACCCGCCGGAGGAATCGTCACGTCCTTCGTATGGACCATCCGCCCATCCACCCACACCGAAACCTTCTTCGTCGCGGCCTCCGTGTGCAGACTCGCCACCGTCGCTTGCATGCGAACCGTCTTCGCATCAAAAATCCGCCCCGGCGCCCGCACCGTCTCCACGAAAAAGTTCGGCAGCTCCTTCGTACCCACCTCATGCACCGTCAGCGTCGCGTCCGCCGGCAGTTGCAAATCCGCAAAACGCCCCGGCAACGAACTCTTCTGCAAATCCGTATAAAGATGAATCTCCACCGGCGTCCGGTTCGCTTCCGCAATCGACCGCGCCGTCCGCGCCAACTCCGCAAAACTCGACTTCTCATCACCCGCCGTTACCGCCGCTATCGACGCTCGCAGCGCCGACACATCGTCCGTAATCGGTCCCATCTCCCGAACCACCGACCCAAAACTCAACACCTGCGCCCGGCCCCCCGCCTCGCCCTGCGCCGCGCGTTTGGCGTCCTCCAGCGAACTCCCCCGCCGCATCGAAAACGAGTTATCGATCGCAATCAACTTCAGCCGCTTGCCCGAGCTAATCGACACATTCTGGTCAAAATAAGGCTGCGCAAACGCAATCGCCAGCAGCAGCAACAGCAGCAGGCGCAAAACAAAAAGTGCTATATAGCGCAACCGTCGCTGCCGCGTCGACGTCATCGTCCGCTTCTCAAAAAACATTAACGACGGAAACTGCAGCGGCGTGTTCTTATGCTGCTGCAAAAGGTGCAGCCAAATCGGCAGCCCCAACAGCGCAACCCCAGCCAGAAACCATGGCGCCAGAAAACTCACTTAGCGCCTCCCCTGTCGAACCACGAGAAACTCGCGCAAGCACTCATCGAGCGGCCGATCCGTCGGCGACAAATGATAGGTCAATCCCGCCGCCCGCGCCTTCGTCGCCAGCGCCGCCGTGTGGCCATCAATCCGCGCCGTGTACTCATCCCGCGCATATTCCGGCGTCGTCTCTATTGAACTCTGCGTCTCACTATCAATCAACAACATCGGCCCGTCAAACTTCGGCCGCAGCTCCTGCGCGTCCAGCACATGAAACAACACAACGTCGTTCCCTCGCCAACGCAGCGGCTCAATCGCCTTTACAATCACTTCCGGATCTTCGTAAAAATCACTGATCACCACCACCATGCCCCGCCGGTTCCGCATCATCTCCTGAAAGTGATAAAACGGCTTCCCAAAGTCCGTCCGCTTGCCCGGTTCGGCCTTCTCGAGCGCATAAAGTGTCCGCCGCAACTGCCCCGAACGCGAACTCGGCTGCACGAAATCGCGGATGTCATCGTCAAACACCATCACCCCGGCCGCGTCCCGCTGCTGCCCCGCCAAATACGCCAGCGATGCCGCCAGGTATCGTGCGTAATCCATCTTCGGAATCTCGCCCGAACGAAACGCCATCGACGCCGAAGCGTCCAGCAAAATCGTCAGCCGCGAGTTCGTCTCGCCCTTGAACTTCTTCAAGTAGGTCCGCTCCGTCCGCGCAAAAACGTTCCAATCGATATGCCGCAAGTCATCGCCCGGCGTGTACATGCGGTACTCGGCGAACTCCTGCGAAAAGCCGAATTGCGGCGACCGGTGCAGACCCGAGATAAAGCCATCGACAACAGTTCGCGCCACCAACTCGAGATTCGAGATCGCGGCGAGAACGGCGGGTTGGAGAAATCGCTGGTCCATTGAGTTCCGTTAGTCCCGAGGCACGGGTACGGAATCGATCATCTTGGCGAGCACGGCGTCCGCCGTCATCTTGTCCGACTCAGCGTGGAAATTGAGCAAAATGCGATGCCGCAAAATCGGCGGTGCCAGCGACCGAACGTCGTCATACGTCACGTGATACCGCTTCTGCATCAGCGCCCGCGCCTTCGACGCCAGCACGATGTTCTGAATCGCCCGAACGCTAGCCCCAAAGTTCAAATACTTCTTTACAATGTCCGGCGCCGAAACATCGGTCGGCCGCGTCGCCCGCACAATCGCCACCGCATACCGAGCCACGCTCTCCGCCACCGGCACCATCCGAACCAGTTGCTGCATCGACAAAATTTCTTCCGCCGTCGTGATCGGCACCGGCTGGTCGTCCGTCGTCCCGGTCGTCATGTTCACCACCTGCAGCTCTTGATCGGCCGGCAAATAGCCCAGCAGCACGTTGAACAGAAACCGATCCAGCTGCGCTTCCGGCAGCGGATACGTCCCTTCCAGTTCAATCGGGTTCTGCGTCGCCAACACGAAAAACGGCGGCGGCAGCGTGTACTGATGGCCACGCACAGTGCACGATTTCTCCTGCATCGCTTCCAGCAGCGCCGACTGCGTCTTCGGCGGAGTACGGTTGATCTCGTCCGCCAGCAGGATGTTCGTAAAGATCGGGCCTTGTACGAACGTCCACACCCGGCGACCGGTCGTCGAGTCTTCCTCGATGATGTCCGTGCCCGTAATGTCGGTCGGCATCAGGTCCGGCGTGAACTGAATCCGCTTGAAGTCGAGCCCCAGCGTCGTCGCGATGGTCCTTACGAGCAACGTCTTCGCCGTGCCCGGCATACCGGTGATCAGGCAGTGGCCGCCTACGAAGAGCGCAATCAGCACCTGATCAATCACTTCGTTCTGGCCGACGATCACCCGTCGAACCTGTTCGACGATGCGGGCCTCGGCTTGTTGAAACCGCTCGACGCGAGCCCGAAGCTCGGCAGTATCGAGGGAGGAAAGGGTAGTGGACATTTATTTGGAAAGCTCCAAGAGAAGTTTCTGAGCCGGGCGAAAACTGGGCGCGGCTTCTAAAGCGAAAAGCAAATTTTCACGGGCTAGGTCAAGCTGCCCGGCGGCCCGGTAAGCCCGGGCCAAATTGTAGTAAGAAGTAGCCGCATCAATCGGCTTCGAAAACGTAGCGGCTTGAAACTCACGAATAGCTTTGTCCGTGTTCCCGGCCCGCAACCACAGGTCGCCCTGCAGCCGATGCATCTCTTCGTCCTGCACCGGATAGATGAAGTTGATCCGTTCCAGCGCCCGGGCCGCTTCCCCCGGTTTACCCGCTTCATCCAACAACTTAGCCAACTGCTTCAACGTCGAGGGCCGCCGACCACCCACCTTGGCGTACTCGTTTAAACTAGCCATCGCCCCGGCTGCATTCTTCTTTTCAAGATAAGCATCAGCCAGCAGTTCATACGGACTCCCCGGCTCCACATAGTCCGGGTAGATCTTCCTCAAGCCCTCCGCCTCAGCGATGATCTTATCGAAATCCTTCGCCTTAACCTCGGCGTTCAGCGCCCGCAACCGCTTCGACCATTCGTCAAAACCCTTCACCTGCGACTCCGTCGCCTTGCCGAGCCAAGCCATAAACTCGACGTCAAACGCCTCGGGCTTCATCTTCAAATGCCGCTCGACCACCACCGGCGTACTCGCCCCGGTCCCAAAGTCGCGCAACATGGCGAGAAGAGTCTGCCAACCCCATTTCTCATTAATGTAATCGCAAATTTTGCCCGCCTGGAAGTAACTGACAATCACCTGGTTCGGATAACTAGGCCGCGTAAACCCCTTATCCAACGTCGCAATCGGCAACAACTTTTTATCCTTCAACGCCCGAATCGCCCCGGGATCCAAACGGTCGCCCCATTCCGGGTCCACCGCCGTCTCCTCATGCACCGCCAACCCCTCCGTAAACCACCGCGGCACCCGATGCTTGGTCGCCGCCAGCGCATACACATGGCTCAATTCGTGCCACAACGTGCTCGCCCAATGAAACGAACCCGGCTTCCGTCCCGACGGCGAATCCATCGCCACGACGTTGCCAAACGTCACCCCCAGCGCCCCCAATCCCGGCAGCCCCATCGTCCGCACCGCGAAGTCTTCATGGTTTGGATACACCTCAAGCTGCACCGGCCGATCGAGCACCAACTCATACTTCTTCTCGAAAACCGCTACCGCCCGTTCCAACTCGGCTTGAAAATACGGCCGCAACAAATCAGCCTCTTTCTTCTCCAGCCGAAGAATAATCTTCCCCGTCCGCAACGTCACGAAGTTCTTGTACGTGTCCATCAGCTTCAACGTATTCACGGTCGCCGCATCGCGAAAGCCTGCCTCGTACGCCGCTTCCAACATCGGCTTGGCCTCGTCCTCTTCGCCCAACCGCATCAGGTTCACGCCCAATTCGCTCCGCGCCGGCAGATACTGCGGATTCATCTCCAGCGCCTTCCGATAGAGCTTAATCCCCTCTTCATACCGCCGATTGATCACGAAAATCCGCGCCGAAACCGTGTACCCCTCAGCATACGCCGGGTTCACCTTATGCAACCGATCCGTCCATTCCGTCCCCGGCTTGCCTTCCATCCAATCAATCGTCGCCCGAATGATCAGTGCGTCCAGCGCCTCCGGCGAAATCGCCAACGCCTTATCGGCCTGCACCGCCGCCTCAGTTGGATTGCCATCTTCCATCGCAAACCGCGCCAACACCTCATGCGCCTCGTAAGCCTTCGGGTCCTGCTGCAACGCCTTCTCGGCAAACTCCACCGATTTCGGATCGAAGCCACCAGCCATCACGAGCGCCATCCCGATCAACGCCGGCGCATAGTCCTTCTGCACTTCCAACGCCTCTTCAAACAGCGCCGCCGCATCCTCTCGCTTGTTCCGCTCCAAATAGAACCGGCCCCACCGAACCCGCGGCTCCGGGTTCTTCGGCTGCGCCTTCACAGCCGCCCGAAAGAAGTTATTCGCCTGGTCAGAGTTGTTCTGGTACCAATACCCTTCGGCCATCTGGAGCGCGTTCCCACTCTGCGTCAGCTTCGCAAAACACGCCTTCGCCTCATTCAGTTTCCCGTGCCGATGCAAGTTCCGACAGTCCTGGCCCCAAGCCGCCACCACGAACATTCCGAGTACGACGAACTTCACTTGTCGATCTCCTCTTGCACCCGCGCCAGTTGCAACAACAACGCCCCCAACCGCTTCCGATACTCATCCGCCGGCGTCGCGGCCTTCTCGTATTTCAACTTATCGATCTGCCCTTCAATCCCTTCCCGTTGCGCCAGCAGCTTCTGCTTCTCCGGGCTCCGCGCCGCTTGCTGCAACGATCCGAACCGCAACAACGGCAACTGCCGCGCCAGCAAACCCTGCCCATTATCCGGCCCCGGTGCCCGCACCCCGCCACCCTTCCCCGTATCTTCCAGCAACGGATGCTCCGTCGCCAACCGCTTCTGCGTCTCGTAAAACGCCGTCGTCTTCTGATCGGCGTAAACGTAAGCTTCGAGCGCACTCACCGACTCGTTCTTATCCGAATCCGCGCTCGGGTCCCGAAACGCTTCCACCAAAAACCGCCCAAACACCGTCGCGTTCTTCTCCGTCCCCGCACGCGTCGCCGTGATCACCGTCCGATAGTCCCGCCGCAGCGGCTCAATTGAAGCCCCGCTCGCCGACGTCGTGTTGATCACCACCTGCCGCCGCGATGGCACAAATTCCAACTTCCCCGCCAGCTCCGCCGCCGACAAATCCGGCCCCGGAATATTGAACTTATAGTTTGTCCCGTCGAACGTCCCGTGCCCGATCAGGGTCACCACCAAAACGTCATCAGCCTTCGAACCCTTCACCGCCTCATCAATCACGGCCTCAATCCGAGCCTTCGTCGCACTCGACCCCGTCAACGTCGTCACCTTCACATCCGGCGTCGAACGCACCGCTTTATCCAGCTCCATCGCCAAACTAGTGAACCGAGTCTCATACTCCGGCTCCCCGCCCAAGCCCGCCACGGTGATGTACCAAGTCGTCGCCTGCAACACCGTCGCACAAAACGAACCCAGCAAAACGATTCTCAAACCGCACCCCATTTCCGCCGCAGCATCCACTCACTTCCTCGCAGCAAAGCCAACACCAAAAACACAATCGGAATATTCCAAAGGTCCTTCACTTCCCGAGTCGTGATGCCCGCCTCCGAGTAAGTAATCTCCTCCGGCAGCTTCCTCACCTCGTCCGGCTTCCAATACCGCCCGCCTGTCTGCGTGCTCAACCGTTCCAAGGTCTCTTTGTCCTGCTCCGAATGAAACGCCTCGCTCACGCCGTCTTCCCGACGGAAGCTCACCGTATCCCGGCCCACCTCTTCGCCCGCCCGCGTCGCGTACATCTCCACCAAATACGAACCCGGCTTCTCCGCCCCCCATTCGCCCAGAAACACGCCCGGCGACACTGGATCCGGCTGCAATACCACCGTCGCCGCCACGCCCCCCGGACCGCTGATTCGCGCCTCTACCGTCGCGTCATTCAAAGGCAAGTACTGCCGATTTCGTACCTCGGCCCGTAGCGGAATCGTCCGCTCATCGCTGAACACCGTCCGCGTCATCGCCGCCACCACCCGCCCCGGCGTCGCCCCCACCAACCACCGCGAAAGCTGCTGCCAAAACACTTCGTGCGACTTGTCCTCCAGCGGCTGCGTCATCTGCCAACGCCAAGTCCCCGACGTCGCCAAAACCGCCGTCCGACCCCGGCCGTAATTCTGAATAATCCACAGCGGCAAACGGCCCTTCTTCTCCGTAACCGCCTCCGCCAAAACCACCGCGCCCGGCTTCAACGTCCCCGCAGCTTGAAAATCGGCCAAATACGGCAGCTTCTTCCACCGCTCCACATTTTTAGCCGGGTCTTCTTCCAGCCGCGCGTAGATGCTCTCCCGCCCCGCCGTCGTCAACTCCACCGTCGCCCGATCCCGCTGAAAAGTCGTCCGCCGTTCGCCCGGATTCACCGGTAGCAATTCAACCAACGGACTCGCCCCATAGCCCCCATCCGCCAGCGTCGTCCGGCCACCCAAAAACAGCAATCCCCCGCCCCGCCGATCCACAAACTGCTGCAGCAACTCCACCTGCGTAGGCGTAAAGTAATTCGCCTCCACGTCTCCGATGATCACCCCTTCAAACGCGAATAACTCGTCCAAAGTCGAAGGAAAACCACCCTCAAGCTCGGTCGGAGTGTTAATTCCCTGCCGATAAATCTTGTTCTGCGTCGTCCGCAGCAGTGTCACCAAATGAATCGAACGATCCTCTTCCAGCGCCCGGCGGATAAACTTGAACTCCCACCGCGGTTCGCCCTCAATGTATAAAATCCGCGGCTTCCGCGAATCCACCTGCACCAACCGCGTCAACGAATTATTCCCCGTATTCGTCTCGCCGTTCAGAGTCTGCACCGAAACCTGAACCGTCTTCGGCCCGGCATTCCCGGCGTTAAACAACAGATTCTCGACTTGCGCCGCCCCATCGGCCGCCAACGTCACATCCCGCGCGGTCAACGTCTTGCCGTTCTCACTCACGACAATCTTGGCCTTCTGCCCCGCAAAACCACGCTGTTGAAAACTAACCATCACCCCCAGCCGCGAATCCGCCAGCGCCCGCGCCGGCGTCTGCACATCCTGCAACGCAATATCTCTCTCCGCCTTCTCCCGCCCATACCCAATCGTATGCACCGGAAACCGCCGACTCCGCAGCGTCGCCAGCGTCTGCCGGTCCACCCCGCCCGCCGTATCGCCTCCGTCGCTCATCACGACGAGCGCCCCAATCGGCAAACTCGCCGACTCCGCCGCAATCTGCGCCAGACCGTCGCTCAACCGGCTCACCGGAGCCTGCGCCGTCAGCCCCTTCCAATCCGCCGTCCGTTCCAGCCGCGCGCCCATCTTGTAAAAACGAACCTGAAATTTCTTCTTCAACCCGTCCGCCAGTCCGCCCTCCAGCGTCTTGATCATCGCTTCGCGCCGCGTCGTTCCGTCCTCGGCCAAGCCCATCGACTTCGAATCATCCAGCAACACCGCCACAATATTCTGCTGCGGCTTCAACGTCGCGATGCTCATCCCCGGCTGCCACAACAACAGCAATACAATCGCGATCATCGTCGATTGCAGCGTCCACAACACAATCGCTTTGGTGCGTTTACCGTTGTTCCACTTACTGAAAAGTAGCCATCCCACCACAGCCATCGCCAGCAAAGTAGCCGCCACCCACCACCACACACTCCAACCCGTCTGCAGCACCAAGCTGCCTTTCTGGTAAACCGTAAGTGGGTACTTGAACAAGAGTTCAAACATTAGTGGGACATCGCATAGATGATGTAATTAATTCCAATCCGATAAGCCAACGAAGCGTACCGCTCCGGATACTGGGGAGAGTCAGCCCACTCCCACGCATCCCCTAAATCCATGTTGTGGCAAGCTCCCACCATCAACCGACCCTTGTCGTCGTAAATCCCCCGCCACGTGTCCTTAACCCCGTCGTACTCGTAGGTCTGATCAAACGGATAGTTCACAATGCCAGGCACCTGAAACCGCTTGTCAAGATCATAAACAACCTGGAAAATTGGATCCTTATTCGGGATATCCACCATCTCCCGATCCGGAAACACCCGCTTCATCGACAGCATAAAAATGTCCCACTCCATCGACCCGTGAAAGTCATCCGTCATGAGGAAGCCACCCCGCAGCAGATACTCCCGCAGCTTCTTACACTGCGCATCCGTCAAGTCCCAATGCCCCACTTCCACCGCATAAATCCAGGGCCAGTTGAAAATCTCGTCCGAATCTAAATCCACCAGCTGCTCGGTAGACCGTACATGCAACCGGCTCAGCCGACGCACCCCTTGCACAAACTGCCGGTCCGCCTTCGGATAGTCAATCGACCACGATCCCCGCCTCGACCACACCGCATCGTTACTTCGCCAGTTCTTATACTTCAGCCGCGCAAACGCAAACTCCGTCCTCTCGTCCGCGTCATTAGGCATCGGCTGGTCTTCCGATTCCTGAAACGGAAAATCCATCCCGCGCCTCATCCGCCGCTGGGCGTAGAGAGCGCTCCAGACCGTTAGGCCCAGGAGCATCGCGATGATCAACGACCGAAACTTGCGCATCACAGTATCACCTATAGACGCATGTGCGAGGGCGGAGGTATCGAAAATCTAGTCTTAAGTTTACAAGGCTTTACATCGAAGCCAAACCACGCAAATTCCACCCACAAATCGTACTACCCAGCCGCTTATCGCCTGCCGGTCCCGCCCAATGCGTCTCCAACGACAACCAACCGCGATACCCGTCGTTCCACAACCCGGCTACCTGCCCCTTCCAATCCACGTCCCGCGTCCCCACCGGGCCCCACTGCGGCGTGTGCCCCTCCATGTGGCAATCCTTCGCGTGTACGTGAACAATCCGATCCTTTGGCAGCAACCCATAGCCTCCCGGATACGGATTCTCCCCCGAAACCAACGCATTCGCCGGATCCCATACCAGCTTCAAATTCGGATGCGGCAACGCGTGCAACAACTTCGCCGACTCCGCCGCCGTCGCGATGTTGCAAGCGTGCTCGTTCTCCAGCCCAATAATCAACTCATGCTCGACCGCCTCATCCGCCAGATCTTTCAGCGCCGCCACCACCGCGTCGAAACACTGCTCCGGTTCGACCGTCCGCCAATACGAAAACACACGAATAATCTTTGCCCCGGTAATCTTGGCAATCTCGAAAGCCTGCTGCGCCAGCGCAGGCTGATCGGCAATCGTGTACTTGGCGTTGAACATGTCCTGTTGAAAGCGGGTATCCACGTCCGGCGCGCCCGGCAACGTGCACTTCAAAATCGGCGAAGCAATCGAAATAACTTCAATGCCCCGCTCGTCCAGCATCGCCTTCGCGCGGCTCAACTCTTCCTTCGTCAGGTCCATGATGTTCTTACCAAACACCACCCGCAGCTCAGCCCCGGTCATGCCTATCGCGGCCATCGAGTCCAGCGCCAACCCAAAATCGGTGGGGGAAAATTCGTCAGTGATTGAAGCAATCCGGAGTTTTGGTTCCATGGGAAATTGTTATTGTATCTTCGAAGCCAATGCTTCCGGCGTAGTCGCCGGCAACTGACACGTAAAGTTTTCGCAGACGTACGCCGTAGCCGTCTCGCTCACCATCGCCCGGACCGCCTCCAACGGGTAGTCCACATCCGCCCGCACCACCACCTGATGCGGCGCAAACCCCTTCCGAGCTACTTCCGCCAGCGCCCCGATCTCCTCCCCCGCCAAGACAATCTGGCGAGGCTTCGTCTTCGAGAATAGGTAAGCACACAGCATCTGCGGCACCGCCATCGTCTGCTGCGCCATCCGGTCTCCAAACGCCGCAATCGTCCGCTCGGCCTGCGCTCCAAAATCATCCCGCTCCAGCATCGCCGCCAACCGCAACAGCAACATCGTCGCCATCGAATTCCCGCCCGGCTCCGCCCCGTCGTAGTCTTCCTTCAAACGTAGAATCAAAGTCGAATCGTCCGCCGTCGTCGAATAAAACCCACCCACCGGATCCGCAAACCGCTCCACCATCTGCTCAGCGATCTGCTCGGCCAAACGCAAGTCCGGCAGCTCAAAAGTGGTCTCATAAAGGTCCACCAACCCCAGCCCAAAGAACGCGTAATCATCCAAAAAGCCAGCAATCGCCGCGTTCCCATCTCGATATCGCCGCAGCAACAGCCCATCCTTCCACAAGTTCGCCACAATCGCATCGGCTGCATTCCGCGCCGCTTCGGCATACCGCGGTTCGTTCAATACCTGCGCCCCTTTCGCCAACGCCGAAATCATCAACCCGTTCCAACCCGTTAAAACCTTATCGTCCAAATGCGGCCGCGGCCTCCCCCCACGAACGGCCAACAACTTCTCCGTCGCCACCGCAATCGCATCGCTCACCTCGCCCACCGGCACATCGAAATGCTCCGCCGTATGCCGAATCGATTTGTCGACAAATAGAATATTCCGCCCCCCAAATTCCCGATGCGGATCCTCCTCCACATTGCCCCCCGCTTTCACTCCAAAGTGATAGCAAAACCAAGCCGCCTCCGGCTGCCCCAGCGCCGCCTCCAACTCCGCCTGCGTCCAAATATAAAACGCCCCTTCGCTCTTTTCCTTCGGCTGCTCCGGGTCCGCCGCGCTGTCGGCATCCTCCGCCGAATGGAACCCACCTGAATCATCGGTCATGTCCCGCAGCACGTAATCGAAAATATCCCGCGCCTCAATCGCAAAATTGTTCTCGCCCGTAATCTGAAATGCCTCCAGATACGAAACCGCCAACTGCGCCTGGTCATACAGCATCTTCTCGAAATGCGGAACAAACCAACGCGCGTCTACCGAATACCGATGGAACCCGCCCCCCAACTGGTCGTTCATGCCGCCCTGCGACATCTCGTCCAGCGTCTTCACCACCATCGCCAACGCCTCTTCATTCCCCGTCTGTTTGTAGTAACGCAGCAAGAAGTTGAACACCACCGGCCGAGGAAACTTCGGTGCCTTGCCGAACCCGCCCAACTCGGCGTCATAACTCTGGCGAAACTGCTGAAAACCCGTCTCCACTACCGCCGGGTCCACCGCCCCACTCGCCACCACCACCGCATGGCGCTCCAACTCCTCCACCACGCTCCGGCCCGACTCTTCAATCTTCGCCCGGTCATTCCGCCATGACTCCGCCAAGTGCACCAGAACCGTCCGAAACCCCGGCCGCCCATACTTGTTCTCCGGCGGAAAATACGTCCCCCCGTAAAACGGCTTCAACTGCGGCGTCAGCCACACCGACATCGGCCACCCGCCTCCTCCCGTCGTCGCCTGCACAAAAGCCATGTACACCCGGTCCACGTCCGGTCGCTCCTCCCGATCCACCTTCACCGGCACAAAGTGCGCGTTCAAAATCGCCGCCGTCGTCTCGTTCTCAAACGACTCCCGCTCCATCACGTGGCACCAGTGGCAAGTCGAATATCCTACCGAAAGAAAAATCGGCTTGTCCTCCCGCCGCGCTTTCTCAAACGCTTCCTCCCCCCACGGCAACCACTCCACCGGATTGTGGGCGTGCTGCAAAAGGTAAGGGCTCTGTTCGTCGACCAGGCGATTCGTAGGCATCTGCATCCAGGTTACATTGCAATCATGGCTCCACTCGACAAGCTCATCGAATTCCTCCGCATCCCCAGCGTCTCCGCCGACCCCGCCCACGCCCCCGACGTCCGCCGCGCCGCCGAATGGGTCGCCGCCGAACTCGCCATTCTCCCCCACGTCGAGATCATCGAAGCCCCCGGTCGCCACCCCCTCGTCTACGCCGAGTCCCTCCTCGCCCCCGGCCAACCCACCCTCCTCCTCTACGGCCACTACGACGTCCAACCCGCCGATCCCCTAAACCTCTGGCATTCCCCGCCCTTTGAGCCCGTCATCAAAAACGACAACATCTACGCCAGGGGTGCCTGCGACGACAAAGGCCAAACGCTTATCCTCCTCGCCGCCCTCCGTCGGCTGATCGAACGCGACGGCCGCCTCCCCTGTAACATCAAGGTGCTCATCGAAGGCGAAGAGGAATCCGGCGGCGAACACATCGAAGCCTACGTCCCCGCCCACATCGAAAAACTTGCCGCCGACGCCGCCGTCATCTGCGACACCGAAATGTTCGCCCCCGGCCTCCCCGCCCTTTGCACTGCCCTCCGCGGCATCATCTACGGTGAAATCCACGTCCAAGGCCCCGCGCAGGATCTCCACAGCGGCTCCTACGGCGGTGCCGCCCCCAACCCGCTCATGGCCATCGCCGAAATTCTAACCGCCCTCAAATCCCGCGACGGCCACCTCCTGATTCCTGGCTTCTACGACGCCGTCCGCCCGCCGTCCCCCGAAGAACTCGCCGCTTGGGCCAGCCTACCCTTCGATGAGGAACACTATCGCCGCTCCGAAGTCGGCTCCCCCGCCCTCACCGGCGAACCCGGCTTCGACGTCTTCATGCGCACTTGGGCCCGCCCTACTCTCGAAGTCCACGGCATCGTCGGCGGCTTCATCGGCGAAGGCGGCAAAACCGTCATCCCCGCCCAGGCCTACGCCAAAATCAGCACCCGCCTAGTCCCCGATCAAGACCCTGTAGAAGCGGTCGAACAGCTCCGCGCCGCCATC
>JANXMS010000587.1 GCA_025354525.1 Acidobacteriota bacterium
ATCGGCTCGGACTACATGGCCTTCACCGCTCCCTCTAACGACCCCAGCGGCATTACCTCTGGCTTCCTCGTCCGCGCCTCACGAGTCGCGGTGGACTCGGTGGCCCAACTCGGTAAAGACGATCAGCACGAGCCGGGCCAGTTGACCCACGACCGACCGCCGATCCTTCTCCGCGCTCGCGTCGGCAACCTGACCTTCGCTGTGCTTGGGGTTCATATGCGTTCGCGGATTAATCTCGAAGACCCGCGTGTGCTTGCTAAGCGCCAAGCCCAATTCCGATCGGTCCGTGAGGAGCTGGCGAGGCTGCCGAGCGATATCCCGGTCCTGGCAGCCGGTGACTGGAACTCGTTCGCTGAAGAGGTAACTTTTCCGGGGTTCACGAATTTGACGACGCGCCTACCAGCCGCCGAGAACTACTCGTTTGTCTTCGACGGTCAGACGCAAACGCTTGACCATATTGTATTGAACAGCAGTTCCCTGCCCCTGCTGAGCCGCATCTACTTCGGACGCGGCAGCTCCGACAGCGCATCCGCATTGCGATTGACTGACCATGATGGCGTCGTCGCCTATTTCCTGACTCGGCCGGTGCCGTTCACGGCCGCTGGGATCGTGAACGGTGCTAGTTTTCTGACGGGCTCGCTGGCTCCCAACACCGTCTTCACCATTTTTGGTACCGGCAGTCTAACGCTGCCCACTGAGCCTCCGGCCAGCGGGGACCTTCGAGTTCTGATCAACGGCGTCGCCACGACGGCGGTGTATGCCGGTCGCGATTCCATCGTCGCCGTCACTCCGCCAACATTACCGGCGGGTGCCGCCACCGTTGCTGTTCAAAGGGCCGGCACTACGATCCACTCCGTCGAGATCCCGACAACGTCAGCGAGCCCCGCGCTGCCGATCCTGTTCCGAACGTCGAATCAAGTTCCGTTTGGGTCCCGTCCACGGGGGAGTGTTCTTGAAATCCTGTTGAACGGAGTGGGCGGTTCGAGTCCGCCGCTGCTCGTGACCGCTCGGCTCTGCCGCTTGCCCGCGACGGTGCTCAAGTCCACCGTATTGTCCGGCGGACTGCCGTTTTTGAGCGTAGAAATTATGGTTCCTCTCGAATGTTCAACGGGACTTCAACCTATCGAGGTTTCGATCGGAAGCCGGACGACTCAGGCGGGACTGGTGTTTAACGTGGTGCCTTGATGCGGATGAAACGAATCTTCCGGCGGTACGGTTTTCGATACGTCGGGAGCCATCGTTGCGGGAGTTGTTACGTACCAGCTTGCCGAGGAACTTACACGCCGCGGGCCAGCACAATGGGCTTCCGTCTTAGCGAAGGGAGCGACGTTTTAGTGGAAGCTGCGTCGTGAAGTCGGGTAACTTATGGTCACGTTGCGGTTTGCAGTGGGGGGGGCGAGATGGCAGCACGCTGCATTTGGTTATTGCGGCTTGGGTGCTCACCCGATGTTGCCGTGTGGTGCGGAGGGCACGCGAGGCTTGCGCGTCCGCGTCGGGGCCGGGTGGGTCACCGTGTGGTGGACCCCAAAAACTAGACACAAAAATGGTTATTGCTTAAGTGTAGGAGGGCATTGAAAATGAAGGAGAATCAATGCCTCGAACACGCAAGACTCACTCGCCGGCTTTGAAAGCTAAGGTGGCGGTGGAAGCCA
>JANXMS010000607.1 GCA_025354525.1 Acidobacteriota bacterium
AGCGCTTTTGAACGGACTTACCCGACGAAAGTCGGCGTGCCTGCACGATGCTGAAATAGCGGTTCTTCTTGCCGTCCTTCTTTCGCACGTGGCTGCGCATGTACATCGCTGATGGCAGCAGAATGCCTAATAATCTGGGCCATTGATAGGGGGTAGGTCTGTACACGCCGCATAACGAAATGTCGCGGTTGCAGACTAATGGGTTAAGCGCCAGACAAGCGCCATTTTTGCTATTTCTGGGGGTTAACTGCGAAGGTCAGGTTAGCTGGGACGTAAACCAATAGGGCCCGAGACGTACGAGCCACTGTTGTTCGGCAAAGCCGGGAATGGAGGCAATGACGAGCACTTCCCCTTCGGCCGCCAGGGCCTGGATGAATACTTCCGCGGCCTCGCTGCCCGGTTGAATGGCCACGGCGAGCGAACCCGAGCCGAGCACGGACGGGTTGCGGGACGGGTCGGAACTCCGCACGGAGGCGATTACGCCGTTGGGGTTTGCTTTACTGAGCGGGATGCGCAGCGCTGCCTGCATATTGCCACCCAGTGTTATTTGAGCGACGGAAGGCGGTGATACGACGATATGGTGGACGGTGATGGCTACGACGGGGGCGCTGCCATTCGAAGTGCCTTCCCGGTCGAGTATCAAATCCGTCGAACCGGGTCGGCGGGGGGGATTGGGGAGTTCAAAGGAGGTGGGAGAAACGGAGGCGACGGCGGGGAGCTAGGGCGACAGAGATTCGGCATGCCACAGCTAGATTGGTGCCCTTGTCCCGCTGTCGAAAGCGTTCGCTGGGTTCTGAAGGGCACTCGTATGCCCGTGTCGAAGCAGGCCTATCCGTGAAGGAGATCACCGAGGTGTTCGATGTGACGGAATAAGAGGTCAAAGCGGTTTTGCACTTCGCCACGCGAAGCCTCGAATAGGCCCCAGCGTTCGGATGGGGGCAACCGTCGGCGCCTGGCGGCTTCGGCGATGCTGTCGGGCTATCGTTGCGTTATGACTGTCGAAGCGATCAAAGATGCCATTGCGGGGCCGCTTGGCTCAGCGATTTCGACAATGCCGGCTGGGATCGGCAGATGGTGAAGGACTTCTCTTCAGGCGGACGCGGCATGGCTTGGGCCGAAAAGGTGAAGCGTCAAATTGCCGAGGGCAAGGCTCGTCCACTGAAAGAGGGATGCGCGGAGCAGGGCAGTCCTCAAATGTGATCTTCCGTTCCTGGACACTCCCTGCGTTTTGGCATCGCTACGACGCGTTGCCTGAGCAGACAGTACGAGATCTTTGGGCAGAACCCTCGTCACCCTTCCCTCCAGCTGAAACCCGTCGGTGAATTCCGGTCGGCCCGCATCTATGATGCCTATCGTGCTTTGGCCGTCCGCGAGGGGAACCGCTTCACTTGGTTCTGGATCGGTTCGCCTGACGAGTATGAGCGCCGGATCAACGGTTGAATTCCAGAAACGGCGTGATGTGAAGCGTACCCGTGCTCGGTCGCAGCGCGGGTACGGAGTTCACCCAAACGTATGGTTTGCTACTTCTTCGGATAGTCCTGCCAGACGTACTCTAGCGCTAACGGTAGCGTTTGGGCTTTCACGCCGCGGTCGCAGTGGGAAGCGTTGCGGGCGAAGACGAACTGATAGGGATAGCCCTTGGCGGTGAGGACTTTGGCCATGTGCTCGTTGGCGAGGACCCAGTCGTGATAGTCGTCGCGGGTGGTGAGATTGTCTCGGTCGCTGACATGCATCCAGATGCGGAGCGGCTTCTTGGGGCTGCTGGGAATGATGGAGGCGTGGAAGTCCCAGGCGCCGTGCGGGGTCTCGGCGTTGTAAGGCCACTGCTGATAAACATAAGTGCCGGAGTAGCTGAGCACGCGATGGTAAAGATCGGTCCGATACCAGGCCATGGCCATGGCGGCGGAGGCTCCGGAGCTGCAGCCCATGGTGGCGCGGGCGTTGGGATCCTTGGTTAGCTTCACGTTCGCCTTTTGCTCTACGAGGGGGAGGACTTCGGTTTCGACGAACTGGGCGTAGAGGCCGGACATGGTGTCGTACTCGAGGCCGCGCTGGCTGCCTTGGGCGTCGCCGCTGCCGTTGGCGATGGAGACGGCGATCATGACGGGTACGCGCTTGGCGGCGATGAGGTTATCGAGCGTCGTGAAGAGCATGCGGTCGGGCCCGTCGGCACCTACGAGGAGAGGCGCGACGGTGCCGGGGACGTACTGCTTGGGGATGTAGACGGCGACCTTGCGGGTGTAGGGCTGGGGATAACTGTCGACCAGGAGTTTGCCGGGGTTGGCGGGATCGGGTTGGCCGAAGGTGCCGGGCTTCCGGGCGATGCCGGAGTAGATTTTGCTGTCCTTGGAGTCGATGGTGAACTCGATGATCTGGCCTTGGGGTACGCCTTCTTTCACGACCGTTTCAGGGGCGGGAGGATGGGTGGGGCCGATGATGAAGTTGCCGTCTTGCTTTGGGGTGGGGACGGAGCCGTCGGGGAGTTCGGAGGCTTTGACGTAGCCGGGCGAGTTGGGGTCGCGGGTGGGGGGCTGGGGCCGGGCTGGTTTGGCGGCGGCGGGTGGTGCCGGGGCCGGTGGCTGCTGGGCTAGGGCGGCGGTGCAGATGAGGATCAGGGTGAGGTATTGGAGCGACATAAATTCCCCATTCATGCTAACGCATCGCTAGGGTCGGCGCGAAAATCTCTGGCGGTGCCCAGGCGTGACGGTTGATCGGGAGACGGGTTCTGGCGGCTAGCTTTTGACGTAAGGTGTTTGTCGATGCCAGTACTTTGGTTTGCGGTTAGTGCCGTGACCGCTTGAAATGGTTTCGTTAGTATCCAAACGTTCTTCGTGCGGTTTTCCGATCGAACTGACACTTGATCTTGGTAGCTGCTTTGTTGATTCGGCGGCACCAAGCCTAGCCTTCCTTGCATAAGGTTCGGAGGTCTAAAATCCTTCGATTGCCGAGGCTATGTTTGGAAAATATGCCGATTTCGATTTCCGCCTGATTGAGCCAATTTCCATACTTGGGAGTGTGATGGATGGCGAATCTTCCCCAAACTTGCGATCCCATCTGGGAGCCGAGGGCGTCGGTCAAGGACTTCTCGCAATGGATGTTGAGGTTTTCCATCACCAAATGAATCCTGGCGGCCTCTGGATACGACATGGCGAGTTTCAACACAACCAATGCGAATTGAAATCCGGTTCGGTCCGGCGTGGGAAAGTAGAAGTGCTTGCCCGGTTTGGGCTCGATATTCGCTGTCGCGCCGAGCCTCCGGTCCCGGCATGGGCGCAGTGGCGGGTCGCACATCCGCATGAAGAGTGATGGGCTTTTCGTCCAGGCAAACCACCGACTTTATGGGATTGTAGGGCTTCTCGTAAACAGCCGGGACATCTTCCCTGTTGGCGATGTAGAGTTCCCTCAGTCCCGGAACACACCACATTGTTTTCCCGCCACGGCTTGAGGTCGTGGTGTAACAGAACTCGGATTCTCTCTCCCTACGCTCGGAACCAGCCGCCTTTTGACCGACTTCGTCTTGTGGGTGGGTTAGAACAGGCCATAGCGATAATGCGCTGCTTCTGGCCATCGTCGAGCAGTGCCGCTGCGCCGGGACGCTGCTTGTTGTACGGGGCGCGATCCATAAAGCGGCGGCCGATCTTCCAAATCGCTTTGGCAGAGAATGGGAGGTAGCGAGCGATCTGACCGGCGCTTACTGCCCTGCGGGATCTGGATCAGGGTAAGGTGGAGCGGACCGGTTGAGCGCCGCCGCTGAGTAGTGCCTGCGGTTTCATGTCGTCTTCGGAGGAGCGCTGGATCTGGAGCGGAGCCAACGGCATACTTGGTAATTGATAAGCGGCCTCCGACTCAATAGAACCAATGAGTTCCGTAGCGTCGCGCGAACTTGTCGCATGATTTCGGTAAGCCCTCCGCAGCACAAACGCCCAAAAAGCTAGGAAACTGGCCCAAGTCTGGAGGCGAATGATCCCGAAACCCG
>JANXMS010000041.1 GCA_025354525.1 Acidobacteriota bacterium
TCTAGAGCGATACCCGCCTTAATGGAGGCGTTCTGGAAACCCGAACTACCGGCCCCGTATTGGGCGGACGGCAAACTACGTTTGTCCCAGCTCAGGGCCCCGTCAATGCATGCGCTTGTCGTCGATCTCGCCGAGGCTCTCTCCCCCTTCCTCTCTCCCGACATTGCTCCGGATCTCTTCAGACGTCGCGGATTTGCCCTGTGTTAAGTCAAGACTTGCTATAATCGTGGGGTTTCGACCTTCCTCTTCCAGCGACGATCGCCGCCGGAGATCGGGCGGTAGACCCCAATGCCTCGAAAATCCCCGCCCGCAGGGCGGAACTCGTGTTTTCAGGCCAGCGGCAATCCTCATGATAACGCTGAACCAAGACACAACCACTCCTGCTCCATTTTTCGCATCTTCGCCCGTGATGTGCCCACCAGATGGCGCACCGGCGGATCGGCTTCGCGCATCTCTGGCAACACCGCCTCGGTGGGAATGCCCCGGTCCATCACCCACCCCCGCTCCGCCTTGCCGTACATTGATTCGATCTTGGCCCAAAAGCCTTTCAGTGTCGTCTTGTCCAAGGTGTTCCCGTCCACCACTTCGTAGGCCAACGGGAAGCCGTCGGTAATGACGTCCAAAGCAATCACCAGTTGCAGGCAGTCGGGCCGCCCGTCGCGGCTATAGCCGCGTTTGGCACGCGGAATCCGTTCGGCTTCTCCTTCCAGATACGTGCTCGTCAGGTCGTAGAGCATCACGTCGAATCGGACTTGAAACAGATCCTGCCAGCGCTCCCGCAGGAAGACGAACAAGTCTTGTTTATGCGCCAGCAAGCGGTCCAGACACCGGTAGAGCCGGTCTTTGGACACGACCGCGAAATCGACGCCGAGCAGGTCCGCCATGGCGGTTTGATCGAACCCGTGCCGATGGAGCCGGAACTCGCTACCGAGATCGATTAACCGGTTCACGACGAGCAGCTGCAGAACCTGGCTCCAGGGAACGGCTTCGCGCCCCGGCACGAGCCGTTGGTTCCAGAACTGGTCGAGTTGCAACCGCCGCCACAGTTCTCAGCCCAACTAGCAATCACCGACGCAATTCCATTTCGCCGAGCTTCACCTGCACGCAGTCGAGGGCCTGCTCGGGGACCTCGCGGTCATCGGGAAACAGGCTCATCGACCGGAAGCGTTGCGTGGTTTCGTCGAAGACTTCCAGTGTTTTGCGCCCATGCTCCTGCTGGCTGTCGTTGATCTCACCCAGTTAGAGACAGCGCTTTTGAACGGACTTACCCGACGAGAATCGGCGTGCCTCCACGATGCTGAAAGAGCGGTTCTTCTTGCGCAAGTACATGGCTGATGGCAGCAGAATGCCAGAAAATCGGGGCAAATGATAGAGGGTAGGTCTGTACACGCCGCAGGGCCGACTTTCGCTGTTTTTGGCGGTTAGCTGCAAAAATCAGGTTAGAGCAACCCTTGCGGATCGCCCCGGCCCGTTAGTTAGCGGTTAGGCTGGCATGGCGCGTGGGGAACTGCTCGTTTGCTGCCTGAACTAAAGCGTCGGGTCGTGTACCGTTCGCGGTTGATTAAATCTATCGGACGAATGTTCTAACAGACACCGCTGGCCGACTCACCACCGGCAGCGTTTCAGCGATTTCGAACTCCAACTGTTTGTGCGCCTGGCGCAGGCGCTCCTCCACCCGTGAGGCCGTTTCTCCGTAAGCGAAGAGGAAACCGAGATACGTGTTTCCCTCCGGCAACGGCAACACGAGCTGACCTTGTTTGGCGGTGATAATCACTTCGTCAACAAGCACCTCCGCACGATCAACCCCACGAACACCTTGATAGATGCCGGTGCGAGGTACCTGGATCATCATTACTCCCGCCGCCTCATCGCGCATGCACGCGCGAGACACGTCTTCGCCGAGCGCATGCCGGACGATCAGTTCCTCCAGCGGCGCGCCGCCTTCAAAAACCAGAGCCTTGGCACAAAGGCCGCCAATCGGGCGCGGAGCTACTTCGAGCATCCACACGCGGTCTCCGTCAACGCGCATTTCAGCGTGCACGGGTCCGTAGCGCAATCCGAGAGCCGTCACGGCCCGTTGTGCTGTCTGAATGATCGCCGTCTGTACCCTCAGCGGCTCGCGCGAAGGCGTGACGTAGATCGTCTCCTCGAAGTACGGTCCATCCAGGGGATCGGGCTTGTCGAATAGCGCCAGCACGTGCAAGCGCCCATCCGTTACCAAACCTTCGAGGGCGAACTCGCGCCCCGGCAAGAAGGTCTCCACCTGGATGTGGTCCGAGGCCGGGTCGTTCAGCCGCGCCACGTCGGGACTTTCTAAAAGGTTGCGGATCCGTGCAAAGGCGACGACGAACTCTTGCGGACTATTTGCCCGGATTACGCCCCTGCTTGCGGACAGGCCAAGGGGTTTCAGGACGCAGGGATACTGAACCCGGCTTGCTGCCGCTTCGGCGTCCTCGTCTAATGCGACTCGGGAATACAGGGGCACGGGGAGGCCCGCCTTGCGGAAGCACTCACGGGCAGCGAATTTATTGATCGCGGCCGCAGCCGCGGCGGGTGGATGGAAAGGCACTCGCAGCAGTTCGGCGGCGAGCGCCGCCAAGTAGGCAGGCCGGTCCCCAACGGCGACCACCCCCTCGAAGCTTCTTCTGTGGGCTAGGGCTGCGGCGGATTCTTCCAGCGCCTCGAAACGGACCGGGATGGCCTGATCGCCCCAGGGATCGTTCAGCACGTGGCAGCGATCGGTGGCAAGGCTCACCTCAACGCCGAGCAGCCGCGCTACATCCGCGAAGATTTTGGTTTGGTAACCGGCGGTCGCCGCGACCAACAGCAGACGTTTTCGAGTAGAAGTTGCCATTGCCATCAGACTAGGGGGACGCGGTCTTGCATCGGCTCAGCGCAGCAGAACCAGGGCTCACTCAGTTGTGGCGCTCTCTCCCGCTCCGGAGCCAGCACCGGAGCCGGTTTGTCCCCACCCGCCTCCGCCCAAATTGCCGCGAAGCATTCCGACCGCGATGCTCCGCGCTTCTGTTCGGAGTCGACCAGATGGAGTAGCCGCTCGGCCAACTGGTCGAGGCTGGGGTCCTGATGGCGCCACTTGTAGCCCAAAGCGTCGGGCTGGAACAGGTCCACCATGCGGCGGATCTCTTCCAGTTCCAGCAGTCGCGAGCCCGCTGGAATCAGCAGCCTCAGCGCAAGCTGCACGGGAGCCACCTGGTGCACCAAATCGAGCTCTGCCAGAACGTGCAACAACTCCCGGTAGCCTTCCCACGTCGTCCACGGGGTAAAAGGAATGAAGGTCGGCGAAAGGTTCAGCCCGGCCCCGCGAAACAGCCGGACAACCTCGATGAAATCGGCCTTGGTGTGGCCCTTGTCGAGCTTGCGGAGAACCTCATCGTCCACTGACTCCACGGCGGTGGTCACAAGCAAGCAACCAGTGCGCCGCAATTCTGGCAACAGATCACGGCGATTCAGCAGATGCTCGATTTTGATGGTGACGTCATAAGTAAGCGCCGGGAAGTCCCGCTTCATCCGATCAATGATGCGCATGCCGTGGGTGGGGCCGTTGAAAAAATCCGGATCGCCGAAGGTAATATGATGCGCCCCGGACTCCACCTGCTGGCGGATGTCGGCCAGCACGACGTCAGCCGGCACCACTCGGAACGTCCCGTTGTAAACGGGCACCACTGGACAATGACGGCATAGATGCTTGCAGCCACGGCTCGTCTCCGTATATCCGGCGATGCGATCCGTCTGGCCATCGAACAGGGTGGCGTATCGGCTGAGCGGAGGCAGTCCAGACCGGTCCGGTATCTCAAATCGCATCCGTTCGAACGACATCAGCGGTTCCGCGGAAGTGGATCGATCACCGGCCGCGAGCCTCTGTGCCAAGCGCCGCAACTCATCCTCGAATTCTCCGCCCACCAGCGTCTCCACTCCGATGGACCGCAGATAACCGGCGTTGACCGGCGCATAAAGACCATAGCAGCACACATGAGCGCCCGGGTTGACGCTACGGGCGGCTTTGATCACCGGCACCGCAAGACGCGTAGCGGTATGCATGGGAAGGTGGAAGGCGATCAAATCCACGTTGCGTAACGTATCCAGCGAAAGTTTTTCCACGGCGAGGTCGGTGCAGGTGACCTGGTGTCCGTCCGCGCGCAAGCACGCAGCTGGCGACGCCAGCCCGAAGGGCTGCCGGCCAAGCTCGTAGGTGGACACCAGCAGTATGCGCACGATTTTTGTGTTTGGTGGGCCCAACGGTACCGAGTCGGCCGCGAGGCTCGCAAGTGACTTCATAATATAACTTATGATACCAGTCTTGACTAATAAGTCAAGACGTGACAGACTTCAGAAGTCAGCCGTGCAGAACTGGTACCCGGCGGCAAGGGTGGGATATACAACTTCGTGACCAAGCGCGGCAGCTTAGGCGTCAATTCGAAGATCTCCTGGACCCGCGTCGAGACTGGTTCGGCCACCCTGGAAGTATCCGAGCGTCGTTTTTAGGGGAGATAACCAGGAGGTGCAGGTGAACGAGCAGTTCCCGAAACAGACGGAGATTACCTTAGGGGCTCCGGAGCGCAAGATGCCATACCCAGCGCTGTTGAACGTCCTGCAAGCGGAAGCGGATTCCCGGTCAGGCCCTGCGCCCAGACCGCCGTGGCTGAAGGCTACGCTCCCGGGCGGGCCGAATTATTTACGCCTGAAGGTTCTGGTGAAGGAACTCAGCCTGCACACCGTTTGCGAAGAGGCTCGTTGCCCCAATATCGGGGCGTGCTGGGGAGCGGGGACGCTCACTTTCATGATTCTCGGGCGAGTGTGCACCCGCAACTGCGGTTTTTGCGCCGTCACCTTTGGCAAGCCGCCGGAATATGATCGCGAGGAGCCCGAACGGGTGGCGAGGGCGGTTGGCCGACTGGGACTGCAGCACGTAGTCGTGACTTCTGTCGCCAGAGACGACCTGCCCGATGGCGGGGCGGAGATCTTCGCCGAAACGATTCGTAAGATCCGGGAGCACGACCCAAAAGTCGGCATTGAAGTGTTGATCCCGGACTTCAAGGGATCACGCGCTTCCTTGGCCAGTGTGGTCGGCGCCAAGCCAGACGTCTTGAATCACAACATAGAAACCATCGCCAGGCTCCAATCGATCGTGCGGCCTTCCGCCCGTTACGAGCGATCCCTTGCGGTTCTCCGGATGGCCAAGGAGTTGGCAGGGAGCGTCCTTACCAAGTCCGGCATGATGCTCGGCCTCGGGGAGGACTGGGCCGAGATCGTCCAAACAATGGCCGACCTGAGAAGAGTGGAGTGCGACATCCTGACCATCGGCCAGTACTTGCGGCCATCGCCGCAGCACCTGCCCCTGATGAAGTACTATGCGCTCGATGAGTTCGCCGAGCTGAAGCGGATCGGACTCGGGATGGGCTTCCGCCACGTGGAAGCCGGGCCCCTGGTACGCAGCTCATACCACGCCGAACAGCACGTGCCTCACTAGCCCAGGTGATGGAGTTATTTATGGAAGAAAAAAAGAAATCCAGGGCCGAGATAATAAAGGAAAACAGCCACGGGCTCCGAGGGAGTATCGCGGCGGAGCTCGGTGAGGCTTCCAGTCACTTCGCCTCCGAAACTACAAAACTCCTAAAGTTCCACGGCATTTATCAACAGGACGACCGGGATGTCCGCGCCCGCCTGCGCGCGGAGGGGAAGGATCGGAAGTATTCCTTTATGATCCGGACGAAAAACCCTGGAGGGGGAGAACTGAGCCCCGAGCAGTGGGAGATCCTCAATCGCGTCTCCGGGCAATACGCCAATGGGACCTTGCGAATCACCACCCGGCAGGGCATTCAGTTTCACGGCACCGGTAAGGAGAATCTCAAAGCGGCGATAGCTCTTCTCAACTCGGAGCTCATCTCGACCTACGGGGCTTGTGGCGATGGCAACCGCAACACCATGGCGTGCCCCGTCGCCAACATTCGCAAGGGGTCAATCTTCGACGGCCAAGCCGTGGCCCGAGAGATTGCAAAGCATCTTGGGTTCAAATCGGGGGCCGACTACGAAATCTGGCTGGATGGGGAGAAGATAACCGCTGACGAGACAGACTCGATTTACGGCAGCGCCTACCTGCCGAGAAAATTCAAAATCGGGATTGCCGATCCCGACGATAACTGCATTGACGTATACACCCATGATATCGGCATTGTCCCCGTCCTCGATGGGGGAAAGGTTGCGGGATACACGTTGCTGGTTGGCGGAGGCTTGGGAAGTACGCACGGCATGAAGGAAACTTTTCCACGGCTGGGTGAACCGCTTGGTTTTGTTCCCACGAACGGGCTGCTGGAAGTGGTGACCCGGATCGTCGAGTTTCAGCGAGACAACGGAAACCGAGGCAACCGAGCCCGCGCGCGGCTAAAGTACGTCGTCGAGGATTGGGGTATTGAACGGGTCAGGGCAGAGATTGAAGCAAGGCTGGGTTGGAAACTGGCAGGGGCACGTCCGGTTTGCTTCTCTCACGCAGAACTGCACCTGGGCTGGCATCAGCAAAACGAACCGGGGCTCTGGTACGCAGGCATCTTCGTTGAGAACGGCCGGATCCAGGACACGGAGGGACGCCCGATGCTTACGGGCCTGCGAGAAATTGTGCGCCGCTTCCGGCCTGCCGTCCGTCTGACACCATCGCAAGACCTGATCCTCAGTGGAATCCCGGAGGAGAAGGTCGAACTGGTCCGGGGATTGCTGAAAGACTACGGAATTCCCACGGAGAAGCAAGTTTCCAATTTCCGCCGTCATTCGCTGGCTTGCCCGGCCATGCCGACGTGCGGCCTGGCCATCACGGAGGCCGAGCGGCGTCTCCCGTATCTTATGGATGCGCTGGAAGGGCTCGGCTATGGCAACGAAGAGATCCGCATGCGGATGAGCGGCTGTCCCAACTCTTGCTCGCGTCCTCCCACGGCCGAGATCGGCCTGATTGGCCGCTTAAAAAACAAGTACAATATTTACGTCGGTGGAAGCCCTCAAGGGACGCGCCTTGCCCAGCTCTACGCCGAAGCCGTCGGCCCCCCGGGGCTTATACGCGAAATTGCCCGACTCATTGATGTCTACCGTGTCCACCGGCAACGGCAAGAACCTTTCGGTGACTTTTGCTATCGGACAGGGGTGGCGAGGCTGCACGAGCTTGTGGAGAGCCAAAACAGCGATAGGGACGAAATGTTGCGCAACCTTGCCTGGTCTCCCACGGACGAGGAGATGGAAGAAGCCCGAGTGCCGAATCTGGCAGGTCTCGCAGCGAGAGTGGAAGCATTATGAGGAAGTTCTTAAGAACGGTCCTATTGATCGACTTACTCCAGGGGTTCTGGTTTACATTGCGCAATCGGCGTCCCAACTATATCGACACCGAACAATACCCAGCTGAAAGGTCCAAAGTAGCGGAACGTTTCAAAGGAGGCCGCTTTCCGAAAGAGCTTGCCTGTCCCTGGCACGGAGCCGATGAATGCCGCTAGACACCTATCAACGTCCCCTCAGAGACCTGAGGATCTCGGTCACAGACAGGTGCAACTTTCGCTGCACCTACTGCATGCCCCTCGACGAGTACGATTGGCTCGGGAAACAGGAAATCCTGACGTTTGAAGAGATCGTGAGGTTGGCCACTATATTTGTCCAACTCGGAGTGGAAAAAATCAGGCTCACTGGCGGTGAGCCCCTGGTACGCAAGGAGTTGGAGAAACTGGTCAGCCAGTTGTCACCCCTGCCCGGTCTAAAAGAACTGTGCCTTACAACCAATGGGTCGTTGCTCGCGGAAAAGGCCTCGGCTCTTAGCGCCGCCGGATTGCGGCGCGTCAGCGTCAGTCTCGACACGCTCAATCCTGAGAAGTTTCGAGCGATGACGCAGCGGGGTAATCTGGACAAGGTGCTGGAAGGCCTTTTTGCAGCGAAGCACTATAAGCTGCAGCCCATTAAGATCAATGCAGTGATCGAACGAGGCGTCAACGACGATGACATCCTCGATCTGGTGGACTTCTCCAGGAAGAATGGATTTGGCATCCGATTTATCGAGTACATGGATGTGGGTAACTCGAACGGCTGGCTATCCGAAAAGGTCGTATCGAAGGCTGAGATTCTCTCCAGGATCACTTCTCATTACGGCTTGAGAGAAACAGGAAGGCAGAGCGGCAGCGCTCCATCGGTGGATTACCAGATCATTGATGGCGCTGGGGACATCGGGGTAATCGCTTCTGTCACAGAACCCTTTTGCTCGAGCTGTACACGAGCGAGATTGACGGCCGACGGAAAATTCGTGACGTGTCTGTTCTCCGCAGGCGGCCATGGTCTGAGTGACGAGCAGGTCCGAGACGTGATCAGCGCAGTGTGGAGGGCAAAGACAGACAGGTAATCCGATGAAAGATTGGAAGCAATGAAGTCGGGCCATGGGTATGAGGCGAAAGCTCATAAGAAGATCGAGATGATCACCTTGGGGGGATAGCCCGGACGAAATATCCCGGTTCTTGGGGTTCATAAAAATCATCATGAAAGTGAGGTACATCCATGCAGAATTTCCGGGTCGAAGCAGATTCTCTCGGTGAGGCGCAGGTGCCGACCGGCTTTTACTACGGCGCACAAACCGCGCGAGCGGTGGATAATTTACCAGAAGATGCGGTAGTGCCGCTCGTACGGATCTGTGCGGGGGGCACTCAGCGATGAGCGCCCCTACCGCGACCTATTTTCCCTACTTCCTGTTTTGGCGGCAACGTCATCGACAAGGTCTTCCTTTAAAACGGGTGCGATCACTCCTTTACCTGCTGCTCGTGCCAGCGCTGTTCGCGCAGCCATCCCCCAGCGACGAGCTTTGGACGGCCATCAAACCCATCTACGCCAAGACTCTGGAACATCCGTTTCTAAAGGGGCTTACGGATGGCACCCTGCCACCGGGGCGCTTTCATTTCTACCTCCAACAGGACGCCGCCTACCTCGACGCCTTCTCCCATGCCCTGCTCGACCTGGCCGCAAAAGCGCCCCGCCGCGATTGGGCCGAAACGCTGCGCCGCCATGCCAAAGAGGCCATCGCCGCCGAAAAGAAAGTGGCCCCCGCGCCCATGGCGCCGGTCAACTACGCTTACGCCAATCACTTTCGCGCCGCCGTCGCGAACGGCACCTTCGCCGAGGGTTTGGCCGCGTTATTGCCCTGCTATTGGATCTACCAGGAAGTGGGCCGGGTACTGGTCAGGAAGGGTTCAAAACGCCCCGAATATCAGAAATGGATAGAGAACTACGCTGGAGAAGAGTACGCTACGAGCGTGCGCCAAGTCCTGGCCATGTTCAATGCCGAAGCCCCGAAGCTGACGGTAGCCCAGCGAACCCGATGCCGCGAGTTGTTCGTGCTCTCGGCCCGGTATGAGTACTTGTTCTGGGACATGGCTTGGCGCGAGGAGCAGTGGTTGCCATGAGTATAAGGCTAAAGCTCATAAGAAGATTGAGATGATCGCCTTGGGGGCGAGCCCGGACGAAATAACCCGGTTCTTGGGGTTCGTTGAAAGTGTGTCCACGACGGGCACGAACTAAAAGCCGAAACGGTCATCCGGACCGCGGGTGTCCGGCCTTCGCCTTTGATCCGGACGATTGAGGTTCCGCGACCGCAAGGCGGCGCTCACCGGCTCCCCGTAAACGAGTATCTTCAGGTGCTGGGCTATGGGACGCTGTGGGCCATCGGCGATTGCGCTTTGCTACCGGAACCTGGTGGGAGGCTACCAGCCGGCCCCGGCGCAGCATGCGATCCGCCAGGGCCGACATGTGGCACGTAACCTCGTAGCGTCGCTAACGGGCCAGAATTTAGAACCTCACGATTACCGCGGGGTGGGCCGGGTGATGGGGGTGAGTGTCACGGGGTTCCTGGCCTGGTTCGCTTGGCGGACGTACTACCTATTCGCACTCCCAAGGTGGAAACGGCGGTTCCGCGTGGCTTTCGACTGGTTCCTTCACCTTCTATTCCCACCGGACATCGTCGAACTCAAGGTGGAACCCCTTCCGGCCGCCCGGGAGGAGCTGACCGCGGAATCGAAACGGGTGCAAGAACCCGAAGCCGAGGACGTGACGGCGATCGTAATCAGCGGCGGACAGCCCCATATTAACGGTGATTGCGGAGAGGGTACTTGATTAGCGGGTTTCGGGATCATTCGCCTCCCGATTTGGGCCAGTTTCCAAGCGTTCTGGGAATTTGTGCCGCAGAGAGCCCTTCACAATCATGCCACAGGCGTCGGGCGACGCTACGGAAACGAATGATTCTATTGAACCGGAGGCCGCTAATCAATTACCGGGGAGGTTATGAATAGCTTGGGCAGGGGTCACGACAGTCTAACTGAAACTGGCCGGGGAGAGGTCGATATTCCTCAGTTTCGACCCTCACTTGGGCCGTGAATGGCCGATCGAGACTTGATTCGCGAACACGTCTCCGTTGGCATTCGACACCTCCACGGTTACGAAGATGTTAAAGGTTGTGACACTCGCCGGAATTTGATAAACGAGCTGTAGCGTACTCGATTGTCCATCGGCAGGTAGATTCCCGAAAACGACCGGCCGCTTACTCACCAGCGTGACCGATCCCGCGCCTTCCGTCGTCTGGAACGTAACTTCGGTTATGCGGAGGTTGCTGCCCGGCGTCGGCGTCGGGTTCGAGAAGAACACCTTCGATTGATTGACGGTGCCAGTCGCGACAGGAGGGAAGATGGTCGAGATTGTCGCGGGTCTAGGCACGTAGGTTACCGTCGCGGTGATGGGACTGTACACGATTACCGGCGTATTGGCCGTGGTGACAGCTTGCGTGGTACCGCCGGTAGCAATAGATACCGCCTTGATGCCAAAGCCGGGATCGGGGTTGGCCAGGATCCGGACCTGGGCGCCTGGAGCGTAACAGTCGGCGGGGAACCCGGCCAACGCACCAGTAGCCGGACTCAGCGCCACCGTTCCGCCGGAACCCGCCACCGTGGCGGTTACGGCATGGCAGGCGGCCCGGAAGATCGCCGTCGCCGTGATGTTGCCGGATGGGTCCACTGTCGTTGTTGCGGTCGAACCGCCCGTCGACCAGCTTGAGAAGCGGAATCCTGTGCCATTTACCACCTGCGGATCGGATACGCTAACGGTCTGGGTCTGGCCGGCCGGAACCACCTGCGCGAGCGGCGCCGACGTGAACGCACCGCTGGTTCCAATCCGTGCGGCGAGACCCGATGGATTCGTCGCCACCGTCAGCGTCACTCCCGGCGGCTGCGCGAACGCGGCGGTCACGGTCTTCGAGTCGTCGAGTAGAACCGCCACCGTTGGATTGGACCCGGTGGCCGCGCCGCCATAGCCCTGGAACGTCGCCCCCGGCGCGGGCGTGGCTGTCAACGACACGATGGCGCCGCAAGGATAATTGCCATCTTTAGAAGCGGGATCCGCCGCCACCGTGCCGGGGCCGGCGACCCTGATCGTCAAGCGGCACTCGGCCACGGGCGTGACCGGTGCGAATCCATCATCGGAAGGCCTGCTCGTCAAATCAAGCTTGATCTCGTGGAGGAGCGCGGGATCCGCCGATTTCGGATCGGGCACCAAAATCACCGGCACGTCGCCAATCTTGCCGGTCGCCAGCTTTAGGCTAAGAGTCACCTGCCTGATTTCCAGCGTCTTCGAGGCCCGGAACGGCGTCAACAGTCCCTCAAAAAGCGCCACCGCCTCTTCCACCGTGAGCGGGGTCAACGGATTCTTTTCGATTTGACGATTCAACCGCGCCGCCTGGGCGGTTAAGGCGGTGTTGGCCTGCTGCAACTTTGCGACTTGCTGCTGGGCGATTTCCAATTTTGCCTTGGCATTCGCCGATTCTTGTTCCGCAACCGTCTTAGCCGTCAAGGCACCCCGGGCCGCCTTTTCCAACGTTGCGCCGTCCGTTTGCAGGCCATCCACTTCGGCGGCGAGCCGCTTGTTTTCCTCCACCAGCGCGGCGATTTGCTTCTCGGCCTCTTCCACAGTCTTCCCGTTCGGCATCGGTTCTTCCCTCAGTGGCCCAAAGGCTCACTAACGCCGACAGGACGGCTGTCCGCGACTTGCAAGCTGCGCACAGTCAGCCCTCCCGGTTCGACGACGTCCACAATCCACCGGCCGACGGACGGCACGAATTCCGCCTTCACCGCGAGGTTCCCAAACACACGCTGCAGCCGCAGCAAGTCGGGACGCTGCCGGATCTCCCTCTCGACATCCGACGGCGCGCGGTTCGGCGTCTTCGCAGATTCATCGGGAACTACCAGGATCCTGGCCTTTAGAGTGGATAGCGCTCCGGGGTTCAGGCCCTGCGACCGGCTCATGCTCGACGTCACCGGGCGAATCACGGTCCCCGCGGCTTCCTCCTCGAACACGAATTTAACCTCCAACTCCGTCTCGCTGATTGAGAATGCAGTCCTCATCCCTTCAATGGGGGACGGCTTCTCCAAAGCCGCTCTGAGGATCTGATCCTGCGCGGCGACAAGGGCTTTGCCGAATTCACCCAGAAACTCTTCGACGCGAAGTTTACCCGCCATGGCCGCTATCCTCTCTCATCGGTTATTGTGCGGACCGTAGTCAAAAGCTGGGGCATTGGCACGGGTACCAGTTTCGCCGTGATTTTCGAGGATATTTTGACATCGCGGTTCAGCTTCCGTTCCAGCCGAAGCGACTGAGTACTTGCGAAAAGGCCTTTCTTTCCCTGCGTTGTCGTGCCGGTAGTCTGCTCCACCACCTTGAGGTCCATGACCACTTCCACCGTGGCTTCGGAAAACGCGTAGAATGTCGGCTGAATACCCAGCTCCAGCAAACTCACCTCAATCGGTGCCGCCGGCTCAAACCTCATCGACCCGTCTTTGCCAATCACCTGGCGAATCTCAGGGATAAATTGAACCTTGGTCTTCGCCAGTTCCTGCACAACCGAGGCTGCCGACAGGTCCAGCTTCGCCTGCCCCTCCGCAATGGCTTCCGCCAATTGGGCAACAAGGTCGGCAAGCGAAACCCCCGGCAGTTCGCGGGCGGGAACCAGTGCGTCCCGCTGCGTTAGTTGGATGGCCATAGTCTTATACTTAGTCCACTACGGTACTACTGGCGGTACTCGATTGTCGATCGTGGTGAACACCGGCTTCATCTGCGCTGGCGGAGGCACCGGCATCAGGCGTACGACCAGCCTGGACGTACCCCGGACTTCCTTCTGAAACTTGCGATTGTGGGACACGTCGACGTTGACTGAAGCGCTCCAGACCTTAAAACCCACTTTGGCGGCAGTCGATACCTTGATATTGGTTTCCGAGCTAGTAGTGGTCTTGATGTCCATCGTGACTTCGATGGTGGCCTCGGCGAATTGATAGAAAGTGGGGATCAGCCCCATCTGCATCAGGCTCATATCCGCCTTGCTGTCGGCAAAGGTCACGACGCCAGCGGCGCTGATCGTCTGGGTGGTTGCTATCACGACGTCTTTGACGATCGTCTCGGCTAGCAGGACCGCCGTGGACACGGAGTTCTCGTCTAGCGCCGCTTGCGCCGACGCGATGCCCATTGCCAGCTTGAGCACCATCTCGGGCAAGGGAACATCCAGCAGCTCCTGCCCAACACTTGGAAATTGCGGCATAATGCCTCCTTCGGTCAAATTTTAAGAAGTTGTAATCTACGTTGTGCCGCGATCAATTCACAGCATTTTCCGGAGCTGACTTATACGCTCCGAATCCATTGAAACGCCTCCGGCTATTATCACGCCACGAGTCGCCCGCAATGCCATCGCTTGGGAGAACGCCATTTCGGCCAAAACCCAGTTCGGACCCGCCATCACTGTTTTCCCGCCGAGCGCTGCTAGAAGCGAGGCCAACCGGACCCCCTCATTGACCCGAATCAGAAACAATTGGATCCCCGCCGCAGCCGACTGAGTCGCCATAACCTTCGCGCCAAACCGCCGCTGCATCTCCGATTCCTGGTTCATGGTTGGTAAGGTTATCTCCGTTTTGGCTTCCTGGCCACCTCCCGCGCTATAGCCAACGACCACCGTTGGAGCAATCTTTCCATAACTACTCAGGCAGGCACCATCATAATGGCAGCTGCTAGGATGATCGTGCCCTCTTCCTCTCAGGAAGTCAAGCGGAAAAGTGTTCCTGTCAAGGCAAAGTAGAAATGTCCCCTTTTGCCCGGATAGGTGAAAAGCGCATGTTAGTCTGGGCCTGCCGGTGAAGCGGAGACGGGCAATGCTGGCGAGCACCCCGATCAAGGAATAGCCGGTCGGAACTCATCGCGAACGATGGGCTGGACTCGTTCCTCCCCGCGTATTCTCTTACCTGGCCCGGGCCCGACCAACGGGAGGCGGTGCCCCGGCCCAGGGTGAAAGCCATATCGGACCGATAGATTCCGCGTTGCCTGAAAAACGCAGGGAGTCGTCCGCCGCGAACTGGCGGGGAAGGAATCGTCGCAAACCCTCCTCCAACGATGGAACCGAGTTATCCGCAATGTACCTGCAAAAGCAGGATTTCGTGCGGGCGGAGCGCGCGTTGGCACAGGCGTCGACGCTTGCCCACGGACTTACGGCAGAGATACGACCGCCGATCGCGGCGACCTACCAAGCCTATGCCCGCGACGGGCTAAAGACGCCGACCGGATGGAGGGCTTGAGCATGGGTCTGCGTTAATCCCGCGCACCTGAGTCCCATAACCGGACACTCCTTACAAGCGGCGATGCTGCTAACGTGATGATTTTCCAGCTCCGTGCCCTTTGGCCCGGCGCTTGCGATCATGAAAGGAGGAATCAACCACATGGATGTAGCCCGGACCGGAGTATCGAGAAAGAAGAACATCAAGCGAGCTATCCTTGCCGTGGTAGTGTTGGCGGCGGGGAGCGGGCTTACCTTTTGGTTATCCCGACTCCAGCCGGCGGCCGTAGCCGTGGAAGCGTCGACGCTCTGGCCGGACACCGTGAAACGGGGCCCAATGCTGCGAAATGTGCGCGGCATGGGAACGCTGGTGCCGGAGGAAATTCTATTCGTCCCGGCCATCACGGACGGCCGCGTGGACCGCATCTTCCTGCGGGCGGGTGCGGCGGTGCAGCCGGATACGGTGCTGCTCGAGCTTTCAAACCCGGAGCTGCAGTTGGCGGCGGTGGACGCCGATTGGCTCGTGAAGCAAGCCGAAGCGAGCTATAAGGATTTGAAGGTGAAGCTCGAGTCGGCGCGGTTGGACCAAGAGTCAGCGGCGGCGCGGGTGCAATCGGAGTTGGTGCAAGCAAAGCTAACGTCGGAACGCGACGAGGCGTTGTTGAAATTGGGCCTGAAGGCGGACTTGGAGTTTAGGCTCTCGAAGGCCAAGGCCGATGAGCTCGAAGGGCGCTATAAGATTGAGCGGCAGCGGATCGAGATTACGAAGGAGTCTGTGGAAGCGCAACTCGGTTCGCAGCAGGTGCAGATTGAAAAGCAAAAGGCGGCCCGCGCGTTGAAGCAGCAACAGGTGGCCCAGCTCAAGGTCAGGGCCGGGGCGGCCGGCGTGTTGCAGCAGATGTCGGTGGAAGTGGGGCAAAGGATTCTGATGGGGGCGGCGCTGGCGAAGATCGCCCAGCCGACGCGTTTGAAGGCGGAACTGAAGATCGCTGAAACCCAAGTGAAAGAGATTGCGCTGGGACAGCCGGCGACGGTGGATACGCGGAACGGCTTGATCCAGGGGGTCGTTTCCAGAATCGACCCGGCGGCGGTGAACGGAACGGTGACCGTGGATGTGAAGCTGACTTCAGCTTTGCCAGCGGGGGCGCGGCCGGATTTATCGGTGGATGGAACAGTGGATTTGGAACGGATTGCCGACGTGATTCAGATGGGGCGGCCGGTGTACGGGCAGCCGTTTTCGACCATCACGCTGTTCCGGGTGAATGCGGACGGCAAAGAGGCGCTACGGGTTCCAGTGAAGCTCGGACGGGCGTCGGTAAATGCAATCGAAGTGGTCGAGGGGCTGAAGGTCGGCGACAAGGTGATCCTGTCGGATATGTCGCAGTACGATACCCACAACCGGATACGGCTTCAATAAGGGACGGAATATGTCGACATCATTGCTGAGTATGGATGCGGTGACGAAAGTCTTTGTGACCGATGAAGTGGAGACGCACGCCTTGGCGGGCATTCATCTCCACGTAAAAAAGGGCGAGTACGTCTCGATTTCGGGCCCGTCGGGCTGCGGGAAGTCGACGCTTCTGGCGATTCTTGGCCTGCTCGATTCCCCGAGCGGCGGCAGCTACGTGCTGAACGGAACGCCGGTACAAGACTTAAAGCTTTCGGAACGGGCAAGAATCCGGAACCGGGAGATTGGGTTCATCTTCCAGGCGTTCAACCTGATCGGCGATCTGACGGTTTACGAGAACGTCGAACTGCCGTTGACGTATCGGGGGATGTCGGGACCGGAGCGGAAGAAGCGGGTGCAGGAAGCGCTCGAACGGGTGGGGATGCTGCACCGCATTAAGCATTATCCTTCGCAACTTTCGGGCGGCCAGCAGCAGCGCGTGGCCGTGGCCAGAGCGTTGGCCGGGGACCCAGCCGTGCTGCTGGCCGACGAGCCAACCGGGAACTTGGACTCGCAGAACGGCGAACAGGTGATGGACCTGTTGCGCGAGTTGCACCGGGGCGGGGCGACGATTTGCATGGTGACGCATGACCCGCGATATGCGCGGTATGCGGACCGGACAATTCGGCTGTTCGACGGCCGAATTGTCGAAGAAAAGACAGCTGCGCAGATGGCCGAAGAAGTGCTTTAGATGGCCGACCCGATCATTTCTCTGCGCAATGTCGAGAAGTATTTCGAGCATGGGGTGACGAAGACCTGGATTCTGCGCCAATTGAATTTGGACATCAAGGACGGCGAGTTCGTCTCGATCATGGGCCCGAGCGGCGCGGGGAAATCAACGCTCCTGCACACTCTCGGCATGCATGATACCGGATGGAAGGGCGAGTACTTTCTCGAAGGACACCCGATTCACAAACTGGGCAAGAACGACCGCATGGCGCTGTATAAACAGTACTTCGGGTTCGTTTTCCAGAGCTACCATCTGCTCGATTCGTTGACGGTCTACGAAAACCTGGAAGTGCCGCTCAGCTATCGGAACATCAGCAAGGCAGAGCGTCAGTCCATGGTGGCCGATGTCTTGGACCGGTTCCATATCGTCGGCAAGAAGGACCTGTTCCCGAACCAACTCAGCGGCGGTCAGCAGCAGTTGGTGGCCGTGGCGCGGGCGGTGATTTCAAGGCCCAAGGTGATTCTCGCCGATGAGCCGACAGGAAACTTGCACTCGTCGCAGGGCGAGGAGATTATGCAGCTTTTCAAACGTTTAAACGACGAAGGCGTGACGATTGTCCAAGTGACGCATAACGAGCGCAATGCGGCGGTGGGACACCGTGTAATCGAACTGCAAGATGGATGGATCACCCGCAGCTAAGCGAGCAATCCATCCAACCGAAAAATCGGGTTATTTGATTTTGTAGGTGCCGTCGGCGAGCTTCTCGCGGTGGGCTTCGTGGCAGCCTTTGCAGGTGCCGGCGAGCTTGCCGAAAGCGGCTCTGGCGTCCTCGCTCTTTTCCGCGGTGACGGCAGCTAGAAGGTCCGCGGCGGCCGCTTTACCCACGGCGCTCGATTTGATCGCGTCGTCAGCTTTGCGTTCCTTCCAAAACTTCTCGGTTACGTCGTAGATGTCCACGAGGTTTTTCGCCCCGGGCATGGCGTCGGCAAAGGAGTTGGAGTCGAGGGCTTTCTTAAGCGGGCCCATCGTCTTGCCAGCTTTCTTCATGGCGGCTTCGAAGGCCTCATGGTCATCGGCGAACAACGCGCTGGTGCCGAACACGAGCAATACAGTGAATAACAATTTTTTCATTCGAACTCTCCTGATGTGGTTTTGAATCCCGAATAAGCATAGCCGTAAAAATGCCTACTTTTCCACTACGATTCCTTGGAGCCAAAAATCCAGGCCGCGCGACTGCTGGCAAACGGTAGCCCGGATGCGCTGGCCAACGGCCAATTTCGCGAATTCGGCGGGATCCTTAATCGGGAATTCCATCGTCATTGACTCCATGAAACCGGGAATCGCTTCGTGCTGAATCACGGCGATGTGGTCAGCCGGTTGCAGTGCTTTGACGGTGCCGCGGAGCGGGTAGAAGTTCACCGCCTCAGTCGGAGTGCACGCGGCGAGCGGAGCCAGCAGCAGAACAAGCCGACGGGTCATCGCAAGCCGGCTCGGCGGAAGGATTCAGCGTGATAATCGAACCAGACCGGACGGTAGCGTTCCAGCATCTTATTCTGTTCGTGAGCGAGGTCTTCCATCTCCCAATAGGTATGATCGACGCCCGCTTTGACAAGCGCTTCGTGGTAACGGCGAACCGTGGGCAGATGCCCGTCGTCTTTGGTGCCGCACGCGATCTGAATCCGCATTTTCCCCTTGATCTGGCCGATATTCTTCGCCAGAAGCAGATAGGAGTCGTTGTCGATGTACCGGGCTTTGTCCTTCCCGAGATAGTTATTAGGGTACTCGTCGGGCTTGGCCAAGTTGTACATTTCGGAAATGGGGTAGACGTTGCCGGCCTGATTGAACAGCGAAATGAACATCTCGGGAAACTTCATGGCTAATCGCGTAGAGCCACGGCCACCCATCGAAAAGCCCTCAATGGCCCGGCCGGCACGGGCCGCCACCGTGCGGTAGGTCTTGTCGATATGCGGGATAAGTTCGCGAATGATGGTCGTTTCGCCCATCGTCTTGCCGTCGGCGGAGTCTTTGTAGTAGCTGTTCTTGCCGCCGTTGGGCATCACCATCAGCATGGGTGGCCAGCGTTTAGCCGTGATGCCTTCGTCCAGGATCTGCGCGGCCAGGGAACCGTGAAGCTCATTGCCACCGGCTCCGTGCAGGTTGTAGATGACCGGGTAACGGCTCGTGGCTTCGCTCGCGTAGCCGGGTGGCAGGTAGATGAGGTATCCCACGTCGTGGCCCATACTCGAGCTGAAGTAGGTATCGTGCGTCACGCCGGTCGGCAGCGATCCAGCCGGTGGCAGGTTGACCCAGGTGACCTGAGCGAGAAGAAAAACAAGGCTACCGAACATGAACGGGCTCCGCATAAAGTAGGTCGCCAGTCACCCCGTCGAAGTACTGGATCACGGCGTGGGGCCGGGGATAGGCGACCCAACGTTCGCGGCCGTCGGGGCCGGGATTGCGGAATACGTTATTGATCTGAGCGACCGCATAAATGGGCCGCCAACGCAGACGCGCCGGCACATCGTTACGGACGAAACTCGACCAGCGAATATCGCACTTCCGACCGCGAGAGTTGAACTCGCCATTGTAGGGGCGGCTACCCTCGCTGATCAGCGGATGGTTCTGCGAGTTGTGAGGGCCGGCTGCAAACTCCCAAACGCGCTCGGTGACTTTCACGGCAAAGCTGTTATGAAGGTCCCCAGTCATCACCATGACGGGTTTACCGAGCCCCTCCCAGAACAGAATCAGCTCTTCGCGCTCGGCGAGGAAAGCCGTCCAGGCGTCGTCTTTGCCAGCTATCGGATCGGTCGATCCGGGCGAGCCAACGTGGGGGATCATCAGATTGACCGTCGAAGCGAGAAAGAAGAAATCCGCGTCGCTCTTGGCCATCGACTCCTTCAGCCACGCATGTTGCGTCTTGCCGAGCATCAACGGGCCCGGACGTTCCGGGTGAGGAACGTCGTGCATGTCCCGCTCGCCCCGCGTATCGAGCAGGTAAACTTCGACATTGCCGACACGGAAACTGCCGTAGTTATGGCGGCCGATCGAGTAGGAGCATTGACCATCCTGCGTAAAGGACGGCTTCACGCGGACGCGATGCTGATCGAGGACCGCCGCGATTTCGTAGACACCAGCGTTGGGGTCTCCTGCCGGAGCGTTCGTGCGCGGAGGAACGCCAGCGTTCTGCCCGCCCCAGTGAACATGGAGGTTGGTCGCTTCGGCCAGTTTGATCTTCCTGAAATCTGCATTGGGGTCCGTCAGAACGTCCCCTTTCAAACTAGCCCGCCCGAAGTGGATGCCTTGCTTCGAGGCGGTGGGATTGCTCCCGGCGATGTAGTCGTACCAGCCCTGCAGAGCGATGTCGCGAAACACGGCCTCCTGTGTTTTGATCCCGGCGGTGCCGGTACCGTAGACGTCGTTCAGAATCTCGTGATCGTCCGGAGTGAAGTAGCCAGGGACGTCGCGATGCCAAGCCGAAAGAGTTTTACCCCTCTCTAAATAGAGCTTAAAATTTTCCCATACGCCCGTGATGCTCGGGTCGATCTGCGCGAGCAGAGGCGTATCTTTTAGGCCGGTCTGCGCCTTCCACTCGTCCACGGTAAATTCCCGCTTCTCTTCATAAACCCAGTCGCCGTTCATGATCGAGAACAGAACCTTTCGGCCATGCTGCTCGCGCATCGTCTTGTAAGCGGGAAGCGTGCTGCCGAAAGTACCGCCGGCTTTTTGATTGGCGCACGAACCGAATTGGAAGCTAAAGTTGAACAGGCCCCGCGGATTCGTTTCGGCATCGCGATAGCGATCAGGCGACGGAACCGTTTGGAAGGTACCGATGATCGGCGAGCCTTCGATGGCGTAATGGTAGCGGGTCCCGGGTTCGAGGTTGGCAAGCCGGGTCCAGGCCGAGCAATCGTGGTCAGCGACCGTGGGGACGACGGGCGAAACTTGGTCGAGGGCCGTAGTCGAGAGGCCGTAGCGGACGCGGAAAGAGCCGGGCTTGGGGGTCCGAGCCCAGACCCAAACGTCACTCATTCCGACGTGGCCAAGGAACGGGCCGTGCGTGATCGTCGATTGGGCCGAACTGACCTGCATACTCGCGCTGCCTGCGAGAGCGGCTTGGGCCATCTGCCTGCGATTCAGTTTCATGCCGTAATGCTATTACAAATGGCCAAGTAGACGTGGGCGGAGAAGAGGAACGATGGACCCAAGCCGGAAGTAGTCGGGCTCGAAAGGCGTTACGCTGCCCTGCCGGTGGGGATCCATTTGCTGGTCCCGACGCCGCGCATGGTGCAGCCTTACAGGAAGAAAATCCCGGGGGGCGTTACCCTTTCAGTGCCGACGCTACGAGACGATCCGCCGAGGGAGTTCGGCGCGACAGGCACCTGCCCACCAACGGTCGGGATCTTCCGGCGGATCGTCACCGAGGCGGCGCAAATTCGACGAAGGTTACTCCTTTGGGGCTGGCCATCGATCCTGAATCGCTATTGGCGAAAAAAGTTACATGCGCGGCTGCCTTTATCGAATCCCAAAGGGCGAGCAAGCAGTGATAAGCTAGTGATCCGTTCCCGCCACCTGCCATGCCGCCGCGTAAACCGTTGCCTCAGCAACTACCCAAAATCTGTATCGCTCTCGGACTGCCCACTGTCGCGAAGCTGCTGCAACACGCCCAAAACGAGATAGAAGGTGGCGAACGCTTCTTAGAGTTCCGGCTTGACTACCTCCCCGATCCCAACGAAGGGGCGAACGCGATCGCGGGTTTCCTCGAATCGAACCCAGAAGCATCGATCCTCGCCACCTGTCGGCGCCACCAGAACCACGGCAAATATAGCGGGTCAATAGACGAACAGATTCGAATTCTGGAACTAGCCGTCCGGGCAGGTGCCTGCGCCGTGGACGTAGAGATTGAAAGCGCCGAAAGCGCGCCGAGCAAGCTGGAACATCTGCGGGCGGAAAGCACCCTGATCCTGAGCTACCACAACTACGAAGGAACTCCGCCGCCCGAGACGATTTTGAAGCGGATGCTGAAGATTCCAGCCCATGCCTACAAGGTCGTGACGACAGCGAAGAAGCCGAACGACAGCCATAAACTCCTCGCCCTGGCGAAGGCGTTTCCGCGAGAGAAATTGATTCTGCTGGCGATGGGAGAAGTCGGCTTCCCCACGCGAGTGCTTTCCCCGGCCTGGGGCGGCGTCTATACCTATGCGGCACCGACCTCGGCAGAAGGCACGGCCAGCGGCCAAGTTTCGGCACGTTTGCTGCGAAATCTTTACCGTATCGAAAAGTTTTCCAAAAACGCGAAAATCTTCGGCGTGGTGGCCGACCCCGTACGGCACTCGATCTCGCCACAGGTGCATAACCGGGCGTTCCAATCGAAGCGCATCGACGCCGTGTATCTTCCGCTGCTCGTCCAGCCAGCCCATATGAAGGACTTCTTTACCTTCGCCGACAATTTGCCGCTCACCGGTTGCAGCATCACCATTCCGCACAAGCAGAAGATCATTCGGTACCTGGACGTTGTAGAGCCATTGGCTCGGCGCATTGGAGCGGTGAACACCATCTGGAAAAAGGCCGGCAAATGGCGCGGGACGAATACCGACGCCGCCGGCGTAACCGTTCCCCTCAGCAAACGCGTGAAGCTAAACAAGTCAAGCGTGCTCATCGTGGGCAACGGGGGGGCAGCGCGAGGAGCAGCATTTGCGCTCGCCGACGCCGGTGCGAAGATCTCCTTAGTCGGAAGAAACCTGGACCGGGTACGCGCTCTGGCGCGGATCTGCGGCGGAGAACCGCTCGCTCGCGAACAGGCGGTGCAAAAGCATTTCGACGTCGTCGTCCACGCCACCCCTATTGGCATGTGGCCCAACGTGAAGGACTGCTTCTTCGACGACCACATTCCCGGCGACATCGTCTTCGACATGGTCTATAACCCTATGGAGACCCTCCTCCTCGCCAAGGCGAAGGACCAAGGCCGGGAAGTGATCAACGGGTTGCAGATGTTCCTGGAACAAGCCGCACAACAATTCGAAATCTTCACCGGCGAGACCGCCCCCCGAAGCGTGATGGAAAAGGCGGCGCTCGAAGCTCTCGGCGCAAAAAGCGGATAGCCCATAATAGAGAAATCATGCGGCGTCGCGATCTTGCTTCTATCTTCCTGACGGCTGTGCCGGTTGCGGCGCAGACAACGGCGGCAACCGTCCCCGATGAATTATCGGCAGCCCGGGAACGGGTGCGGGCGGCCGGGGCGGAGTTGGCTAAACTCGCGGTGCCAATGGCCACTGAACCGGCCTTCCAATTCAAGGCTTACTAGAATGGAGCCGAACTTCCCGGAAGAGTTTTTTTACCTGTCGTTGGGCGAAATCCAGGCCAAGCTGCGAGCCAAGGAGTTCAAGGTCAAGGAGCTGACTAAGGCATGGTGCGACCGGCTGGAAAGCCGCGGCCCGAAGTACAACGCCCTTGCCCATTCGCTGCGAAAGCCAGCCATGAAGGCCGCAAAGTATCACGACAAAGACTTCAAGCGGGAACGGTTTCGGAGCCCGCTCCACGGCATCCCCTACGGTGCCAAGGACCTGTTAAGCTACGCCAACCACCCAACTGAGTGGGGTGCGCCGCCCTTCAACGGGCAGGTCTTCAAAGAACACGCCAAAGTGATCGCTAAGCTCGAAGGCGTCGGTGCCAACTGCATCGGAAAGCTGGCCATGGTAGAACTCGCCGGAGGCGGCGGCTATCGCTATCCGAACGCCTCCTCAACCGGCCCCGGCCTGAATCCATGGGACGTCACCCGCTGGTCCGGCGGTTCGTCTTCCGGCTCCGGAGCTGCCGTGGCGGCCGGCTTGGTGCCCTTCGCTTTGAGCTCTGAAACCTTTGGCTCGATCCTTATCCCAGCGGCCTATTGCGGGGTCACCGGCCTGCGCCCAACCTACGGCTTGGTCTCCCGATCCGGTGCCATGGCGCTGTCTTGGACTATGGACAAAATCGGACTCATGTGCCGGACCGCGGAGGATTGCGGGCTAGTCCTGCAAGTGATCGCCGGTGGCGACGGCGATGACCCCGGCTCGGCTGACAAGAGCTTTTACTACACCCCCGAGTACGTGCGGCCGTTTTCCGAAATGCGCATCGGCTGGGACCCCGCTGATCTGGATGCCGTGGAGGATCCCGCCGTCCGACAAGCCCTGCGCGAGGCCATTCAGGTGCTCCTAAAGCTCGGCTTTCAAGTCAAGGAAGTGAAACTGCCAGACCTGCCCTATGCCACCGTCGCCTCGACGATCATCGCCTGCGAAATGGCGTCTGTTTTTGAACCCCTCGTCGCGGATGGACGGATCCAGCAGTTGGTCGACAAGGCGCAGGCCGCCGGGATTGTGGCCGCAACCGAGTATAAAGCGACCGACTACCTGAAGGCGATGCGGCTGCGGCGGGTCATCCAGGACGCTATGGCGAAAGTGTTCGACGGAGTGGACGTGCTGATCAGCCCCAGCCGCGCGAAGGTCGCCGAGCGGATTACCGACCGGATCGACGACTGGCGAAGTAGCCTGCCCTTACTCGCGGCCGGAAACGTCGCCGGATTGCCAGCGCTTTCCCTACCCTGCGGTTTCGCCCAGAATCTGCCCGTCGGCATCAGCGTCGTCAGCCGAGCTTTCCAGGAAAACCTCCTCCTCGCCGTGGGCAAACAGTTTCAAGCGCAGACGGATTGGCACAAGCGTCGGCCGCCTCTACCAGCATGATTCCGCTGCTCCTCCTCTTCTCCGCAGCCTGTGCCTACACGGATCTGCGGAACCGGCAGATCCCCAACGCGCTCACGCTGGCCGGTGCCTTGGCTGGGTTCGCTTTTCACGGATGGCGGGCCGGATGGGCCGGGCTAGGCTTCTCTGCCATCGGATTCGGAGCGGCATTCGGCATCTATCTGATCTTCTTTTTGTTAAAGGGCCGAGGAGGCGGAGACTTGAAGATGATGGCTGCGCTCGGGGCGATTCTGGGTTGGAACAACTGGTTTCTGCTGTTCGTTCTGACGTCGGTGCTTGGCGGCGTGGTCGCGCTGATCGTGGTGGTGGCAAAAGGCCAGGTCGGGCGGACATGGCGGAACCTGCGAAACCTTTCGCAACAAACGCTCGACCGACCAGATGCGCTATCACTGCCTCATGCCCCGGTCGTCGCTGTCGCGGCTCTGTTTACGGCGATCGCCCTGCGCGGACAATAAGCCAGAAGGCAAGTACACCGCGAAGAGACCACAGACCAGTACGGAGCCAGTTCGTGCTCACGAGGCGCGCATGAGCCTCCGCATCGAACCCTTCCGCCAGTGCTGCATGCAGTGACATTTGCACCAAAGCCGTGCAGGCCCAGAGGGCGACGACGGCACCCAGCCCAAATCAGCAGAGCGGATCGCGCGGCCCGTCCACCACCAGGGCTATCGAGGCGATCAACTCAACCAGCATCGCCGGACCAACCGCGAGAGTAGTGAGCGATTGATGCGCCCGTTGGTAGACCGGGTAAGCGCCAGGCCCAACTCGACTCATCAGAGGATAATGAACCAATTGAACAAACCAGATCAGTCCTACAATATAAAGGGTAGACCCGGCATTGATCAGCACTAGCAGTAAGGCTCGTTCCATGCTAACTTCGCAGTCAAGATAGATGAACTTAGGAATTGATCGACGTAATTTCGTTCTTGCCTCTTCTGTGGCCTTGGCAACCGATGGACCCGTGCGAGCGGGCATCATCGGCGCAGGCGGACGTGGACGTTTCCTCACCGGCGAATTCAAAGAAATCGGCGTGCAAATTGCGGCGGTTTGCGACGTCTATGAGCCCAATCTAAAGGCGGGCCTAGCCGCGGCTTCGACCGGGGCGGTTGCCTACGGTGACTATCGCAAGCTCCTCGACGACAAGTCGATTCCGGTCGTCATCGTAGCCACGCCCGACCATTGGCATGCGCAAATGGTGATCGACGCCGTGCATGCGGGCAAGGATGTCTACGTCGAAAAACCGTTGGCGCATACGATCGAAGAGGGCGATCGGATCATCTCCGCCGTTCGCGAAACGAAGCGAATTGTCCAGGTGGGGATGCAGCGCCGCAGCTCAGAGCTTTTTCAGGAAGCCCATCGGCAGATGAAGGGCGGCGACCTAGGCGATGTGCGCCTGATTAACTCGTGGTGGTACAACCACCAAGCCTCCATTCGCAACGAGCCGTTGACGGGAAAACTCGATTGGAAGCAGTGGCAAGGAAGCTCGCCAGCCCGCCAGGAAGAAGCCAAACGCTTTTTCAATTGGTATTACTACTGGGACTATTCGGGTGGGCTGATGGTCGGTCAAGCGGCGCATATGATTGACGTGTTCCATTGGTTTATGGGCTCCCAGCATCCGTCCGCAGTGACAACCGCCGGCGGAAAAGCGAATCTAGAAGGCGTCGAGATTCCCGAAACCACGACGATCTGCCTCGAATACCCAGAAAACTACTTCGCCGTGTTTACGGTGGGCTACAAAGCCATGCGCTATGCGCCGGTCAACGACCAGATGGCACAGTTCCACGGGTCGAAGGCGCGGTTCGACCTCGGACGCGAGGGGTACAGCCTCTTCCGCGAGGACTTAAAAGCAGTGGACTTGAAGCCAACAATCGAAAAGAAATTGCCCGGTAGTTTCGGGCCAGCCACGCGAGCCCACATTCGAAACTTTCTCGAGTGCATCAAAACGCGGCAGCAACCAAACGCGCCCGTCGAAGCAGGACAGGCAACCAACATCGCGCTGTGCATGGCGATGGAGTCGCTGCGAAAAGGCGTCCGCGTGCGCTTCAACCCGACGACACGGGCAATGGAAATTTAGCCAGCATGGTCGATATTCATAGTCATGTATTGTGGGGGATGGACGACGGCGCTCGGACAGTGGAGCAAAGTGAAGCCATGCTGCGCTTGGCCGCCGCCCACGGAACCACCGACATCGTCGGCACGCCCCATGCGGATCTGGAATACGAGTTTCAACCCGACCTCATCGCCGCCCGCCGGGCTGAGTTGCAGGCCCGACTTGGAGACACGATTCGGATCCACACCGGATGCGATTTCCACCTGAAGCTGGACAACATCCAGGACGCGATCCTCCATCCTGCCAAATATACGGTCAACGGACTCGGATGGTTGCTCGTCGAGTTCAGCGAGCTCATGATCTTTCCGAATACCGAACAGATCTTCGTCCAGCTCGAAAACGCCGGAATGCGGGTGATTGTGACCCATCCGGAGCGGAACTGGCTACTCCGCCAGAAGCCGGAGCGGCTAGAGGCTTGGGTCAACCAGGGAGCGTACCTGCAAGTAACCGGCCAGTCGTTCCAAGGACTCTTTGGATCCGAAGCCAAGAAGTTCGCCGAGTTGCTGATGGAAAAAGGCTGGGTTCATTTTTTGGCCAGCGACGCCCACGATTTCCAACGCCGAACACCCCGGTTGGACTTGACCTGGAAACTTGTGTCTGACAGATACGGGGCGGAGTATGCCGAGGCGCTACTCAAAACTCACCCGCAGGCGGTCATTGACGGCTACAAAATCGAGCCCGGACCGCTCGATCCGCCCGAAAAAAGACGGAAATGGCTTGGAATCTTCTAGTACCGGTACTCCAACAGATCCAACTAAGGCAAAAACACCAGTACGGTCGATTGTAACTATTGACCTTTAGTTCTAAGCATTGTACTGTAAAGCAGACGTAAGGTTGGCTCAGTGTAAGGCGGCTCACCGCCTACGTAAAACAAACGAAATACGTTAAAAGAGAGGACTAAAAATCGTGAGGAAATCAGTTTCGCTATTGTTTATCGTGGCCGGGTTGAGCTTTGCTGCCCCGGTCATCACCATCGTTCAGTCGGTCGGCACTGGTATCGGAAGTCCGAATGATACGGCTTACGGCCAAAACGCGCTGGCAGGATTGATGAACGGTACGACGGGCGTAAACACCTTCACCGGGAACGGGACTGGTGGCTCCACCTACAATCGGTTGGTTGGGCAGCCAAACTTCGGCCAAATCATCGATTCTACCGGCCAGTTCAACAGTTGGCTCGGCCTCGCTCCGGGGCTAATTGCAGGCGAGTTTGGTAACCGCCTGTACTTCGGCGTCACGGTCATCGATACCGCCGCAAAATTCAATCTTGACAATTTTGTGTATCAAGATAATTTTTACACGAACGATACTATCTTTTTCAACACCGTAGCCGACACGTATGATGGCTTAACGATTATCGGTATCGATTTTGTGGATGGAATTCGAGGCAACGGCAATGACATCGTTTACTCAGGCGGGCAAGTTCGGACTAATCTTGTAAACGCTCTGTTTTATCGAGGGTTCAATGTGGGCTTCAGCACCCCGGCTCCTGGCGCTGGGCAGACGCCGCAGGACGTCATCAACCAGATAGGTCAGCAGGCTTCTACTGCCGCTGCCAGTCTCCCGGTTCAGACCGTAGGTGCCGGTGTAACGACGACTCCCGGTAACATCAACACTTTAGTGGCACCGCTTACCACGCAGAACGTACCGGTCTCTCCTATCCCCGAACCCGGCACCTACGCCCTCTTCGGCGCAGGCTTGGCCGCCTTGGCCTTCGCCCGGCGTCGTCGGTCCTAACTATTAACACAGTCCTCAAATCAAACGGTCGCGGCTTTGCTGCGGCCGTTTCGCTTTTGGTGCGCCGATTCAGACATCCGCGCTAGGATAGCAGGAGGATTATGGGCCTACTGATAAACGGGGAATTCGTCGACGAAGCATTGATCCGCGAGGAAATGGCTTCGCTACGTCCACATTATGAAGCGATGATGGCCGACATGGAGCCCATCGCACGCGAGATCCAGTTGAAGGATTGGAGCAAGGAAAATGTCATTGAGCGCGTTCTGCTGCGCCAGGAAGCGGCCAGCAGGGCACCGGTGATCTCTGACGAAGAACTTGACGAGCGGATGACCGCCCTGCTCCCTCCACCCGGCGATCCGGACGACATCGAAGCGGGCACCACCCGCGCCGGCGTAGACCACGACGCGATGCGCACCGAAATGCGCACCCAGATCCAACTCGAACGCCTCGTCCAAGACGTCGGCGAAAAAGCGCCCAAGCCCAAGAAGCAAGAGCTGCTCGACTTCTACAAAGCCAACCAGGAACGCTTCGCCGTCCCACCCATGCTCCACGCCTCGCACATCGTCAAGAACGTAAACGACAGCGTGGATGAAGAAACCGCCCGAGCCGCCATCGCCGTAGCCGAAGCCGAACTCGCCGCCGGAAGCACCTTCGCCGAGGTCGCCGACCGCAATTCCGATTGCGCCGGCCAAGGCGGCAGCCTAGGCTGGTTCCCGCTCGGCGAAATGGTCGAAGAGTTCGAAGTAGCGGTAATGCCGCTGGCTCCCGGCCAAGTGAGCCAAGTCTTCCGCTCCGTCTTCGGCTTTCACATCGCGATGCTGCATGACCGCCGACCCGAAGGAGTCCGCCCCTTCAACGACGTCCGCGAAGAAATCGAAGGTGCCATGCAGGCCGGCGTCCGAGAGCAGGCGCTCGAAGCCTTCGTCGACGCCTTGAAGGAGAAAGCGGTAATCAAAACCGCCAAGCAACCCGCCGTATGAGCGATCCGTTCCGCGCCTTCGGAGGAGTAAACCCCTGCTGCATCCCCAGTCGGAAACGGGAGCAGCAGGAAGCCCTATCGCGCCGCATGGCCGAGGAACGGCTGATCGTCCGCTCCGGCTCCACCAGCGGCATGACAAAGCTCGATGGAGGCCCTTTCCTGATGGGTGCCGAGGACGCCGAGGGCTTCCCCGCCGACGGCGAAGGTCCGATCCGTGAGATCCACATCGACCCGTTCTTCATGGATTCGACCCCGGTGACCAACACCGAGTACGCCGAGTTCGTCTGCGCGACCAGCTACCAAACCGAAAGCGAACGATTCGGCTGGGGCTTCGTCTTCGCCGGCCACATCCCGGAAGAAAAATATCGCCGCATCGTCGAAGACACCGTCCTCGGACACGAATGGTGGTGCAAAGTCCCCGGAGCCGATTGGCGGCACCCAGAAGGTCCCGATTCGTCCGTCCAGAACCGCCCCCACCATCCCGCCGTTCATATGTCCTGGAACGACGCTCAAGCCTACTGCGACTGGGCCGGCAAACGGTTGCCCCGCGAAGCGGAGTGGGAATACGCCGCCCGAGGCGGCCTTGTCCAAAAGAAGTACCCGTGGGGCGACGAGCTTACCCCCGAAGGCCGCCACCTGTGCAACATCTGGCAGGGCGAATTCCCCAAGTTTGATCTCGGCGATGACGGCTTCACGGCCCCAGGCCCGGTCGATGCCTTCCCCGCAAACGGCTATGGTTTACTATCGGTCACCGGAAACGCCTGGGAGTGGTGCCAGGACTGGTTCCATCCCACTTGGCACATGACCGCGACTGGAGTGAACCCCGTAGGCCCCCCCGAAGGCCGAGAGCGCGTCATGAAAGGCGGCAGCTACCTATGCCACAAAAGCTACTGCAACCGCTACCGGCCCGCCGCCCGGACCAAAAACACGCCCGATAGCGCCACGACGAATATCAGCTTTCGCTGCGCCCGCGACCTTTGATCAACTCAAACACGATCGGCAGCACCGAAATAAAAACGATGCCGAGAATCACTTTTTCAAAGTGTTTCCGCACAATCTCGTTGTCGCCCAGGAAGTAACCAGCCATGGTCATCGAGATCACCCAGCCGATGCCCCCGAAAACGTTAAACGACAAGAACCGGGGATAGTCCATCTTGGCGACGCCCGCGATGAAGGGCGCAAACGTCCGAATGATCGGTACAAACCGAGCGTAGATAATCGCCTTGCCGCCATGCTTATCGTAGAACTCCTGCGTCCGCATCAGGTACTCCCGCTTAAACAGCTTCGAATCCGGACGATTGAAAATGCTTGTCCCGGCCTTCCGCCCCAGCGTGTACCCGACCGCATCGCCTACAACCGCCGCCACCATCATGACGCCCATAATGGCCCAGACGTTAAGCCCCCCTGCCCCAGCCACCACCCCAACCGTGAACAACAACGAGTCTCCCGGCAAGAAGAAACCCACGAGAAGTCCAGTTTCAGAAAAAACGATCGCAGCCAGTAACGCATAGCCCGCCCAGCCCGAAAACACGCTGTTCAGCAACTGCATCAGCGCGTCCGGGTTGGTCAGAGTTTTTAGAAATTCAAGAACCGAATGCACCATGTCCGATTAGCTGCGGTAGCTATTCTGCAGCTTTTTGATAGCGTCGGTGTTGATCTTGATCTTACCTTGGTCAATGAGGCGATGAACAAGGCCCTCTTCGAACAGATCTTTACGTTCCTGCGATTTCCGGCCCTTCAGCGCGCCCACCATCGCCTCCCGCTCCGTCGCCAGCTTGCCCAAGTCCGCTTCGACCTTCGAATTCACCCGGACAATCACCAACTGATCCATCATCGAGACGGGCCCCAACACAGATCCGACCGGCTTCACGAAGGCGTCCGCAAAATACGCCGCATCGCCCAGCCCGTCCGCCGCGCCATCGCGGCCAAATTCGGCGGTAGTCTTAATCTCACCACCCAAAGACTTCGCCAGCTTCCCGAAATCGCCTCCAGCTTCGGCCATCGAACGGGCCGCCTCAGCGGTCTTCCCCACCAACAGTTCCCGGGCCTTCACGTTCGTCAACTGCTCCCGAACTTGACTCTCCACTTCAGCCAGTTCCGC
>JANXMS010000042.1 GCA_025354525.1 Acidobacteriota bacterium
TTCACTTCACGCCGACGTCTGCCAGTTGGCTCAATCAGGTTGAGATTTGGTTTGGCTTGCTCACCCGCAAATGCCTCCGCGGGGCCAGTTTCGCCAGCAAGGACCAGCTCCGCGACGCCATCCAAGCGTTTGTCGCTCTTAATAATGAGCATCCTAAGCCGTTCCGGTGGAGGAAACGGGAGGTCAAAGGAAGTCAGTTGCGCAACACAATTGTGAACTTATGCAATTAAACACTAGTTGTCGTTTCGGCCGTTTCTAATTGTCGCCAAACAATGCGAATATGCTCCGGAGTCGCTCTCAAGTCAAAACAACAATAGAATCAACTGTTTGGACAAGATAGAGATTTTGGTTGCGGAATCGGTGGGTCGGCGCGGCTATTTGGCCGCCGCTTCCTGGCGCTCAAACACCATCGACTGCTCCATCGTGCCCTGTGGCGCCTCGATCTTCCGTTGAACCATCATCGTCTTCTTGTCTTCCGACAAGCTTATCCTGTCGCTCAGCTCCACTTCGGTACCGTTGAAATTCAACTTGCTCTTCACCACCAGAACATCGCCTTCCCACTTGGAAACCGATTTCAGCTCATTGCCCCGCACTTCGCTTTTGGTTTCCTTGCCGTCCGTGGCGAGGTTCATAACCGCCGTCCATTCGCCCCGTTCCGACGCCTGGGCCTCCTCAATTTTTAAGGCGGGTTCCTTGTGGTCAATCATCCGGGTGTACTTATCGGGCCTGGGAAACGCGCCGAAATTACTCCTGCCAACGTTCACTTTCCAGGAACCAGAAAAATCAGGAGCCGACCAAGCCGCGAGGACAGCGACGAGCAACGCCAATACGAGTCTCATTGCCGAAGTATATCGCAGGCTGCCTTCAAACTTTCTCCACCACGGACGATAAGCCCTTCATACAATGCCAACCAACGTTGAAAATTGGACGTCTGTGATGGCTGGTTGCGCGACCAGTGTCGCGCGCCAGCTAGACAGTTGGATCGGGCTATCACATCCCCCCGAACTTTTCGAGTATCTTCTCACAACCATTCAACAGCGTCACAGCGAACAAGCCGACTTTCTTGTTGAAGGCCACGTCATATCACGGGCGCTGCTCGATCCGCACGCGCTGTCCGAAGAGCAAGCGAAGACCCTTATGGGCTTCACGATGGTCCATGACTCTTCCTACGGCACCAAACTCCTCCAGCGATTGCTTTCAGGCCGGGATTGGCCCGCCGAGGTCCCCCTCCCTGAGATTCAACGCTGCCTAACGCTTGTCGAGGACACACCCGACCCCAATCGCATCTTGGTCGTACTGCTCAAATTCGCGCGCCATCCCGATCTCCGAGTCCAGTCCAAGGCCGTCAAATTCCTCGGCCGGTACATGCAAAACGTCTCAAAAATCGAAGAACTATACCTCAACCCCAGCGAAAGGGTCCGGGCCAATCTCATCGAAGGCATCGCCTACAGGCTCGATCCCGACGGCCTCATGACTCTCGTCGAACAGGCCTCCAAGGATCCATCCAGCCGTGTTTCTACCATGGCCCTAGCCATCCTCGCCCGCTGCGGTCATAAAATGAGCCAAACTCTGCTCGCCATGCGACGCCGTTCGAAAGAGGACCGTATCAGTTGGGCCGCGAACTTCGCGCACGAAGCTTTTGTGCGGCCCTTCCAAACTGAGGACCTCGGCGCTCTAGCTACCGCCCTTTCCCGGTCCACCAGCGGGGACCGTCCGCAACCGGCTATGGTGCCGACTGTAGCCAAAGTAGATGGCCAAGCCAAGTCCCATCCAGATGAACAGGCGTAGCCAGTTCGACCAGCCCAGCCCGGCCATCAATGCCAAGTTCACCAGAACGCCCAGCACCGGAACCAGCGGTACCCACGGCGTTCTGAACGGCCGCGGCAAGTCCGGATGCGTCTTCCGCATCACCAAAATCCCACCGCAAACCAATACAAACGCAAACAGCGTCCCAATCGACGTCATCTCGCCCACCACCGAAATCGGGGCAAAGGCGCTAAATAGGCTCACAAAAAACATAAAGAGCAGATTACTCCGCCACGGCGTCTGCCACTTCGGATGAATGTCGCTGAACAGCTTCGGCAGCAATCCGTCCCGGGACATCGAATAAAATACCCGGCTCTGGCCCAACAACATGACCAGAATTACTGACGTCAAACCAGCCAGCACCGCAAGCTTCATCGTAATCGCCAACCACGTATACGGCATCTTGTTCAACGCCAGCGTCAACGGGCTCGGCACGTTCAGCTCTTTGTAGTTCACAATGCCCGTCAGCACATGGGCGTAAAGGATAAACAGAATCGTGCAGATAATCAGCGAACCGATAATCCCAATCGGCATGTCCCGTTTCGGATTCTTCGCCTCCTGCGCCGCCGTTGAAACCGCGTCAAAACCAATATAGGCAAAGAAAATGACTCCGGCAGCCCGCAGAATCCCCGAATAGCCAAAACGGCTCGGCCCTTCATTCGTCGGAATGTAGTTAACGTGGTTGGCAGGGTCGACAAACGACCAGCCGATCGCAATGAAAACCACCACCACCGCTACCTTCAAAACAACAATCACAGCGTTCGCCCGCGCTGATTCCTGAATCCCACGCATTAGCAAAATCGAAATAGCACACACGATGAACACCGCCGGCAGGTTGATCAGGCCCGTTGCTTCCGACCCATCCGGCATTCTAACCGCCTCAAACGGACCCGCCAAAATCTGCACTGGTAAATCGATACCCAAATTGTGGAACAACGAAACCAATGTCCCGCTCCACCCCACCGCCACCGTCGCCGCCCCCACCGCGTACTCCAACACCAAATCCCAACCGATAATCCAAGCCATCAACTCGCCCATCGTCGCGTACGCATACGTGTAGGCCGACCCCGCTATCGGAATCATCGTCGCAAACTCGCTATAACAAAGCCCCGCAAACGCGCAGCCTATCGCCGCCGCGATGAAGGCCAGCGTAATCGCCGGGCCCGCATGTTCAGCCGCGGCTACGCCTGTTAGCGTAAAGATGCCTGCCCCAATAATCGCGCCTATGCCCAGCGCCACCAATTGCGTCGCCGTCAGCGTTCGTTTCAGCTGATGCTCACCGCTCTCTGACTCTTCAATAATCCGCGAAAGCGGCTTAACCGCAAAAAGACTCATGCCTTAACCTTCCCTTTTGTCCACCAAAAATATACCGGAATGCCAAGCAAAACAATGATCAGCCCGGGCCACGTAAAGCTTGGTTTGTACAGCAATAACAACAATTCAATGCCACTGGCCAGCAAAATGTACAGCGCCGGCAGCACCGGATAACCAAACGCCTTGTAGGGTCTCTCCGCATCGGGGCGCGTTCGGCGCAGCACGAAGATCCCTACAATCGTCAAAATGTAGAAAAGCAAAACTGCGAATATAACATAGTCGAGCAGATCATTATAACTACCCGTCAACGTCAAGCCACACGCCCATAAACACTGAATCCACAGTGAGGTCACCGGTGCCTGCGTCTTGGGGTCCAGCCGTGCAGCCTGCTTGAAGAAAAGATCGTCCAGCGCCATCGCATAGTAAACCCGCGCACCAGCCAGTGTCAGCCCGTTCGCACAACCGAACGTCGACACCATAATCGCCGCCCCCATCACCTGCACCGCCACCGGCCCCAGAATCGCGCTCGCCGCCGCCGTGCCCACCCGGTCTTGCGCCGCATTCTGAATCTGCTCAAACGGAAGTACCAGCAGGTAAGCGTAATTGGCCAGCAAATACAGCACCGAAACCAACCCCACCCCCAGCAGCAACGACAGCGGCACGTTCCGCTTCGGGTTCCGCGTCTCGCCCGCCGTAAACGTCACGTTGTTCCACGAGTCGGAAGAGAATAACGAACCCACCAGCGCTACGCCCAAAACCCGCACCGCCGTCAGCCCGTCGAATCCACCCGCCCAGAAGTTGTCCCCAAAGTTCCGCGCCACCGCGGCGTCATTTCGCCCCACCAAAATCGCCGCCCCAATCAATCCAATCAACGCCCCTGTCTTGGCCACCGTGAAGACGTTCTGCACCAGCGCCCCCGTCCGCAACCCCCGCGTGTTCAGCCAGGTCAGGAATACGATCAGTACAATCGCCACCGTCTTCTGCGGCACATCGGGCACAAACACCCCGAGGAATTTCGCAAATGCCACCGCCACCGCCGCGATCGTTCCCGTCTGAATCACCGTGAAAAACGTCCAGCCGTATAGAAACCCATACATCGGCCCGAACGCCTCCCGCAGATAAACGTATTGGCCGCCAGCCTTCGGCATCATCGCCGCCAACTCGCCGTAGCTCAACGCCGCGATCAGAGTCAACACCGCCGTCACCACCCACGCCATCAACATCATCCCCGGCGATCCCACCTGCCGCCCTATATCGGCGGCCACAATAAACACCCCGGATCCAATCATCGACCCCATCACGATCGTGGTCGCATCGAACAAACCTAAGCTTTGTTTTTGGTCCCTCATCGTTTGGTCACACTCCAGTATGGGGGACTCCCGCAAAGTTGTGTAAACCACGAAATTAGTTCGGTTCGGCGCACATCGGAGGGAACAAAGGGCTACACACCAGGAAAAAAACACGGTTGATGCGAACCAATTTCACCGTACTGGCGACCGTCCACCTACCCTTTGCCGCACGAGTCGGCAACACAACACTCCCCGCCGTCACCGGCCCTCGCTCCCTAACGCAGCCGCCGAATCCACTCCCGTGCCGTCTGTTCCATATCTCCGATCCGCAGCGCGCCAATCACGGCCACCGAGTGCGCGCCCGCCTCAATCACCATCGGCGCGCTGTCCAGCGTGATGCCCCCAATCGCCACCAGCGGCCGCGTCGACAGCCCCGCAATCTCACGCAACCCCGCCATCCCTACGACCGGATCCGGGTTCTCCTTCGACACCGTCGCGAAGATCGGCCCCAGCGCATGGTAGTCCACCGGCTCCTCATTCGCCGCCAAAACCTGCTCCCGGTTATGCGTCGAATAGCCAATCCTATCCACCAACAAGCGCGCCGCCGCGGGCGGCAAATCCTCCTGCCCCAAATGCAGCGCGGCCCCCAGCAGCGCCGCCACATCCGCCCGGTCGTTCACCACAAAAGTCACCCCTCGGCATAGCTCCGCAATCGCCGCCGCAGTCTCAAACGCCTCTCGCGTCAAGCGGCCCTTGTGGCGCCACTGCACGATCTCGGCCCCCGCGTCCAACACCGCCCGAGCGCCGGCCACCGAATCGATAATCGGATAAAAACGCGGCAGTCTCATGGCTTCAAGTGCTTATCGAAGAATCGCGCCGCCCGGCCGAACGCATCAATCAACGTCTCGTCCCGCACAAATCCGTGGTCCTCCTGCGGGTAAAATATCTCTTCAAACGGCTTCCGCTCCCGAATCAATTTCTCGGTCAATTGCACCGCGTCTTGAAACAAAACGTTGGAATCCCCCATTCCATGCACAATCTGCAAATGGTCCTTCAACCCACTCGAAAACGTAATCGGCGAACTCCGGCGATACGCTTCCGGATGCGCCGCGGGCGTCGATAAACGTTCCTGCGTATAGCCCGGATTGTAGTTTTCCCAATCATTCACCGCCGCCCAAGCACTGCCTGCCTGAAACGTCCCCGGCGATAAAAACAGCGCCATGTTCGTCATGAACCCTCCATAGCTCACACCCCAAATCCCCAGCCGCCGCATGTCCACACTTCCCCGCTTCTTCAGGTAGTCCACGGCACCCAACACATCGTCCAGGTCCGGCCCACCCATATGCAGATAAACGCCCGTCCGCCAATCTCGCCCATACCCCGACGACCCGCGATAGTCCAGATCCATCACCACATACCCCGAATTCGCCATATACGCATTGAACACATAGCGAAGCTCCTGATACGAACCCCACTGCTGCAAAATCGACGAGGCAATCCCTGCTCCGTGAATGAAGAATACGCACGGATACTGCTTGTCTCGCGAGTATCCCGGCGGCAACAATAGCTTCGCTTTAACTGGCGCCTGGTCACCCCGGGAAGGGAACTCCACAAACTCCGTCTTCGGCCAATCGTAGCTGGCAAACTCCGGTCGCGGCGAAGTCGTCACCCGATCCTCGCCCACCCACAAATCCCAAGGTGCCTGCAAATTCGCGTGCAAAACCGCCAGATACTTCCCGTCCTCGCTCATCGCCCCAACGTGCAATCCCACCTTCGCCGTCAACTTTCGCTTCCCCCCACCGTCCCCCCCAATCCGGTACATCTGCCGCTGATTCGTCCCCTCTTCTGTCGAACTATAAACGATGTCTTCCCCCACCCACTGCGGCGGATAGCCCCACCGTTCCGTATCCAATTCCCACTTGCCTTTCGTCAATTGCACCGGCTCGCCCCCCGCCGCCGACACCTTCCACAAGTGGATAAACCCATCCCGATCACTCGCCACAAGCAGCCACTTCGAATCCGGCGACCACCCCTCATACTCCGCGTTCACCCACCGGTCGTCCTTGTCTTCAAACACCATCTTCCCCTTCCCGGTTTTCGCAGAAAGCACCCAAACTTGCTTCGTATGTTTATCCGCCGAAGTTGCCCGCACAAGCACCGACTGGCTATCCGGCGCCCACTCCGGCATCCCGAAGCTCGCCTTCAGCCCCGTAAAAGCGTCCTCCAACTGCACTGCCTTCCCACCCGTGCTGTTCACAATCCAACGCGTCGATACCGCGCCGTCATCGCCCGCCGCCCCGCGCGGAAACGGCCGCGCCATCGCAAACTGGCCTGAATAGTTCGTCAATACCTGCGTCCGCACCGTCCCCGCCGTCACGGTTACATAAGCGATCCGCCCCCCATCCGGCGACCATGCCGCCGCTCCCGTCGGCCCTTCGGTCACTTGAGTCGTCATCCCCGTTTGCAGGTTTAGCGTAAACAACTCGCCCCCCCGCTTAAATAACAATCTTCCTCCGTCCGGCGAAAACGCGGGATCCGTCTCCGCCGTCTTCGTCTGCGTCAACCGAGTCACCTTCGTGCCGTCCGTCGCCGCCACGTAAAGGTCGCCCCGCCACACATACGCCGTCCGCGTCCCGTCTCCCGAAACGCTAAACTGCGCCAACCCCGCCTCTGGCATCCGGTTCGCTTGCAACCGTACGTCATTTTCTTCCGGCAACGGATTGAACTCGTCCTTGGCAAACTCCAGTTGCGTCACCCGCACCCGCTGCTTGGTCGCGGCATGCCACGCGTAAAGGTCCATAAATCGACGCCCCTGTTCATTCCACAGGAACACAAGCACCGGCTTCTTCTCCGCCCACCGCAGCTTCTCCGGAGCCGTGCCCCAGGCAAACGGGCGTGTATACAACTTCTCGAGCGACCACTCCGCTCCCCAGGCGCTCAGCGCCAATCCAAAGCCAATCACGTACCGATGCATTAATTGTCAGGCTACAGCATTCGCTTACGATAGAGGAATGGATCGTCGCGGTTTCCTTTGGACTCTCCCCTCTTCTGCCTTCGCCTTCGGTGCCCACCAACCGGTGCCCCCTTTCACTGGCCGAACCATCACCGGTGAAAAATTCGACTCCGCTTCGCTTAAAGGCAAGCCCGTCCTCATCCAGTTCTGGACCACTTGGTGTGGCTATTGCCGCCGCGAACAACCGGCCCTCGAAACGATCTACAAACAATACGCCCCCGGCAAACTAACGATGTTAGCCGTAAACGTGAACGAAAGCCGCGCCAAGGTCGAAGAGTTTCTCTCGAAGTCGCCCCGCTCTCCCAAAGTCGTCCTGACTCAGGATACTGACCTCGTTCGCCTAGTCGACCCCAAGGGCTTCCCGGTGTACATCCTACTCGGCAAAGACGGGTTCCTCGAACACCGCCAGGATGGCGCGGGCGGCACCCTCGCCCTTCGCCAAATGTTGCTCGAAGTCGGCCTCGGCGACGGGTAAGCCTACCCCAAGTCTTCCGGCAGAATCTCGATGTTCTTCTCGCCCGCCAACTTCTTCTCCACGTACTTCTTCATCCACGCTTCCCAACTCTTCCCCGCCGCCGTGTCTCGACCCGTAAACTCCAGCGAACCCACGTCCGAATACGGCACGGCGATCTTCTGCTCCCCATTTTTCGGAAACAACCTCACGTAGCTCGATTCCAGCGTCGGCCCCGTCCAACGATCAAAAATGTAGCCTTCAACAAAGCTCCCGTCCCGCCGCGTAATCGTCACATCGCCCCGGTAGTCGAACGCCTTCTCCAGCGCCTCCAAAACTTCCGTCTCGCTCACCATCTGATAAGCCGCGCCCTGCAAATCTTCCTTGCTCACTGCTTCACCCCGCTCTTCTTTCCTTCCAGTTGCACCAGTTGATCCGGCAGGAACAACGGACGCGCCGGTTCCTTCAAAATCTCCAGCGCCTCCGGGTCCGGATGCCGATCAAAAAACATCGATCGCCCGCTCTCCCACAGCCCCCGCAGCGACCCAAACGTGAAGTCCACCGCCGATGCCTCATACCCGCTATGCACCATGCAATTGGCGCACTTCGGGTTGCCGCTCTCGGTCCCGTACTTGTCCCACTCCACTGACGACATCAGCTCCGCAAACGTCTCCGCATAGCCATCCTGCAACAGGTAGCAAGGCTTCTGCCAACCAAACAAATTGTACGTCGGCATGCCCCACGGCGTGCAGTGATACTCCTGCTTGCCCATCAAAAACTCCAGGAACAACGGCGACATGTTGAACTTCCACTTCGCCTTCCGATTCGACAGAATCGCCCGAAACAACCGCCGCGTCCGCTCCCGTCCCAAAAAGCTCTTCTGGTCCGGCGCCTTGTCGTACGAGTAGCCCGGCGAAATCATCATCCCCTCCACGCCCAGCTCCATCATGTCGTCGAAAAACTGCCGCACGCCGTTCGGGTCCGCCCCGTCAAACAGCGTCGTATTCGTCGTAACGCGAAAGCCCCGCCCCAGCGCCGCCTTGATCCCTTCATACGCCAAATCGTACCCGCCCTCTTTGCACACGGAAAGATCGTGATGCTCCCGATCCCCGTCCATATGCACCGAAAAACTTAAGTACTGCGACGGCGTAAACAAGTGCAGCTTTTCCTTCAGCAACAGCGCGTTCGTACACAAGTAAATGTACTTCTTCCGCTCCACCAAGCCCGCCACCAACTCCCCAATCTCCGGGTGCATCAACGGCTCCCCACCCGGAATCGAAACCATCGGGGCCCCGCACTCGTCCACCGCTCGCAACGCATCCGCCACCGGCATGTTCTTCTTCAGAATATGGGCTGGATACTGAATCTTCCCGCAACCCGCACAGGCGAGGTTGCAGCGGAGCAGAGGCTCCAACATCAGCACCAGCGGATACTGCTTCCGCCCTGACAGCTTCTGCTTCAGCACATAGCTGGCGACGGTCCACATTTGCGATATTGGTACGGGCATTTAGAAAACGAAGTCCTATTCGCTTTTACCATTCCCCGCGTGCTATTGTCAAAAAAAGTGCGTCGTACCCCCGTTCAGGAACGCAGCCTCGACACCATCCAGCAGATCTACGCCGCCACCTCCGGGCTGCTCTCTGGGATGCCCCTCGAACACATCACCACCAGCCGCATCGCCGAAGCAGCCGGCATCTCCGTCGGTGCCCTCTACCGCTTCTTCCCCGACAAACAAGCCATTATCGACTCGATCGCCGTCCGCCACATGGACGATTTCCGCGCCCGCCTCCAAAAAGTTCTTCTCAAGTCCCTCCTCGCCGACGGCCCCAAATTCCTCGGCCTCGTCGTCGATGCCTACGTGGCCTTCCTTGACGAGCGCCCCGACTTCCGCACGATCGCCTTCGGCCAGCACATCAGCGCCTCGACGAAGCAACTCCAAACCGCCCCCGGTGCCGGACCCGGCGGGCTCGTCCGCCTCTTCATGGTCAAGTGGCTCGGAATCAAAAGCTCCGTCTCGCTCGATCTCAAACTCGGCATCGCCACCGAAGCCGGCGAGCGCCTCATCGCCTACGCCTACTCCCAGCCCACCGAGCACGAGCGCGCCCAAGTCCTTACCGAGATGAAGCAGCTTCTATCGGGCTACCTGTTTTCTTAACCGCCTCCCCCGCGTTTGAAACACACGAGCCGGGCTATGCGCTACTTCCCCTTCTTCACAAGCTTAATTTCAAACACCTTCGGCCACAGTTTCCCCGTCACGAACAGCCGCTTTCCTACCGAATCATAGGCGATCCCGTTCATAACGTCAGTCCCCACCCGCTCCCCGGCCGACAGCAGTCCCGACAGATCCACCGACCCCATAACCCGGCCATCCAGCGGGTTCACTTTCACGATCCGGTCTGTCTGCCAGACGTTTGCCAGAATCTCGCCTTCCACCCATTCCAGCTCGTTCAAATCCCGCACCGGCCGCCCATTCTCCCGTACCCGAATGCGCCGCAACTCGGCCAGCGTATTCCCGTCGAGCACCCGAATCTCGTCCGTCCCGTCACTGAAATACAGGTTCTTGCCGTCGGTCGTCAACCCCCATCCCTCGCCCTTGTAAGTAAACTGTCGCTGCAGCTTAAAATCCTTCAATCCCCAAACGAAGCCAACTTCTGACTGCCAGGTAAGCTGAATAATCCGCTCCCCGACAATCGCAATCCCTTCCCCAAAATACTGTCCCGGCAGCGAAAGCTTCTGCAGCACGATGCCCGTTTCCAGCTTCACCTTCCGCAACGTCGAACGTCCCTGCAAGCCCGTGCCCTCATACAGGAAGCCGTCTTTGAACTGCAACCCCTGCGTGAACGCCTCCCGGTCATGCGGATAAGTCTTGATGACCTCATAGCCCCACTGACCCCACAACGAACTCGCCACCAGCAATAATCCAAAAACTCGCATTCGACCGTTAGCTTACCAAGGGCCACGCCCAACTGAAAGCTTCAGAACTCGAACTGGTTGGACTCAAGCGGCAACATCGACCCATGACGAACGTGCAATACAAACACCGATCTGCCAAAGACTGTAAACAAAATTCGATAGACCCCGCGATTGCCGCTGCCATAAAGTAGCTCTCGAATCGGCTCGTCGAAAGATCCGCTCTCGGGAGCGCCATGAGCCCGCTCAGGATTGTCGCTCAAGGAACTGATTTTCTTCTTAATGCCAATCAGCCACGCGCGAGCGACTTGAAGTGAATTCTCATCGCGGAGGAAACGGTAGGCGGTTCGGAGATCATCATCCGCATCCGGCGTAATGATGACGCGGTGCTTCGAGGCCACTGTGATTATGACTCGCGCTCAAGGTCCGCAAATACCTCATCCACGGAACGGCCCATGCCCTTCTTTGCCTGCTCTAACCCCCGACGGATCCGTGCCACCGAATCAAGGTGCTCAGCGACGTCGCGATAGGAGGCGGCGTCGAGTACGACTGCCTCCGCCTTCCCGTTAACCGTCAAGACAAGCGGCCTGCCGGACTCTCGCATGTGCTTTAACAGGCCTGTCGAATCGCGCTTAAAGGCCGTCATCGAATGGATGTCCTGAACCACATCAATCATCGCCGCTTCTCCTTACGCATCATTTTAGCATCAAATATGATGCTAATCCGGTCCAGCTCCCGTGTCCCCCCAGCGCGTCCCCACTTCTAGTAGCATGTGAAGGCACGCACCACATACAGGACCCATTCATGGATATCTCACCCGACCGCAGACAATTCGCCAAAGCAGCCCTTGCCGGAGCCGCCGCCGTCGCCGCTGCCATCCCCGGCAACGCCGCGCCCCTCAAACCCATCCCCCCCGGCCTCAAGATCGGCGTCAGCGCCGGCCAGCCCACTCCGGAACACATGCACTTCCTCAAGGAGCTTGGCGTCACCTGGCTCAGCCTCGCGGTCAATCAAAAAACCGCCACCGCCGAAGGCTTCATCGCCCAACGCCAGCAGTGGGAAGCTGCCGGCTTCAAGGTCTATAACATCGGCAGCGGTGCCGGCCCCAGCGGCAGCCTCCACAACATGCCGGAAGTCACGCTCAACCTGCCCGGCCGCGACCAGCGAATCGAGGAATATCTCAACTACATCCGCTACCTGGGCAAGGCTGGCATCCCCTACTCCACCTACGCCCACATGGGCAACGGCATCTGGTCCAGCGGTCGCATCACTAGTCCCCGCGGTTACAGCGCCCGCGACGGAAATTCCGCGAGCCCCGACTGGAAAGGCAACTGGGCCGGCAAAACCTACAGCGAGCCCCTCTCCCACGGCCGCGTTTATAGTGAACAGGAGATCTGGGACAACTACGCCTACTTCATCAAGAAGGTTGTCCCCGTCGCCGAGGAAGCCGGAGTCCGCATCGGCATCCACCCGGACGACCCGCCCCAGCGCATGCTCGCCGGCGTCCCCCGCTGCATCTTCAGCAATTTCGAAGGCTACAAAAAAGCGATTGAAATGGCCAACAGCCCCAACATCGGCGTCTGTTTCTGCGTTGGATCCTGGCTCGAAGGCGGCTCTTCCACCGGCAAGGATCCCGTCGAAGCGATCAAGTACTTCGCCAGCAAAAAGAAACTCTTCAAGGTGCACTTCCGCAACGTCAGCGCCCCGCTGCCGCACTTCACCGAAACGCTGATCGATGACGGCTACTACGACATGAGCAAAATCATGCAAGCTCTCGTCGACGTCGACTTCGACGGCATCGTGATCCCCGATCACATCCCCGCCCTCGGTGTCGTCGCCGGTGCCGAACCCGCCCCCGGCCAGTATCGTCCCAGTGTCGGCTTGTCCTATCTCCTCGGCAGCATGAACGCCATGTACAAAGCCGCGCAGAACCACAAACGCAAAGCCTAGCCCATCGAAACGCAAAAGCGCCCGTACTGATGGCCCGAGCATCGCTACGGTCGCTTTTGCGTAGCTTCCTCGGCGTCCCGTACTTGGTCATTGACCGTCCCGTCACCGCTCGCCAGCCCCAGCAACGTCGCGGAACGTTTCTTTTTCTCAACCTCGAAAATTGAGCTAATACTCGGCGACGCTGTTGATTCTCTTCTGCCAAGGGAAGATACTGACCTTGGTTTGCAAGTGCCGTCCGCTGGCATGGAGATCGCCTCACCGCCTGTCGCAAGGAGCGAAAATCCTTAACCGTCCGCAACCGAAACTACACACGCCCGTTTCTAATTGTCGCCAAACACGCAAGCCTAGAAAGGGGAAGCGAGCATCCTCTCGCCCAAGCCATACTTCGAGGTGCCGAAGAAAAGGGCATAAAACCATCGGAGGTGGAAGGCTTCGGGATGGACGCTGAAGGTTGGGCGGTTTCCGAAACCGTTCGCTGCTCCTTGATCGCTTCCACCGCCACATTGGCTTTCAAAGCCGGTGAGTGAGTTTTACGTGTGCGAGGCATTGATTCTCATTCATTTTCAATGCCCTCCTACACTCAAGCGATTACCAATTTCGTGCCTAGTTTTCGGGGTCCACCCCAGTCAACAACCTTGAGACACAAGTTAGGTTAAATTAGCGAGTATGTTCGTCTGAGTGTTTTGGTTTGTTGATCCAGACTTGAGTTGGCAGTTCGAGGGCCTTGGGGGCGCTATGGACGAAGCGTTCAGGGTAAGCAATGTAAGCTTTGTCGAGCACCGATTGGCGCAGATCGCGAATTTGTTCCGCCGTCCCATAGTGCACCATCTGTGGTGTCATCCGTCCCGCTGACGGCAAAATCGCGGGGATGGAGTCAAGAGCTTTCTTTTTGTTCATGGGGGGAATCCTTCCCGCCCTGCTGTCTAATGAGGGAACGAAAAGTGTCCCAGTTATGTTGGCACGGAGCGGGGCGGGGAACCAGGAGCAGTTGAGCGTGTTGCCCGGGGTACGGTGGCGAGCTATGATGCGGAGGGACGAGGCCCATGACCTGTGGGTCCTGAACCCGCTTGGCGGTCTTGTCCAACAGCACCGAATGCCGGATCGTGTCAAAGTACCGCGACAGATCGACAGCAATCACCGTGGACATCCCCACATCACACTCCGCCTGACTCGCGCCAGCGCTTAATGTGGGCTCCGCTTCGGGCAAAATCCGTAGGATTTCAAGCAAAAGTCCGCCTCGAAGACGGCTTCGCAGATCCCCTCCAATGCGCCCTGCACCACGCGGTCGCGGATACAAGGAATTCGAAGCGTTCGGAAGTTGCCATTGCCCTGCGGGATCTCCACCGGGCGGTTCACCGACTAATCCCCCCCCCTTGCGCCTGGACGCACAATATGATACACCTTCCGTTTACAGGTAACGACTGGTGGCTGTCCACCAAAGAACCAAAAGGGGATTTCGCTTATGAAGAAATTCGTAATAACTTGCATCGCCATTCTTGCGACTGCATTTCTCAGCTATGGACAAGCGGTCTACGGGAGCATCGTGGGCACCGTCACAGACCCCACAGGCGGCGTACTTGCCGGCGCAAAACTCACCATCACCGACCTTGGCCGCGATATCAACGTCAACACGACCAGCAATGATTCCGGCAACTTCAGCCAACGCTTCCTCATCGCCGGTCGCTACCGCATCCGCGTCGAGGCTGCGGGCTTCAAGACTTATGTCCAGGACAACATCGGCGTTTCAGTCGATGCCGAAGCCCGCGTCGACATCGCCATGCAAGTCGGTGACGTAACCCAAACTCTTGAAGTCAACGCCGAAACCTCCGTTCTCAAGACCGAACGAAGCGATGTCTCCACCACGTGGAGCGACAAGACCATAACCAATATCCCTGTACTGAACCGGAAGTTCACCAACTTCCAATTGATGACCCCAGGCGTAGTCGCCTTCCCGACTTCTGCTACGGCACCTTCGCCTGAGAATCCCCAGGGTGCCTACCGGATGCTCGTCAACGGCCAGAGCTTCGCCGGCACCAGCCACCTGCTCGACGGCACAGACAATCATGACGCCGTGCTCGGCTGGCTCGTCATCAATCCGACCCTCGAATCGGTCACCGAAGCCAAGATCACTACCGCCAATTACGATGCCGAATTCGGCGTTGCCAGCGCAGGCGTTGTCAGCGCGCAAACCAAGTCTGGCACCAACCAATTGCACGGCACTGTCTTTGAGTACCTTCGGAACAATAAGATGCAGGCGCGAAACCCCTTCACGCAGTCTAAAGTGATTCCGGGCTCTAACGGAAGAACCATCCCGCTTACGCAATGGAATCAGTTCGGCGGCGCAGTGGGCGGTGCCATCATCAAAAACAAGCTCTTCTATTTCGGCGACTTTCAAGGCTCTCGCCGCAACACAGGCGGCGGCGCGCTGTTGCGCGTTCCTTCTGCAGTCGAACGCGGCGGCGACCTAAGCAGCCTCAATGTTCCCATCTACGATCCGCAAAGCGGCCCCACTCCAGCCACGCGTACCCGCTTCCCTGGCGACATCATTCCCGCTTCTCGTCTTTCGCCGCAGTCGCAGCGTCTGCTCAAGTTGATTCCGCTGCCAAACGCCAGCGCCATCCTCGATCAGCCGAACTTTGCCTCCTCAGGCGGCGTGAAATACGACGACGAATCCTTCACGGGCCGCGTTGACCACTTCACCACCGACAAACTCCACATCTTTGGCCGTTACACAATGCAGCAGTTCCGCATTCTGGCACCCGGCTCTTACGGCGAAGCTGGTGGAGGCGGACTCGATGCCTCTGGCTCCATCAATGCCTTCGCCGGCAAATCCGACACCCGGAATCAATCCATTGCCAGCGGCTTCGATTACGCCGTACGCAGCAACCTCCTCACCGACTTCCGCTTCGGCTGGGTGCGCTACAAGCTTTTCGTGCAGCCCAACGGCATCGGATCGGCACCCGCAAAAGATGCCGGTATTCCTGGCTTGAACAATGACAACAACTTCACTTCGGGCATGCCCGGCTTCTTTATCAATGGCTACGGCAGCGGCGGCGCCATCCCCTTCCGCTTCGGCTACGCGCTCGGCGTCAATGGCTGCAACTGCCCGCTCATCCAAGATGAGAAGCAGGCACAGTTCGTAAACAACTGGACCAAAATCCAGGGCAACCACACCATCAAATTCGGTGCGGATATCCGCCGCGCGTTCAACCTTCGTGTGCCCAGCGATCGCCACCGGTCGGGCGAGTTGAACTTTGACGTCGCTCGCACGCAAGGCCCTAACGGCGGCTCCGGACTCGCCACATTCCTGCTCGGTGATGTCTCTCGCTTCGAACGGTATGTGTCGAACTCGCTGGACGCCCGGGAGACCCAAAATCGCTGGTTCTTCTACGGTCAGGATTCGTGGCGCGTAACCAAAAAACTCACCATCAACTACGGCTTGCGCTGGGAAATCTATCGCCCACAATTTGTCAACGGCGACCGCAACGGCGGCTTCCTCGACCTTGCCACCGGCGAAGTTAAAATAGCCGGCGTCAATGGAGTGGGCCGCGATCTAAACGTGACCGCTCCATTGAGCAACTTTGCACCCCGCCTCGGCATCGCCTACCAGGTCGATCAGAAAACGGTGGTTCGCGCCGGATATGGCCGCGGCTTCAACCTCGGCGTCTTCGGCTCCATCTTCGGCCACAACGTAACCCAAAACCTGCCCGTGCTGGGTATCCAGTCCAACCAGCCGGCGAACAACTTCGATTCCGTGTTCAGCCTCGCCAATGGCCCCATCGCACTTGATCCCGCCGCCATTCTTGCTGCCCAACCGAAAGGGCCCAACGGCTTCAATATACTGCCAAACGGCGTCACCGCATTTGCCATCACCAGTCCCATCCGCTTCCCCACTGTCGATTCCTGGAACTTCACGATCCAGCGTCAAATCGGTCAAGGCATGTCCATGGAAATCGGCTACGTCGGCACCAAGGGCACGCATGTCTTCGCCGGCACCGGCGGCGACTATGACCCCAACCAAGCCGACATCAATGGCTTCGGCACCCTCACCACCAACCAGCGCAAGCCCTTCTTCAACAAGTTCGGATGGTCTCAGAACCTGCGCTACTACGGCAGCGACGCCAGCAACAACTACCACTCGATTCAAGCCCGGTTCGATAAGCGCTTCGCTTCCGGGCTTTCTGTCATGACTCACTATACGTTCTCGAAAAACATCGACTTCGATGGGACGTACTATCCCCGCGATGCCAAGCTGGCCCGCGGCGTTTCAGGCAACAACCGCCCCATCGTGGCATTTGTTGCCATCGTCTACGAGGTACCCTTCGGCAAAGGCCGCAGGCACATGGCCAACGCTCCCAAGATCATGGACCTCTTCCTGGGCGGCTGGCAGACGAACGGCACATACAACTGGATGGCCGGCCAGCCCTTCACCCCCAGCTATCGCGACTGCAATGCGGATCGCGACACCGGCTGGTGCCGTCCGAACTCGGTGGGCGACTACTCCGTAACGAAGCCGAGCCAGTTCGGCTGGTTCAAAACCACCTCCGCCCCGCTCACGACGAATCTTCAGACCGATGGAGCCTGGCAGCGCCCGGCCCGCGGAACCTTCGGCACGGTTGGCCGCAACGAGATCTTCGGACCCTCGTTCCAGCAACTGGATCTGTCGCTCTTCAAAAGCTTCGCCATCAACGAAAGGCATAACCTGCAGTTCCGCGCCGAAGTTTACAACGCCACCAACCATACCAACCTGGCCAATCCCAATGGCTGTGTGGATTGCCCCGGCGTAGCAGGCCGGATCTTCGGAGCATTCGCTGCCTACGTTCCGCGGCAGCTGCAACTAGGTCTTCGCTACTCGTTCTAGCACTGCTCATCAGTCCACTCTGCGGCCCACCTCTTACCGGAGTGGGCCGCTTTCCTTTTGCGCTCTGCCATCTGAGAAACTATGATCTCCGTATGCGGTTCCTGATCTCTTTTGCGCTGGCGTATGCTCTGGCTGCCCCGGGTCCGACTTGGACGCAGCAGTCGCTACCCATGGTGCTAAAGACTGGCGAGACCCTCACGCGCAAGCCCCTCCCCGCCACCATGCCCGGCGGCCTGGCCGTCTTCGACTTCGACGGCGATGGCCGGCTTGATCTTTTTTTCACTAACGGCGGCGACTTTCCCTCGGGGCGGAAGACGCGCCCCGAACACGCGAATCGGCTCTTTCGCAATCTCGGCGGCATGCGCTTCGCCGACGTCACTGCCAGCGCCGGCGTGGCGGGCACAGACTACTCCTTCGGCGCTACCGCCGGCGACTTCGATGCCGATGGCCACATCGACCTGCTGGTGTCCGGCCTGCACGGCGTGACACTCTATCGCAATCGTGGCGACGGAACATTCGCCGATGTCACGCGGCAAGCCGGGCTCGCGGCTGATACCCGCTGGGCCGTCGCCGCCGCGTGGTTCGACAAAGACAATGATCGCGATCTCGACCTCGTCGTAATCCACTACGTCGCCTGGGACGCCACCACCGAGCCTCCCTGTATCGTCGATGGCAAGCCTGACTTCTGCCATCCCAAACACTACGCCACCACCACCCATTCGCTTTATGAAAATCGCGGTTCTGGCGTCTTCGCCGATGTTTCAGAAGCTGCCGGTCTCAACGCTCATCCAGGCAAAGGGATGTCGGTCGCTGTAGCCGACTTCGACGGTGACGGCTATGCGGACTTATTTGTCCCCAATGACCGCGTCTTCAACCAGCTCTTCTTGAGCCGCAACCAAGGTAAGAAATTTGAGGAATCCGCTTTCGCCTGGGGTGTGGCCGCACCACTCGACGGCAATCCAACCTCATCCATGGGCACAGATGCGCAGGACTTCGATCACGACGGCCGGCCTGACATCATCTACTCGGCTCTCCGCGACGAGACTTTTCCTCTCTATCGCAACACCGGCTCCGGCTTTGAAGAAGTAACCGCGTCAACGCGCCTCAACGTTCTCAGCCGCTTGATGGCCGGCTGGGGCATCCTCTTCGCGGACCTCGACAACGACGGCGAGCAGGACATTGTGGTGGCCCGCAGCGACGCTTTATCCGTGAACGGCCAACGAGGCCAAGCCGCTAAAGAGCCGCCCTCTTGGTTTCGTCAGCACAAGGGCCGCTTTGAGCATGGCACCGGCTGGGACGCTTTGCCCAAAGCGATGTGGCGCGGCGCAGCGGCAGTCGACCTGGACCAGGATGGCTGTCTCGATGTCGTGCTCACTGCGCTCGACGGCGCACCGCAAGTGCTGCGCAATCCCTGCGCCGGCCAAGTGCATTGGCTAGCCGTCGACGTTCGAATGCCAGGCACGCGCATCCGAGTAGGCCCGTCGCAATGGCGCTTTGTCTCCTCCGCCACAGGCTACTCCTCCTCCATTGCCGCGCCGCAACACTTCGGGCTGGGCAACGCCAAAACCGCCGATGTCGAAATCATCTGGCCCGGCGGCGCAACCAAGCTCTTGAAAGCCGTCGCAGCCGATCGCATTATCCAGGTTCCGCAGCCATGACCCTCTTCACGCTCTTGGCATTGGCTCAGGATCTTGCCGGCCTCTCCTCCGAAGGCGCTACTGCGATGCGCGCCAAGCAGTATCCTGCCGCTGTGCGCGCCTATCAGAAGCTTGTGGAGAATGACGCCACCAATCCCATGTGGCGGCTCAACCTGGGGATGGCGCTCTTCTACGCGGAAGACCACGCTGGTGCAGCGCGCGCGCTCGAAGACGTGATACAAATCAAACCCCAGCCCGGCCCCGCTCATCTTTTCCTTGGCGTCTCCCGGCTGCATCTACAGCAGCCGTGCGAGGCCATCGCTCCACTCGAAGCCGCACTCCAGTGGCCGCAACGGCCGCAATCCCGTTGGACTGAGCTCGCCGACGCCTACCAAGGCTGCAAGCATTGGGAACTGGCAGCGAAAGCTTACGCCGAAGCCGCCAAACTCGATCCCTCAGAAACTCGGCTCACTCGTCAAACCGCACACTGCTGGCGCATGGCCCGCCGTTACGAATTCGCAAAGCCAATATTCGCCTCGCTCGACAATACCTACACGGCCAACGCGGAGTTCAACTTTGAATACGGCGACACCCTGGTGAGGCTCGAAGGTGCCGAAACAGGCCTGCCCTGGCTTGAAAAGTCAGTTGCCATTGACGCCACACTTCTTCCGGCGCAAGCCGCCTTGGGGCGTGCGTTGATGGAACTCAACCGCCCCGCCGAAGCTGCGCCTCACCTCGAATTGGCTGCAAAAGCCGACCCTGCTCTGCTACTCCCCTTGAGCCGCGCCTATCGCGCCCTGGGTCGCAACTCGGAAGCGGCCCGCGCCGAAGCCGACTACAAATCCCGCGCCGTCATGCCCTAATCCTTTGGCTCCACAATCCGCAATGCCATACCTTGTTCTTTTCCATTGGGCCAACGGATTTCAAGATCAGCCATTTCGGATTTGTCTAACCCGAAGTGCACGCGGAAGTCGGATTGCGAAAGATAACTGCCACCAGAGCGGACTTCATTCATCTGCCTGCGACCACCAGCAACGCAAGCGACCCGCGCGCCAATCGCCGAACGGTTCGAGACTGTGCCAATCAGCTTCACCTGTAACCAGTTGCGGCCCGTGCGGTTGTCACAACGCAACAACTGCGGCACGTCGTTGATGCAGTTCACCACCACATCGAGATCCCCGTCGTTGTCGAAGTCCCCCACGGCCAGTCCACGCGCAGTCACCTGCTCCAGAATTCCGGCTCCGGAACGCAACGAGACGTCTTCGAAGTGCGCATTTCCAAGATTGCGATACAGCACCTTGCGCTGGCGATAACCGGCTTCGAGATCGGTGTTGCCAACCTCCGCGTACACATGGCCATTCGCCAGCAGAATATCCGGCCAGCCATCATTGTCGAAATCAAGAAAGGCAGCACCCCATCCAAGGAAGCGGGTGTTGCGGCCGAGACCGGCTTGAAAAGTCTGGTCTTCAAAAACATTCTCGCCCAGATTGCGATAGAGGCTGGACGTGTCGCCGGCAAAATTCGTCTTCACGATATCGAGCCAGCCATCGCCATCAAAATCCGCTGCCGACACGCCCATGCCAGCCTGAGGTTTTCCATCAGCGGAATAGGCTACACCAGCCTGAATTCCAATCTCTTTGAAGGTGCCATCGTGGTTGTTCCGGTAGAGTGCCGAAGAGGTGGAATCGTTAGCGACATAGATGTCAGGCCAGCCATCATTGTCGAAATCAGCAACCAGTACACCCAGCCCATATGTGCCGGGAGTGTTCAGAATGCCGGCCTCTTTCGACACATCCTGAAAGGTACCATCGCCGTTGTTTCGGAACAGAATGTTTTTCGCCCCTGGTAAGCCCGGAGGGCCGCAGGCCACCTGCAGTCCCTTATAGCGGCAAGTGCCATTTTCAGGCACCGGCACCGTCTTCAGATCGAAATCAATATAGTTGGCGACAAACAGATCGAGCAGGCCATCACGGTTGTAATCGAGAAAAGCGCAACCGGTATTCCACCGGGGAATCTTGCCGCCGCCAGTTGTGATTCCGGCCTTGCGCGAAACATCTTCAAAGCTGCCATCGCCGCGATTGCGATACAGCTTGTTCTCGCCCCAGTAGCTTACAAACAGGTCGTCAAAACCGTCATTGTCGTAGTCGCCCACGCACACGCCCTGGCCCCAGCCGTGGTGCACGAGACCAGCCTTGATCGTTACATCGGTGAAGGTGCCGTCGCGATTGTTTTTGTAAAGACGATTCGTGGGTGGTCCGCCAGGAAAGTTCGCCTGAAAGCGGGAGCCATTTACAAAGAAGAGATCGAGCCAGCCGTCGTGATCGTAGTCAAAAAAAGCAACACCACAGCCGGTGGTCTCAACCAGATAGCGATTCTTGCGTTCGTGGCCAAAAGTCGTTTTCTCACGCAAGCCAGCTTCGCGAGCGACATTGACAAAGCTGACCGGCAGTGGCTGCGCCTGTATCAGTTGGTCAAACGAATAAACGGCCGAAGTTCGGCAGAGCGACTGGAGAAACTGGCGGCGATTCTTCATGGGATCGCCTTGGGACGCAGCCCGCTTGATCGGTCGAACATCTCTTTTTGCATTGCTTCCTTCGCCGCTTTCCGGGCCGCTGCTTCGTCGAGATACTTGCTGCTGCCTGCGGCATCGCCTTGCATTCGCAACAACTGCGCCAATTGAGAATAGGGCCCTGGGTCCTCTGGCTTAAGCCGGATTGCCGCTTCCAGTGCTGTCTTGGCATCGGCCAACTTTCCCAGTTGCCGCAGGACAGTTCCATGCATGGCCCAGGCGTCGGCATAATCCGGGGATAGACCAACCGCAGCTTCAAAATGCTTGCTAGCGGAAGAGAAATCACCATTTTGCCAATACACAATTCCTAACGTATAGTGCGCCTCAATCAATTCAGGATCAAGTTCGAGGGCGCGGGCCAGATGAGTTTGCGCAGATTCCAGGTCGTCCTTTTGCTTCATCGACAAACCGAGGTTGTAATGCATGACGGCATTGTCGGGAGCGATTTCGAGAGCGCGCGTGTAAGTTCGAATTGCTTTGGCCAATTCGTTCTGTTGCAGATAGGCAAATCCGAGATTGCCGAGAGCAGCAAGGTTCTTCGGCTCACGGGCGAGCACTGCCTGCGCTTCGGCCTGACCCTTCACGGCGAAACCTTGATCGGTAAGCAGAAAACTAAGCGAGTTCCGACAATCAAGACAGCTCGGCTTGAGGGCAACCACTCGCCGATAGGCAGCGAGTGCGCCCGCGCGATCACCTACTTCGCGTGCGGCGATCGCATACCGTTGCCAGTATTCGAAGTTTACCGGAGCCTTCGCTACAGACTCGGCCAACGACTTCACTGCGGCGTCACGATCGCCTTCGAGCCACAAGGCCACTCCGAGATGGTAGTGGGCCGAAGCGTTCGCGGGCAAGAGTCGAATCGCTTCGCGGAATCGTGTGATGGCTTCAGGACGCCTCTGCAGTGTCGCGAGCAAGAAGCCATACTCGTCTTCGAGATCTGAAGTTCTTGGCCCGAGTTGCAACTGTTGTTCGATGACTGCGAGCGCTCCGGCGGCATCGCCCAAGGCCTTGCGCCGATCTGCCTCGGCACGCCAATCCGCCTGCACCAGCAGCAATAGGAACAGGGCTGCACTCACGAGATTCCTGCCATTACGGTGGTCATGATGAAGCCAGACGAATCACTCTCATCATGATACAGCGCACACCCGGAAAGGGAGACCAACAATGTTCTCTTAACTTCACGTTTGTGGAGCGGCGGGTGGTAAATCCCAAAAAGTGGACACGAAAAGGGTTATTGCTTAAGTGTAGGAGGGCATTGAAAATGAAGGAGAATCAATGCCACGAACACGCAAGACTCACTCGCCGGCTTTGAAAGCCAAGGTGCCGGTGGAAGCCATAAAGGAGCAGCGCACGGTTTCTGAGATTGCCCAGACCTTCAGCATCCATCCCGACCTGGTCTCCAGTTGGAAGCGTCAAGCGTTGGAGCTGCGGCCGGATATCTTTATCCCCCAGTCCGCTGGTCCGGCGCGGCCTGACACCGACGCCGAGAAGGAGGAACTCTACCGCCAGATTGGCCACGTGAAAGTCGAGCTGGACTTTCTCAAAAAAAAGCTAGCCTGCTCGACTGAGGAAAAACGCCAACGGATCGACCCTTTCCACTCCCGACTGAACATCCAACAACAGTGCCAACTGTTGGGCTTGTCCTGCGCAACCTACGATTGGGTTTCTTGCCCAGAGAGCGCTGAGAAGTTTTGGCTGCAACGCCAGATCGACGAACTCTACCGCCAGATTGGACACATGAAAGTCGAGTTGGACTTTCTCAAAAAAAAGCTAGCCTGCTCGACTGAGGAAAAACGCCAACGGATCGACCCTTTCCACCCCCGACTGAACATCCAACAACAGTGGCAACTGTTGGGCTTGTCCCGCGCAACCTACGATTGGGTTTCTTGCCCAGAGAGCGCCGAGAACCTTTGGCTGCAACGCCAGATCGACAAACTCTACCGCCAGATTAGACACATGAAAGTCAAGTTGGACTTTCTCAAAAAAAGCTAGCCTGCTCGACTGAGGAAAAACGCCAACGGATCGACCCTTTCCACTCCCGACTGAACATCCAACAACAGTGCCAACTGTTGGGCTTGTCCCGCGCAACCTACGATTGGGTTTCTTGCCCAGAGAGCGCCGAGAACCTTTGGCTGCAACGCCAGATCGACGAACTCTACCGCCAGATTGGACACATGAAAGTCGAGTTGGACTTTCTCGAAAAAAAGTTAGCCTGCTCGACTGAGGAAAAACGCCAACGGATCGACCCTTTCCACTCCCGACTGAACATCCAACAACAGTTCCAACTGTTGGGCTTGTCCCGCGCAACCTACGATTGGGTTTCTTACCCAGATAGCGCCGAGAACCTTTGGCTGCAGCGCCAGAGCGACGTACTCTACCGGGCTCACCCATTCTACGGCAGTCGCAAGATGGCCGTCGTACTCGGGATCAATCGCAAACGCGCCCAAAGACTGATGTGCATGCAGGCGCGGAAGTTGCGGGTGGTGAAGGGAGGGCAGAAGCTGTTGGGTTTGGATTGGATTTATGGACCGACGGCGGGGTATGATGCGACGCGGGATTTGTGGGAGGAGACGGGGTCGGGGAACAACGGGAACTTGCGGATGGAGAAGTTGGCGCATGGGGTGGGGGTAGGGTTTACGGTGGATCGGAGTTATGGGTATGATGCGGGGAACCGGGTAGCGAGTTTTGTGGAGCCGGGGAAGACTCAGACGTATGGCTATGATGGATTTGGGAATATGTGGGAGACGGGGGTTCCGGGGTTGCGGGCGAATGGGTCTTCCTGGTATTTGTTGGGGAGTGGGGGGGGGGGGCGGAAT
>JANXMS010000054.1 GCA_025354525.1 Acidobacteriota bacterium
ACTGTTCGCCATGAAACGCTCGCGACTGCTATCGGAAGACTACCAGACTTTGTGAAACATTTCTACACCTTTTTGTTGTGGACGCCCCGGCGGAATCCGTCGAGCGAAGCCAGAGAGGCCGCTCGCCGCTAATCAATTACCGAAAAGCTAAACACAAATTGTTTCGCAACCTGTACCCGGAGGCGCGCCCTGCCTAACCGGACGAAAACGGCCGTGGAAATGACGGGCCCACCGCCTCGGCGACGAGTCCCTTGTTTCCGAAATCAAACCGCAGCCACCGAATCGTGGAAAGGAGCCCCTACTTGGTCCCGGTTGTCCCGGAGTGCCCTCCAGGCTCATCTTTCAATTGGAATATGCTATGACACCGCTACCCACACCAAACAGCGATGAACCCTTTTCCCTTACCATCGCCAACCAGGTTCTCAAGTGCCATACGAAAGCCCGGAATAGATTCACGCCTCCTGTGTACCGGATACCGCATGGCCAGTAGGTAGGTGTCTTCCCTGCTATTCCCGGAGCAAGGGGACGACTCCGGTGTTGATGTCGTCGTTGTTGATTTCGATGCGTCATCAGAGGTTCATTTGCATTCGTCTCTCTATTCCACACATGACGGGATCAAAGCCACGCCTTTTAACCGGAACGTTCACCACCGCGGCTTTTGACCGAAGCGGCTTCCGGCAGTTTGAAGCCTCCTCCCACAAGGCGGCCCCGAAGGATCTACCTTCATCTTTCGCACAGCATCGCTCCTCCTGACGCATTCTTGACACAACCCCCTTGTCAACGCGAGGGGCGGAGCGGGCATCTAATGCCGTTTCGGCGGCTGGGCGTTCCAATCGTTCCCGGCCGAAAATCACACCATCCTATTGAAGAACCGGTATTTACCGATAGATGCATAGTACTGTGCCGAACATCAGTAATAAGTCAAACACCTGAACGCGTCTAAGTCTTTTTTCTACAGAATAATCAGTCTTTGCCTTATGGAGCGTATCACGGGTCGGGACTTATTCTGGAGTTGCGACGGAAGTGGGCACAAGTAATGGCTCCCGAATCGCAAACTTAAAAAGGAGCTTTAACATGAAAGACAATCGGATTGAAGTGCAATGTGAGTCTATGAATCTCACGAAGCGGCTCGGCGCGTACCTCTTGGTTACGGCGGTGGCCCTTTGTTATGGACCCTCCGTCGCGTTGGCCGCGCCCATACTGGGTTCGGCGCAGAACTTCGCGGTCCTGGGTGCCACGACAGTGACCAGTACCGGACCCACCACCATCAACGGGAATTTGGGTGTGTCCCCAGGGACTGCGTTCACGAACACGGCAGGCTTTACCATCAACGGAACGGTGCAGTTGGCGAATGCAGTCTCGGAGCAGGCTCGGACCGATCTCACCACTGCGTACAACACTATATCAGCGTTGACTCCCACTAGCGACCTCACCGGTCAGGTTCTTGGTTCGGCGGGTCTACTTTCGCTCACGCCTGGCGTCTACCGCTACAGCTCCTCAGCACAGTTAACGGGAGGACTTACTCTCAACGCCATGGGCGACCCGAATGCGCTCTTCGTTTTCCTGATTGGGAGTACACTCACAACCGCGAGCAACTCATCTGTTCAAGTGATCAATGGCGGCGCAAATAACGGCGTCTACTGGCAGGTCGGCAGTTCGGCGACTCTTGGCACAGGCACTTCGTTTGCGGGAAACATTCTCGCGCTCACGAGCATCACCATGGACACCGGCACGAACATTCTGTGCGGTAGAGGATTGGCGATTAATGGTGCCGTGACGCTGGATCAGAATATTGTCTCCGGCAATTGCGCTAGCGGCGGCGACTTCGGCAGCGGACGCACCGATTTTGCCAGCTCTGGCTTTGCTGGCGGCTTCGCCCCTGCCAACGTGGAAGCGGGCGGCACGGACACAGGCATTCCCGAGCCCGGGACAGCAGCGATGCTTAGCCTAGGCTTCCTCGTAACCTTTTTCGTGCGGCGATCACAGAAACGGGGCGTAAGGTAGGTGCGTAGACAGGTAAGCTGCCCCCATTGTGGAGGACATAAGGGGCGGCTTTCCCACCGTCAAGGCTGGCTGATGACCATTCTGTTGCTGGCGCGGCACCGCTGCTGCAGTTGTCGTCGGCATTTTTACCTGTTCGGACCCGGTATCTCGGCGGATCCGGCCCAGCGCATTAGATCCGCGCCCCAGAAGTCGGCGGTAGGCATTTAATGCCGGGAACGTGTTCCCTGCAATCCGGGTGCTTATCCGATGCTTAAACAAAGAGCAAAGAGCAAACTGAAAAGGGCGCCTTATCGTGAAAAACAAAATAGAATGTGAGTCTGTGCGTATTACGAAGAGGGCCAGCGCATTCCTCCCAGGTGTGGCGGTGGCTCTTTCTTTACCGGCTGCAAACCTCACGGTGGCGGACCAGTTTCCTGTAAACTTCGGAAATGCTAAATCGTGCGCATTCCGATGATGCCGATCAGTCAATCCGATCTGATGTCGATCAGTTCGGAGGCAAGCAACGCAGGGCTTTCTCAGTGTGAATTAGTGATCGGCATCCGTCAAGGCTTTTCGCTTGTTGGCAGCGGTTTCGGAAACTCGGCGTTTGAGACGTCGGCGCCTACTGGACAGAGTTTAGTCGTCGTGCTGGGGTTGGGTTGGGGGCGTAATTGATTAGCGACCTCCGGTTCAATAGAATCAATCGTTTCCGTATCGTCGCGCGACGCCTGTGGCATGATTGTGAGGGGCTCTCTGCGGCACACCCCCCCAAACGTTAGGAAACTGGCCCAAATCGGGAGGCGAATGATCCCGAAACCCGCTAATCAAGTACTTGGGGGCAATAACGGGGACGGAGGTTCTGCGAGAGTTGGGCAGTGGATACGGAGGAGGATTTCAAAGATCAAAGTGGCCGCTTGGGCCGGACTCTTCTCAACTGCTGTCGGCACCAGCAAGCCGGAGTGACAGCCATAGCGTGTCCTTGAGTTGCATCGCGGTAATGATAGGATGGGAGCCGCGATGCAGATAGCGGATGCGATAGAGCCGCTCAACGATCAAGGCCAGGAGCAGAAAG
>JANXMS010000058.1 GCA_025354525.1 Acidobacteriota bacterium
GCGCTCGGAGTTGAGGGGGGGGCCTGCCCCCCGGCCCCCGGGATTTAGCGCTTTGGGGCCAGGATGTTCAGGGCGGCGGAAACCCGGAAACCGGGTCCCCGCCTCATCCCGGCACTGAGGTGGTGCTCGGGTCGCTTCCCCGCGTTGCCCTATCCTCCACTCAGGTGGAAAACAGTTTACCTAATCGTGACCAACTGTGTCATCCTGGTCTCGGTAATCAGCCCCTCGATACACTTAAGACTCACTTACTTTCGTGTCTAGCCAATGGGGTCCACCTCATACAGTCGGGTATCAAGAGTCGGCTCCAAGGTCATTTGATAGTCGATCCATTTTCTTAGCGAGTTGGCTAGTTGGTCAAGTGTGTGGCGGTTTGATCGGTACTGAAATCTGTAAATTTTAAATTGTGCAGAAAGTGGGAGTGCAGAAAGTGGGACCTTTTTAAAGTGATCGCGCAACGAAAGGAAATACTTGTCCAGATCTGACTCGGGTGATCCAGTTAAAACGTCGTCGTTACAGGCAGCAAAGCATATACCGTGAATTAAAAGTATCGGAGTTCGCCCGCCCAGCGGGCTTCCATCTTCTGGTATTAGCCGAGTATCGCAATCGACAGCACTTGGGAAGAAGTTAACAGGAAAAGGAAGGCACGCGGCGGCTGTATCGCGTTGAACGGTCACCGTCTCCAGTGACTTGGTTTCCGCCAGAGACGTCAAAAACTGACGATCCTCATTCGACGAGGTGGGTACACGAAACAGGGCCCGGCTCCGTAACCGACCGCGTATTCTCTCCGTTGCGGAGTGACCGCTCCGCATCAACACAGAAAGTTGTTTGTTCTTTACAAACACAGCCTGGAATTCCTCAGAATTCGCTCCCAGATCAGTGACGCGAGAAACTGCCAATGAGGCGCGGTCGAGTCGAGCAAGGAAGGAACGGCCATCCAAGCCAATCTCCGGCTTTCGCCCTACACTCGATTCACTAGGGAAGTCCGGCGAGCGAGTCCAGCCAATCACCTGTACGGATCCGCTCTCATCTATCGTAATTGCGGAAGCGTGATCTCCCTGCGTCCCTCCAATGAGCGCACTATGAGCGATGGCGGTGCCTGCCGGGTTTAGTTTCACCACAAATGCGTCCGATTCGCCTTTCATCAACGACTGCACATCTCCCGCGGCCGTCGGAAAGTCATTGGAGGACGTCGTACCTGCAATGTAAGCGAAACCCGCTGAGTCTAACGCGATGGCATTCGCACAATCCTCACCTCGTCCGCCGATGTACGTAGCATACAGAACACGGCTTCCATCGGCCGATAAGCGGCCGGCGAATCCATCACTTTTTCCGCTGGCCCGCTGGAAGGCTCCAGCCGAGGTGGGAAAGTCCGTAGAAAGAGTGCATCCTGCCACGTAGGCTTCTCCGGCAGTGTTGACCACCAGACCATTGGCAAGATCATTCGATGTGCCACCTAGATAAGTGGAGTACAGGATCTCGGCGCCGTCCCGCGCGACCTTTGTCACAAAAGAGTTAGTACCGCCCGTAAGCGATTGTTGAAATCCATTCTGAGTTATCGGGAAATCGGCCGCGTCCGTAATTCCAGTCACATAAATAGATCCCATGGTGTCAGTGGCAATTGCGTTCACTTTCACATTGCCCGCACCCCCCCAATAGGAGATTGACTCCAATTCCGCCGAGTCGGCCGCAAATGAGGCCACAAATGCAGCAAAGAATTCCCCGGCTTTGCCTGTTAAAGGCGGATTGGGATCGGCGGACAAATACACTGCACCTGCCCGGTGCAGCCGTCCGCTCGGTTCCATCGCAAAAACCGGCCCGCGGTCACCACCTGTTGGCTGGCTTACAAATGGCACCGTAAGGACGATGGGCCAGTCGCCAGCGGCCTTTCTGACGTCGAATCCAACCTGGTCGCCGTTTGTCAAATAACTCGCATCGATCTCACGACGAACACCTGCGATTTCCTGATGTGCGGTTGGTTTACCCAACAGCTCAAGTCCGCCGCGGCCAACATTGACACTCAGATTGCCCGCCCCGTTCGTGCGCAGACCTAGGGCCCCGTCAAAGGAAAGAAGAAGCGCGTTCAAGTCAGCGACGCGAGCAACTTCAAATCTAAGCTCCAGGCGTCCGGTCTCGGCTGAAAATCGAAGATCCACACCTGGAAATACCTGTCCGTAAAAAAGCTCGCCGACCGTTGGAATGCCGCGCGCCCATTGCGACGGATCTTTACCGCGGAAATAGCTAACAGTTGCCTTCTGCGGCGATCGTCCTTCGACGGTTCGGCTTTCTGTCCCACCCAAGAAGCGCAGGCCCAACTCAATGCCGGTAGGCACCACGATGACGGCCCCTGCGTCCTTGAACAGAACTTCATAGTCACTGTTTCGAGTAATGAACTTTACCTCGGGCCGACTTTGACCTTGGTTCCGTTCGAATACCATCGGGGTCGTACCGTGCTCCTGGAAGAGAGCGGGCGGGACACGAGGACTCGGCAACCCTTGGGCCAATGACGCCTGTGGCAGCATAAGCAACACAAGCAGAGTGGCATCGACCAACTGTATTTTTCGCTGACTTGAGCTCGTTCGATTCATTTTGATCGTTTCTGAATTGCGTTTTGCATTGTTTTGAGGCGAACGATTCCGCTTACATCAAAGGTTGCGGCGGGCTTTGGAACGTGGAAAGTGACAATACCGAAGCCAACGAAGACGACAGGGTTGCGGCTCGGTTGCCGCAGAAATAGGGACTAAGGGCCGCGAACCATGAAGTACAGGGGCGGAACGAAAATTCTATCAATTCCAGGACGGTTTGCGAATTCCTTCTCAGATTTATTCAACGAGCCGAAACGTGAACATCTTCCCCTGCGCACCAGTGGGCATCCCAACCACGCCGCCCCCGCTCGCGCCGCCAGCCGGCAGAAACCCGTACTCCCCGGCACCGAGGTTCGCGGGAAGCAGAACTTGAAACTGGCGCGGCGCTATGCGGGTACCTTCAAACGGCACCATGTCACGCATCGCACCACTCTGAGCATTCATAACTCCACCGGTCACGGAGCGGAACTCTCGATTTTCCTTGTTCTCCCGCAGCCGCAGCAGTTGGTACTCCGTGGCACCTACGCCCTCCGGCGCAACAATCAGAAACTCTAGAGGGGTTTTGGCAGAATTCCGACTGTGCTGGCCAACCACCAGACCATTTAGGTCCTTCTTTACAACTCCCGCCGAGGCCAGGTTTTTGATGGCACCGCCGGACTTGAAATTGACGACCTCCGTGAGCAATTCCACCCACTCCTCGCCGCGCTTGAGGTAAACCCCAATTTCGCGCTGGTTGGTCGCAACTGTTTGGCCCGCTGCCGCCGGTTGGGGCGAACCGGACGCCGTCCCGACGGTCAGGAGTTGCCGGATCAATCCGTCCGAGGCACCCGCCTTTTTCAGCTTAATCATCTCCTCGGTGGCGAGTTCTACCGGTTTGCCGGAACGTTTCGCTTTCGCAAGGATCACTTCGTCAGTCATCTGGACCGAAAGCAGCATTTCTATTTCGGCAAAAGTCATCGCCGGGCCTTGGGCTTGAACACTGAATAGTATGGCCGATGCAAAATGAATAAAAAATGATTTGCACATCATGATAAAGCTTCCTTTGTTAAGTGAACGGAAATAAGTGACTGCCGCCGAAGTTCAGCCAACATCGATCACCGACGCGACGTAACCAAAGTGACCCCGACGTTTTGCTAGCTTGATTCGAAGTCTCAACGCCTGAGCTTCCCTTCGCTCTTTCCTTTCCCGGGATTGCGTCAAGAAATAACTCTCCACGAAGACTTGTGTACTACACGACCCTAAATCAAAACCGCCAACGCCTCAAGCGACAAGGAACGACATCGAAAAAACCGCGACTTGCAAACCGGTTGTCGTGGTTTGTCGTACCTCAAATCAAGGAAAATGCCCGAATTTTCGCGGCCCAACCGACGATTCCTAATTCAGGGACCAGACGATGCCGTGGCGCGTCCAGAAAAGTCGAGGACGACCGCATCCAGTCCGCACGAGCACTTTCTTGGCAAGTCAGAAGCCCATAGACCGGCCGCCCCCCCCATCCCACAAAAAACGCCCTACTTGCGACTCAGCGGCCAAGAGAGAATCTCTTCGCTGCTTAGGTCTCGCAGAGCGAGGGGCGCACCCTCCGGATCGATCCCGATCCAATCACCAAACGAAAAAACGGGCCGCTGAATGCCAGAAAACTCAGCGACGGTTTTTACCTCGCCGGTATCCGGATAAAACGCATTCACCACTTGTTCCCTGATTGATGTACCAGCGAGAAAGAACAACCGATCTCCAGAAGACGACCAACTCAAATACCCGGCACGAGACGACCGAAGGGGCCGGGTCCATCTCTTCTCGCCAAAATCCAACAGGGTTACTTCACGAGTATCCGCGCGAACCGCAGCCAAGAAACGTCCATCTGGCGACCACGCCGGCGAGTGCAGACCTTGGGAACCGGGAAGCACCTCAACGCGATTCGCGTTCCGATGTAAAACGTGGATCGACGCCTCCCCCCCGGTGTCGGGATTCGGAGTAGCACCAAAAGCAATCCGGTCGCCCGTTGGAGACCAGACCGGGTCGGCTTCGGCAAGCGCATCGGGGATAGCTATAAAGCCAGCGGTGCCTGAAGCAGCAATCGTTCCAGCACGCCACTTGCCAGTGCCAGTCTTAACCATGCACGAAATCTGCGTACCGTCGGGAGACCACCGGGGCATAGTCACCCTCGACGGCCCGGGTATTAGCGCGATCGGGTCCGAACATGCAGGGAATGAGCATCTCCAAAGCGAATGATCGGGGAGGCGCGTAAAAGCAACTGTCTTGCCATCCGGCGAAAACGCGACCGTTGCAGCGGGTATCCCCTCAAAAAGCGGGAGCCATCGTCTGGACTTCGCATCAAAGCGCGTTACCTCCGCCTTCTGTGTCTGGTTCAAAACCAAAAGTCGGTCCCCGGCGGGTAGCGGGACCGGCGAACGGTAGTTCGAAGGACCACTCGTGAGTTGGACAGCGGGACCGGGAAACGCGGGGCGTTTCTCATTGAAAGCAAATACGTGAAAGTAGTCATCGACTTGTGCCTGGAAATAGTACCGAGATCCGTCTGGTGCCCACGTCCCACAGCACTGGGGAACGCGATCACCCAGCCCAAAGGACACCGGAGCGGGCTGCAGATCGCCCGACGACGCTTGCCAGATGGAGTAAGCCCCCATCGTTGAGTCGTACACAGTAAAGCGAAGCGTCCGACCGTCGGGAGACCAGCGAAACCAGTAGCCGCGACCAGGGACGTCAAAAAGCTTACGGACGGCTGTACCATCCCGAAGCGACTGATACACCGTCCGCCCACTGCTATAAATAATGTGGCGACCGCCTGGCATCCAAGCGGAATCGTACGCACGAATCGAGCCGAGTCGCGTCGGTGTGCCGGAGGGGAGCGGCTGGAGATACAACGGTTCATCCCCATCTTTATTTCCCTGAAGGTCCCGCAACAACATTGAACCTCCATTCGGAGCGACTACCCCGGGATCAGGACTCCCTAGTTCTAGAGCTAGTCGCCTCGACGCACCACCCCCGAGCGGAAGAAGACTCATGCTGAACTTACCTGCTTTCGATTGCTGGTAGTAGACGTTCACCCCATCTGTCATCAGCGGAGGAAGTGTAGTGCCGGAAGTCGTACTAACTAGCCGAATTGGGTTGGGCGATAGCGAAATCTCCCAAGGCAGAAAGGCAAAAAACAGAGCAAGGCCACCCACAAAGCTAAGGAGGAGTATCCCGATCATGCGCCTCAACGGCCATGTAGATTGAACCGGAGTCTGGTCGGGCACTATGGCCTCCGAGGCAACCAAATCTCTACTCACGAGCCAAGCTTCTAACTCATCCGTGAACGCGAAAACCGTAGCTGACCGGCCTCCGGGTACCCGGTGAATGGGTAAACCACGGTCGTGCTCGTGTCGCTGGGCCGTTCGAGGATCGCAACCAAGAAAGTTAGCAATCTCCTTCCATGACCGCAAACGTTGATTCTCTCTTACTTGCACAATACAGGATGCTATCACAAACTAACTACTTCTGTGGTTGACCGCGAGTACTTGATAAGCGGGTTTCGGGAACTTTCGCCTCCAGACTTGGGCCAATTTCCTAGAGTTTTGGGAATTTGGGCTGCGGAGGGCCCCCCGAAATCATGCTAACGGCTCGCAGGGCGCTACAGCAACCATTAATTCTATTGAGATGGAGGCCGCTAATCAATTACGACCGCGAACTCACCTGATCTTCAGGGCGCGTAGAAGGTAATCCATCTTTTCGAAGGCGTCACGCAGGAGTGCCGCACGCTCCTCGGGTTCATGAACGTCCTCAAAATCAGCGACGAACTTCGGCCCGACGTGGGTCACGGTCGCAAACTTGTCTGCGATTTTCCCTAGGCCCTCTTGAACCAGGCCATGGTCGATGTGCGGTCGAATCTCCGCAGCCAGAGCATCCAGCCCGCCCGGATAGTTGGTCAGGGTGAAGTAGATGTCCCAGGCGTCCTTTTCTTTCAGCCGGTCATGCAGCGCCATTCCCTTCATCACCAGGAAAGCGATAACCGACGAGACACGCACCATCGCCTGATCCGCGCCGCCGCCGGGCAGTTCGCCGAGTCCATGATGAGAGCCAAGTAGGCTTCAGCGATCCGATCGCCTGATCCGCGCCGCCGCCGGTCAGTTCGCCGCGGATTTCCGTTTCGACGAACAAGTCGAACGCAAGATCACAGCCACGAGCCTTGCCAGCACGGCCCTCCTGCACTCGTTGAGTCCGGTGGGCTTTGGCGGTCCCCGCGTATTCGCCAGCCAGGAAATCGACTTGAACCTTGATCGGATTGCCGCCGACACTGACGGTTCGATGAAAGATGAAAGGCTGCCGGTGATCTTGTTCGTAGCCGCGCCCGAGCAGAAGCTTCTGAATCGTCGCGTACCCGGCATCTTGGAGGTTGCGGTGGTTAAACGCCAGATCGACGTCGATGCTGCCAACGTGTTTCAACGGCTCAGCAGGCAGGATGAGCTGAGGCACCCAACCTCCGACAACCACGAGGTCGTCGCGATACTCGCCCAACAAGCGAACCAGTTCGAGCAGCACCGAGTGGGCGGCCTCGACGAGATCGCCAGAGTAGTCACGAAATGTTACCGCCATAGCGGCTTAATGACCTCCTCAAGAATCGCCGTCGCCGCTTCTTCGCCGCGACCCTTGATCCGCATTAAGTCCAAGTAAATCTGAATCGGCGAAACGACCGGCGTACCAGCCAGTTCGCGAGTCCCAAAGAACACGCCGTCGTCATAGGGTTCGATCAGCGTTACGTTCGCGCCGGAACTGACCCGCTTCAGCGCCAACCTTGCAGCGATTGCGTCAAGCTCGTCGGAAACGTAGGCGGTAGCGCGCTGATAGCGCACGGCAGGAGCTAGGCGAGCGGCTCCAGAAAAAGCCGTGAAGGCGATTCGTTTCCTTTGGGATCTCGAAAACTCGGAGAGCTCCGCCTCAACCTCCGGAATAGGCTTGATCGAATAGTACTCGGAACTCGAACTGCGTTCAGGCCGATAGGCCCGTGCCCATTCCGCGAGCAAAGGTAGAACTGCGACTTGGATCGGCCCACAGGTTCCGTCACCAAACCCACTACCATCTCCACCTCCACCTTCAGAACCCGAACCGAAGCCATACCCATGGCCGTTGCCGTTACCGTCAGGAGAACCAAGGACATAGCCCGATAGCCCAAAACCCGTCGGGCCGGATTCGATCCACTCGCGATCCGCCAGCAACTTCTTCACGCTGGCCACTTGTCCCAAACTCACTTGGGCCGCGTCGGCCAATGCCTGTGTCCTCCACATTCGCGGACCAGTCGCGAGAAGCACGCGCAGAACCCGTTCTGCTTTCGGCGAATAGAGTGATCGCAAGTCCCGAGTGGCGGCGGTCGGGTTGGGGAACCCCTGTTTCTGAATGAATACCGAATCGAAGGCGAGGCGGCAGTTCCCCGCGAAGTCGAGGTAGCCAGCCTTGAACTCCGCGCAGACCTCGGCGGCGGCCGGCGAGATGTAGGGCGCGATAAAGACCGGATAGGCGCGCTGGTCTCGTCTCGCAAATTCAGCCAGACTCAAACAAGCCGCCCTCGCAATTCTTGGTTGGCCGCTCCACTTCACATCGCAAACCAGGCGTCGATGAAGCGCCTTTGACCTTATGGGTGCGGGCATTTGGACGGAGACAAGGAAGTCGGCCCCTAGCTCCCTCGGTAAGCGCTCAGGCCGCAGGGAGGACTGGGCGAGAAAGGGCACGTCGCGCAGAACCTCTGTGAGGCTCTCCATCGCCGTTCGGACCAGCCCGGATTCTTTCAGTGTGGATGCCATTTTCAGCGCTTGCTGAAAGCTATTGTTTCACTGAATGCCAATTCGGTCAAGGTGCACCCCGCGAGACCGCGTGACACCCAAAACGCCGATCTTGACGCACTAGATTTTTTCGGCGTGTTTGGAACAGCTCTCGGACCCCGATTTACCCCCATTTCCGCTACCCTAGCGCTACCATACACAACAAAAGCGGTCCCTAAGGGCCGCGCAAACCTCGGCAAAACATCTTAAACTCTAATTTAAAACGCTTCCACAAAAGTCGTTCACAAGCAATCGAAATAAATTTTCACTCAACATTACAAAGCACTTAACATCACTTTACCCTGCTTATTGCGACCAGAAATTAGGAACCCGTACGCTATAATAAAATTAGAAATCGCAACCACGCCCTGATCTGGCTCACAGACAGGGCGTTTTGCGTTCTACAAGGAGTTTTCACCATGTCCGAAGAACTGACAGACGAACAGAAAAAGGCCCGTCGCGCCGAAATCAATCGCCAAAATGCCCAAAAAAGCACCGGCCCTAAAACAGAACCCGGGAAAATGAAGGTCCGGCTCAACGGTCTCCGCACCGGGGCCCGGGCCAGTGTAATCGATATGTCAGCCATCGAGAGTCTCGTCCTGCTCCCCTGGGAAGGACCCGAGGCTTACAAGGCCAACGTCGCCGACTTCACCGACAAATTACAGCCCCGCGATCAGGTCGAAATCGGCGTCTGCCAAAAACTTGCCGATACCCAGTGGCGCATCATGCGCTTGACCCTCAATGAACGCACCTTCAATGAAGAGTGCATGATCAAGGCCGGCCAGTTGGCTCACCCCGGCGTCGCCGAAAACCGACTGATCGACCTCGATAGCCTGAACGGTTTCCAAATTGCCGCTGAGAGCAAGCTGCTCAAAGAGTTCCGGCGCGAGGAAGCAGCCCTGCAGCGCTCCCTGAACGCCAGCTATAGAGAGTACGCGATGCTCCGGAAACTGGATCCCAGGCCAAAAACACCGCTCACCCAGAATGCGCGGATCATCGGGCCGTCCCAGGCCCCTGCGCCGCTCGAACAAATGAGCGAAGAATCTGTAAACCTGCAACCTGCTGATTTGATTGAGCCAAGTGCCATGCCGGTCGACGACCAAAGCCAAGTTGGCTCCGTCGCGGTTACCCCGGAAGGCGAAATTTCGGCCCCGTTCGTGTCGCAGTGCAAGTCACAAACCAAACCAATGACGTTCGCGGCCGGATAGACCCGGATAGACAATGACCACTTTCGGAAAAAGGCGAAAATTTCGACTCTCGGGCCCGCCAGTTCGGCCGACGGCCCTGATCGGTACACCCGAAGCGTGTCCCGACCTCGCGCCCATGCCGCCGGCTTCCGCCTGGGCCGCCGCTCATTTGGGCTTCACCCCAGACCCCCGGCAAGCCGAATTTCTCGATCTGGCTCATAGCCGCATCGCCTTGTGTACCTCCCGCCAGTCCGGCAAAACGCAGGCCGCCGCCGCCAAGGCGCTTCATGCCGCCTTGACTTACCCGGGCAGCCTGTATCTGCTCTTCGGGCCGGTCGCCCGCCAGTCCGCTAACTTACTCCATCGGATCCGAACCTTCTGCCAGTTACTCGGCTTACTCACTAAGTCAGACCCGGATCATGATAACTCCGTCGTGCTCCCGAATGGCTCCCGATTCGTGGCCCTTCCCGGGGTGCCCGACAACGTCCGTGGCTTCGCCGCCGTCAAGGCCGTCATCATTGACGAAGCCGCCTTTGTCGATGACCGCATCTATCCGGCCGTCTCGCCCATGTTAGCCGTCTCCAATGGCAGCTTATGGGCCCTCTCGACACCGAACGGCCAGACCAATGTCTTCTACGAACTCTGCAACACCGCGGCCAATGGCTGGGCCGTGCTCCGTTCCCCCGCGGCCGAATGCCCGCGAATTACGGCGGATTTCCTGGCCGCCGAGCGGGCGCTCCACGGCGAAAACATCTTCGCCCAGGAATACGAATGCGCCTTCGTCTCCGCCGCCCTCCAGTTTCTGGACCGCGCCGTCATCGCCCGCGCGAAGCAGCCGTACCAGCCCTTGCCCAGTCACTGCTTCGGGTTCAATGAGCTATTCATCGGCATCGACGTCGGCAAGCGGCAGGACCATACCGCCATCGTCGCCCTGGAGTTCACCCTGTCGAAAGCCACCCAACGCGATCCGGTAACTTACGGCTACCTTACTCAGGCCAACTTACTCCTGCGGTCCGCCGAGTCGCTGCCGCTCGGCTCGGATCACCTCGACTTACCCAGCCGTCTCCGGGCGTTGCTTGCCTCGCTGCCCGGCCCATACAAGCGGGTCAACTTCATCATAGATGCCACCGGGGAAAGCACCCTGATTGAGGTACTCCGGCGGGATCGTACCCTCAATCAGTACCCACTTACCCCGGTCGCGATCACAAGCGGGCATCAAACCACCCTCCTGGCCGGAAACTACAAAGGATTGCCTCGGCCAGACCTGCTCACCCGGTTGCGGACCGCCTTCGGTACCGACCGAGTCAGCCTGCCCAGTGCGACGCCCGGCCTTGCCGAACTCGAACGCGAACTCATCGCCTTCCGCTCCGATGGCCAACAGCCAGAGCACGACGACCTCGTCTTCGCCTTGGCCCTCGCCGTCTGGCTCGCCTTCAACGATAAGAAGCCCGACTTCTACCCCGAGCCCGGCCGCCGATAGGCACTCGTAGCCCGAGTCCTGAGCAGCGACTCAATCCTCCGGATCTCCGCCTCCGGACACGCAAGGTAGTCCCGCTCAGTCACCACAAGATCGGCCCACGCTCCTACCTTGATCGACCCCGGCTCACCCTCCCCAAAAGGATAAGGTGACCGCCTGGATAGGTCGCGGCAACGGGCTCCCGCCGCACACCCAACGCAGGGGGCGCGACCCCTTTTCATCCTCCGCTTCCGCTCCGCCTCAAGCCAACCATAGGAAGTCACCACCGGACCAGCCATCGTTCCCCGCGCCCTACTACCGCTCGTAGACCGTCGTGCCGCCCACCACCGTCATCAGCGGCTCAATCCGCCGGATCTCCGCCTCCGGACACGTCAAGTAGTCCCGGTCAATCACCACGAAATCGGCCCCCTTCCCCGCCTCGATCAACCCTGCTCAGCCTCTACGAAAGAATTCTGTGACCGTCCGGATAAGTCGCGGTGACGGGCTCCCGCCGCATACCCAACTCAGGGGCGGCCAAGGGAGGCATCGAGCCCCCTTGGCCGCGAAGGTGTGCACGAAACCAGCCATCGTTCCCCGCACCCTACTACCGCTCGTAAACCGTCCTGCCGCCCACCACCGTCATCAGCGGCTCAATCCGCCGGATCTCCGCCTCCGGACACGTGAGATAGTCCCGGTCAATCACCACAAAATCAGCCCACTTCCCTGGCTCAATTGACCCTTGCTCACCCTCCGCAAAATGCAGGTACGCCGGCCCGTTCGTGTACATCCGCAGCGCCTGCTCCCGGCTGATCTTCTCCTCCGGATAGATCTCCTTCCCCGCCCGCGTCAGCCGCGTAATCGCCATCCACATGTTGAAGAACGGGTTGAACGGGTTCACCGCCCGGTTCTTGTCGTGGCCAATCATGTGGTCGCTCCCCCCCGCAATCACGATCCCGCTCTTCAGGTACGTCTGCAGCGGGAAGAAGTACCGCATGTTCCGGTACCCAAAAACCTGCTCCAGCGCCGGCACGTCAAAATGGAGCCAACCCGCCTGCACGTCCGCCAGAATCCCCATCTTCTTCATCCGCCCGACCGCCTCCTCGCTCATGAAGCTCCCATGCATCACGTGCGACCGGCTCGGCCCTATCGGTCGTTCCTTGTCCAGCGCTGCGAACGTGTCGAGAAGCACGTCAATCGCCGCCCCGCCCTGCGCGTGGCTCGTCAACTGCCAACCCTTGTTCCGCGCCGCCCGCATGATCTGCGTCAGCTTCGGCCCGTCCACAAACAACGTCCCCCGCGCATCCGGATTCGTCTGCCCATAAAGCTGCCGCCCGTACGCCCCGTAAGGCATCCGCTGGTACGCCGTCCCCACGCTCTGCCCCCCGTCCAGCGTCACCTTGAACGACCCAAACTTCAGCCACTCATCCCCCTGCCCCGTCTTCCAACTATTCTTCTCAATCTCGGCCACCACGTCCTCGGCGGGCCGCATTGCGTTGATCCGCCAAGTGATCACCGCCCTCACCGGCAGCTTCCCCTGAGCCTTCAACTTCGCGTACAGGTCGTAGTCCTCCAGCACCGCCGCCCGATCCCCCACCGACGTCAACCCCGCCGCGGCATAAAGCTTCAGCATCGTCTCCAGCGCCGCCAGCTTCTGGGCTTCGGTATAGCTCGCCCCCTGCGGTACGCCCTTCAATAGCCCTGCCGCGTTCCGTAGAATCCCGTTCGGCTGCCCGTCCGCGCCTTTCACCACCTCGCCGCCCGGCGGGTTCGGCGTCGCCGCCGTGATCCCGCTCTTCTGCAGCGCCATCGTATTCGCACCCCAAACGTAGGAGCCGTCGAACGCCACGGGATGCTCCGTCGCCACGTCCAGGTCCTGCTTCGTCGGGAACCGTTGCTCGGCCAGCCGCGGCGGCAGCGTTCGCGGCACCACGATCCATTCGCCCTTCGGCGTCGTCTTGGCCTTCTCCCGGATGAACGCTTGGATCTCCCCGATGCTATTCAGCGGCGGCAGCTTCTCGTCAAATTCGCTCAGCCCCGCGCTCAAAGCGTGTACGTGCGCATCAATCAGCCCCGGCAGCACCATCTTTCCGGCCAAGTCCACCAACTTCGTAGAGGGCCCTTTCCGCGCCAGCATCGCCGCGCTGGTGCCTGTGGCCACAATCCGTCCCTTCTCGACGGCCATCGCCTCGACAACGCTGAACTTCGCGTCGGCGGTCACGATCCGCCCGTGGTGCAAAATCAAGTCCGGAGCGGCCGTCATCCCGCCCGCCAGCGCCAAAACTAGCCCAATAACTCGCATAGGTCGTCCATCCAGAAATGCGGCCCCATCTCCGCGCGGTGGCCGTAGCAATAGCTTACCGCGCAATCCATCACGCCCGCCGCCCCAGCCGTCGGAATTTCGGCCGACGCATCAGACTGATCCCCTAACCCGTGCCGGCCGTCGTCACAATCTACCACTAACTTAACGCTCGAATCGTTACCCCGCCCATCCACCGCTGAGCCCAATGTCCGTCCGAGTAGTACCCAATCCCGTCGGTCGCCGCCACGACTACCCAAGTAACTCGCGAAGGTCGTCAAGCCAGAAATCTGGCTCCATCTCCGAGCGGTTGCCGTAACCATAGTTGACCGCGCAAACTGTCACCCCAGCCGCCCTGGCCGCTGCGATGTCCGCCGGCGCATCACCCACCATTAGGGCTTCCCGCGGATCTACCCCGAACAGGTCAAGCGACCGCTGAATCACCTCCGGCGACGGCTTGGCCGGAAATCCATCCGTCCCCTGCACATGGTCAAAATGGCGCAGCAACCCGAACTTCTCGAGCACCACCCGCGTCGTCGGCGTCCCCTTCGTCGTCGCCGTCGTTTTCAACCCACCTAACTCCCCCAGCGCCTCCGCTACGCCCGGAAACAGCCGCGTCGCGTTGTGCTCCCGCGCCCAATAAACTTCCCGGTAATCCCCAATCAGCCGCTCCACCTCCGGATCCGTGATCCCGGGAATCATGTCAATGAACAGGTCCGTCAGGTGCCGACCAATGTAGCTGCGCAACCGCTCAAACGGCTGCGGAGGATACCCGTGGCGGTCGAGCACTACCTCGACCGCGCCACAGATATCCTCCGCAGAGTCCGTTAATGTGCCGTCAACGTCAAACAGGTACAGCCGATACGGCTTACCCATTACGCCGGCGACGGGCCGTCAGCCAACGGCGGAATGCGTAGTCCACCCAAACTGCTCGGCGGGGCTACCTTGTCATCATCGCTTTTGGTCGGCTTCGGGCTGCTCCGGAAAGCCGAGAGCGACTCGCCCCGGATCAACTGACTCACTTCGCCGCCGTCCAATACCTCGCGCTCGAGGAGAGCTTCCGCGATCCGAACCATCGCGTCTTGGTTGGCCTCAATGTACTTCCGCGCCCGAGCGTAGCCATTGTCAACCAGCTTCCGCACCTGCGCGTCAATCGCGATCGCCGTCGATTCCGAATAGTCCCGGTGCTGGGAGATCTCCCGGCCCAGGAAGATCTGCTCTTCCTTCTTGCCGTAGCTCATCGGTCCGAGTTCGCTCATACCCCACTCGCAGACCATCTTCCGAGCCATGTCCGTCGCACGCTCGATATCGTTACCCGCGCCCGTCGTCATCTGCTTCATGAAGATCTCTTCCGCAATCCGACCGCCCATCAAGATGGCCAACTGCGCTTCAAGATAGACCTTGTTGTAAGAGTGCTTGTCGTCCACCGGCAACTGCATCGTCAAGCCCAACGCCATCCCGCGAGGGATAATTGTCACCTTGTGCAAAGGGTCCGCGTCCGGGATCAACACAGCCAGCAAAGCGTGTCCCGCCTCGTGGTACGCCGTGTTCATCTTCTCTTCATCGGACAGCATCATGGACTTCCGTTCAGCACCCATGATCACCCGATCTTTGGCCAACTCGAAGTCGAGTTGCATCACGACCTTCCGGTTATGCCGTGCCGCAACCAGAGCCGCTTCGTTCACTAGATTGGCTAGGTCTGCGCCAGCGAATCCCGGGGTCCCGCGCGCCAGCACCATCAGGTCGACGTCGTCGCCCAGAGGTACCTTCTTCGTGTGCACCCGCAGAATTTGTTCCCGGCCCTTGACGTCGGGACGACCAACCACTACGCGACGATCAAAACGGCCGGGTCGCAACAACGCCGGGTCGAGCACGTCAGGACGATTCGTCGCCGCCACCAAAATCACGCCTTCGTTGGACTCAAACCCGTCCATTTCCACGAGAAGCTGGTTCAGCGTCTGTTCGCGTTCGTCGTGACCGCCGCCCAAACCGGCACCGCGGTGCCGCCCGACGGCGTCGATCTCGTCGATGAACACAATGCAAGGGGCGTTCTTCTTGCCTTGCTCAAACAGGTCTCGCACGCGACTCGCACCCACGCCGACAAACATCTCGACAAAGTCTGAACCGGAGATCGAGAAGAACGGCACATTCGCTTCGCCCGCAATCGCGCGCGCCAACAAAGTCTTGCCCGTTCCCGGAGGCCCAACGAGCAGCACGCCCTTCGGAATCCGTCCGCCCAATTTCTGAAACTTCTGCGGTTCGCGCAGGAATTCGATGATCTCGCCAAGCTCTTCTTTGGCTTCCTCCACGCCAGCGACGTCCTTAAACGTCACCTTCTTCTGCTGCGAAGAATGCAGCCGCGCCCGACTCTTCCCAAAGCTCAATGCTTTGTTGCCGCCGCTCTGCATCTGCCGCATCATGAAGATCCAGAGTCCAAGCAGAAGAACGAACGGAACCGCGTTGACGAGCAACGAAATCAGGTTTCCGTTGGTCGCTTCCTGCATCTCCATCGCGACATTCTTCTCGCGCAGGATCTTATAAACTTCTGGGTAATTCGCCGGAATCAAGGTCCGCATCGGGCCTTGCGAGTCGTCTACAAACTGACCCTTCACTTCCGTGCCGCTGATCTTGACGGACTTAATCCGGCCTGCTTCCACTTCCGACAGGAATTGCGAAAAGGCCAGATTGACTTCGGGTTTGCCCTTGCCCCGCCCTACCACCGTGTATAGGATCACGGCAAGGCAGATGATGACTACCCAGAAGATCAGCTTGTTTACGTTAGATGTCATTGCTTCCTCTATATACAGGACGTCGAGGATGAAGAGTTTGATTCACCGACTAAAGAAATCTGCGCCTTAAAACGCAAAATGTTCCTTGTGTCTCCGGTCGCCGCGAACTTTGGATCGACGCCAAACCGGTGCATCCACACAATACTCACTCCATCCGTGATAATCGGCCAATTCTTTCTCTCCCATAAGGGCACGCGAGCAATTTGGAATAATTTCTTTAGACTAGTCGGCTCAACGCGACCTTCCGGCTGGAAGCAATCACCCGGTTGCCACACGCGAACGCACAGCGGACCCTGTAACTGTCCCCCATCGAGATCCAGTACCACGTCTTCAGTATATCGGTATTCGGGAGCGGCTGGATTCGCCAGTCGGATCCAGCCCATTGAGCGGGTGACCTCGAGGCCCGGGAGACTGACGCCTCCGTCGCCTTCGAGCTGCAACAGCAGCGACTCGACCGCGTCAAGATGGGCCTTTTCAATGCGGAGGAGGTTGCCCTTGCTGGAGGCGATGGCGTGGCGGAGAAGGCGTCGCCGGAGCGCGGGGTGGGCGGCCCGCAGAGAGTTTACATCTAAGACTGAGGTCGCGGCGGGCATTTGTGTGGTCCAGTACTCCTCCTCGGAGGCGGCAATGGCGGCGAGGCGGCCGAGGTTTGCTTCGATGGACGGCTCGAGTTCGCGCAGGAGCGGGAGCAGCGAGGCGCGGACGCGGTTGCGGAGAAAGCGGGGGTCGGCGTTTGAGGAGTCTTCGCGCCAGGGGAGGCCGTGGTCGCGGAGGTAGAGCCGGATCACGTCGCGGTCGAGTTTAAGCAAAGGACGGACGAGGCCTTCGCGAGTACGGGGCAGGATGCCACGTAGACCCGTGGGGCCGGTACCGCGCAGGAGTCGGAGCAAAACGGTCTCGGCTTGGTCGGAGGCCGTATGACCCGTCGCTACGTGGTGTACGACGCCGGCGCGGATCCATTCCCCGAAAAGTCGCAACCGTTCGCGGCGGCAGTGCTGTTCGAGGTTGCCGGTCACGGGGAAGCTTCTGGCGGAGCAGAACTGCTCGGGGGTGGCAAGGCTCTGGACGAAGGATTCGTCGGCGTCGGAAGCGGCACCCCGCAGACCGTGGTTGACGTGGAGAACGACCAGCGTGCCCTGATGCACCTGGCGGAGAGCGTGGAGGAGGAAGACGCTATCAGCGCCGCCGGAGACCGCGACGCCGAGCTTGGCGTCGGCGACGCCGAGCCGCTCGAGCGAGGCTGCAACCAAGGCGATCACGCTAGTCGCCTCCGAAAAGTCGCAAGCGCCGACGGCGGGAGTGCTGTTCGAAGTTGTCGGCCACGGGGAGACTGCTGGCGGAGAGGAAGGGCTCGCCGTCATCGGAGGCGACGCCGCGGAGAGCGTGGAGGAGGAAGACACTACCGGCGCCGCCGGAGACCGCGACGCCGAGCCGCTCGAGCGAGGCTGCAACCGAGGCGATCACGCTAGTCGCCTCCGAAAAGTCGCAAGCGCCAGCGGCGGGAGTGCTGTTCGAAGTTGTCGGCCACGGGGAGGCTGCTGGCGGAGAGGAAGGGCTCGTCGTCATCGGAGGCCACGCCGCGGAGAGCGTGGAGGAGGAAGACGCTATCAGCGCCGCCGGAGACCGCGACGCCGAGCCGCTCGAGCGAGGCTGCAACCGAGGCGATCACGCTAGCCGCCTCCGAAAAGTCGCAAGAGCCGGCAGCGGGAGAGCTTTTCGAGGTCGCCGGCCACGGGGAGGCTGCTGGCGGAGAGGAAGGGCTCGCCGTCATCGGAGGCGACGCCGCGAAGAGCGTGGAGGAGGAATACACTACCGGCACCGCCGGAGACCGCGACGCCGAGCCGCTCGAGTGAGGCTGCAACCAAGGCGATCACGCTAGTCGCCTCCGAAAAGTCGCAAGCGCCGACGGCGGGAGTGCTGTTCGAAGTTGTCGGCCACGGTGAGACTGCTGGCGGAGAGAAAGGGCTCGCCGTCATCGGAGGCGACGCC
>JANXMS010000149.1 GCA_025354525.1 Acidobacteriota bacterium
GGCTTCCACCGCCACCTTAGCTTTCAAAGCCGGCGAGTGAGTCTTGCGTGTTCGAGGCATTGATTCTCCTTCATTTTCAATGCCCTCCTACACTTAAGCAATAACCATTTTTGTGTCTAGTTTTTGGGGTCCACCACAACCATTGAGCGAAATTGAAAATTCCGGGTCAACCAAGAACCGGGCTCCGATGAGTTCGCGAACGTCGTCGATTACGAGCGTCGATGCACTGCACCGCGCAGAGATAATCGTCCCGTGACCGGACGCTGTATCCTGAGCAAGGTCAAGCACCGTGAACGGCTTCGTCCCACCCTCGGTCAGGCGGACGCGAGCACTCGTCCGGAAGCCACTCTTACTGGTAGCAACCGTGTACTCATCGTCGAAATAGAACGGGGCGTGGCGTCCTTTCCCATTGCGGCCGAACGCCGTTCGCTTACGCCGACGCACTCCCGGTGGGAATTCCACCTGATTCCCCTGCGAGGCTAATCGGTCATAAGAGAGCACGCCCCAGCGCGAGGTGAACTCCCTCGTGGTCATTCCTGTCCCGTCATCCGCGATGGTGAACGGGCCACCGCTCTCCATGGGCCAGTCGATATTGACGGCGCTCGCCCCGGCGTCGTACGCATTCGCGATGAGTTCCGTGATAGCCGTTTTCGCGTCCGAGATGATCTGGCCAGCGTGATCACGCATGAACTTCTTGCTAAAAGAGGGTTCGAAATCAAGGGTAAGTTGCGGGGGCAGCGCCTCCATATAGTATTGTCCTTTCCGCTAAATTCGAGGATCACAACCGCGCGAATAGCGAATCGCCATCGCGCTCCATCGCCGGAGGCCTCGTTGTTCGGGCTCCTCGCCTAGGACCTTAATGATAATACGCAGGAGGAGGCATCGAGAAGTTGTGGAAGGATTCAAGAGTTCCACGTGATCATTGCGGAACAGCAACCGCAACGCCACGTCTGGCCGTCTTTCCTCCCGGAACTGCCGAAACGGTTCCCGGTGGCAAAGTTGCCTTCCGTTCACTCAAGATTGGTACCTTTTCGTGTAGTTGTCACTCGAAATGCGCTCGAAGCCGCGATCGCCTCGCAGGTTGGGTTGCTTGGCCTTACGGGCCGACAGAAGAATTTTGTCACGAGCGGTTGGGATAACGAATTGGCGATCACGACGGAAGAATGGGTGCCCATAGATGCGAGTGGAAAGCGGTCAATCGTCCTGACGGAGAACTTCGAATTCGCCGTTTTTGACGAGCGTTCGCCTCCAGATCGGCACTATCACCCTGAAACCATAGAGACTTACGTTTTCGTGGCTGGGGCGATGGGTATCGTGGTCGCGGGCAAACGCAATGATTTGGCTGCAGGGGATACCATCGTCATCCCTCCGCCTTTGTCGCATGAAGTGCTTCGGGATAAGGCGTTTGTCGCGCTGTTCATCGTCGCGAATTGTCGGGGTCCGGCGGACAGGTTCTTCGGCGACCCCAAGTCTCGCTCTGACCCACGCCTTCCTCGCCAAGAGCATCTTTAACTGCCCTCACACCCGCCAACTCATCGCCGAACTGCACTCGAACGAACCCCTCCGCCGCCTCTTCGGCTACTCCTGCCGAAGTCGCATCCCTCACGAATCCAGCTTCTCCCGCGCCTTCGCCGAATTCGCCCAGTTCGAACTCGGCCAGAAGGATCATGAAGCCCTCACTGTGCCACGCAAGAAGGCCGCATCATCGGCCACGTCGCCCGGGATTCCAACTGTTATCGAAGCTTGCGAACGTTTCCCCAGGGCTCCTGCCGCCCCCCCGAAGAAACCCTCCTGCTGCGGCAGCCGAAAGGCCTTTGCCACCGCCCCGACCACGACTGTCAAGCCTTTTGCACGGAGTTTTGCAAGTCCCTCACAAGAGCCTCTTGCAAAACCCAAAGCTTCCCCCAGAAACCTGCTATTCTATTGCTTCTAAACGAGTTACATATGGCACAATAGACCCGTAAAGCGACACAAAACCAGCCGCTTTACGCCTTCTTAATTCCATGCAACTCACCCTCCCCGAACAACTCTCCCAGTTCTCCAACGTCCTCCAACACCAGCTCTTCCCCCTCCTCACCCCCGCCGTCGGCCCCATCAGCGACCGCGCCGCCCTCTTCATCGCCGTCTGCGCCATGGTCCCCCTCCGCCCTTTGCTCCCTCAGGGTAAGTGGCCCGGACGCCCCAGCAAAGACCGACTCGGCATCGCCCGAGCCTTCCTCGCCAAAAGCGTCTATGGCCTGGCCCACACTCGCCAACTCCTCGAAACCCTCAAAACCGACCATGGCCTACGCCAGTTGTGCGGCTGGGATCACGCCAGCCAGCTTCCCCACGAATCCACCTTCTCGCGCGCCTTCGCCGAATTCGCCGACTCCCAACTCTCTACTGCCGCCCATGAAGCCCTCATCCGAGCGACCCATTCCGACCGCTTAGTTGGCCACATCGCCCGCGACGGTTCCGCCATCGAGGCTCGCGAGCGATTCGTTGATACCAAACCCAAGAAGACCCCTAACGCCAAAGGTAAAAAAAGCGGAAGAAGGCAGGATTCGTCAAAGAATCAGCAACTTGCAGGGCTAAGCGAGAGACTCGGATCCAGAAACAAGCCAAACTCAAAACAGTAAAGGAGATGCTCCAAGGCGTCCCCACCGCCTGCGACATTGGCGGCAAAAAAGGCAACAACGGGTGCGTCTT
>JANXMS010000185.1 GCA_025354525.1 Acidobacteriota bacterium
GCGTTGCCCTATCCTCCACTCAGGTGGAAAACAGTTTACCTAATCGTGACCAACTGTGTCATCCTGGTCTCGGTAATCAGCCCCTCGATACACTTAAGACTCACTTACTTTCGTGTCTAGCCAATGGGGTCCACCTCAGGCTTGGTGGTGGGGCGCGGTGGCTGCGGTGGTGCCGTTGCTGGTTTGGGTGCGTTGGCCGCAGCCAGTGGCGGAGGAGAAGTTGGTGGTGGCGATGCCGGCGGGGCCAGCTGCTCCGGCGATGGAACGGGTGGTGGTGATAAAGCAGGTAAAGCGAGAAAAGGCTGTAACCGTGAAAATTTTCACGGAAGACCCGGATGTTGTGATTCTGTTACTAGGAGATGCGGAATGAAGTTACTACTTTTAGTCTTGATGAGTTTGACGCTTTGGGGCCAATCGTCGGCCAAGGTGATTCTGCTCAAACATATTAAGGCCGATTCGGCCAGCGTAATTGCCAATGCGTTTGGCGATGGGAAAGTGAATGTGCAGCGAGATCCACGAGCGCAGATGCTCGTGCTAAGCGGACCGCCGGACTTACTGACAGCGATCGAGAATGCGATTCAGAAAGCCGATGTGCCGGAGAAATCGGCTTTGAACGTGGAATTAACTTTCTATGCGCTCGTGGCGGGGGACGTAGCGGGAACGGTGGCGTTGCCCGAGGATCTAGCGGGAGTCGCCAAACAAGTGAAGGGGTTGTTTGGATACCCTTCACTTCGCCTGATGGATTCGCTGCAGGTACGAGCGCGAGACGGGATGCGCGGCGAGGCAACAGGAATGATGGGAAAGGCGCAGGGGAGTAATCCGAATCAATACAACCTACGTTTTGATGAGGTGCTTGTCCAGGGATCGGAGAAGGCACATTCCATCAAACTGAGCCGACTTCGATTCGGGACGAAAATCCTTATCGGCAACCAGTACCTTGAAATGGGTCTTACCACGGACGTGGACTTCCGAGAGGGGCAAAAGATAGTAATCGGTAAATCGAGTCTGGACTCGTCGGGAACGCCGTTCTTCGTCGTGGTTACCGGAAGAGTCGTCGACTAGGAGAACTTGGCGCAGACGTCGCGGAGTTTTTTGAACAAAGGAGGGGTCGACGTAAGAGCGTCGGCCTTTTCCTCGTATTCAAGGGCAAGATAGCCGCGATAGTGATTGGCTACGAGCATTTTGGCGACACGGTTCCAGTCCGATTCGGCGGGGCCTTTTTCGTCGGAAATCATCGCCTTCACCTGGACGTTGACCGCATGGGGGGCGATCATCTCAATCTGCTCGTAGACGCGGGTTTTGAAGTTAGCGGTATCGAGGTTGATGCCGACCCAGGGGCTGTTGACCTGCTTTACGATCTTGATGATGTTTTCGGCCTTGTCAGTGACTCCGCCGTGGTTTTCGAGGCCAAGGATGACGCCGTGCTGGCCGGCGTACACCGCGGCCGGGGCCAGAATTTCGGCCACCCAGTTGGCGGCGTCCGCTTCAGCGGCACCCTTCGGCACGGCTCCGCCAAACACGCGGATGTGACCGGCCCCAAGCTTGGCCGCAACGTCAATCCACTTGATCAGATTCTCCGTTTGCTCATTGCGGGCAGGGCCGGCGGGCTTGGTGAGTTCGCTACGGATGGAGATGGAATAGATCTCGATGCCTGCCTTATAGGCGGCGCGCTTGAGCGGAATCAGGAAGCTGTTTTCGGTATTGGGGAACCAGTAGACCGTCATGTCAACGCCGTCCAGATCGTTCTCGGCGGCGATGCGAATGAGATCTTCGTATTTCAACTTTCCGGTTTTAAGCTCTTCGCGGAAGGAGTAGGCGCAAAGGGCAGGCCGAAGACGGGGCTTCAAATTGGCGGCTAGGGCGACGGGCGCGATGGAGGCGAGAAGATGGCGGCGAGTAATCATGGCTTCACCAAAGCATATCGCGAGAAGATGCGCGTCGTCGAGCCGTCATATTCGGCGAAGGCTTTGAAGTAGTCGCTTTGGGCTTTTATTTCGCGAAACTGGGCGTCGGCGGTTGCCAGTTCGCGGAGGTTGACGAAGAACTGGGTAGAGTCGCCGAGGTCGAAGCGGGCACGCTCCGCCTCTTCGAGTTGCTTGGCGGTAAGCACTTCGTTGCGGACCACGGCGAGCGACTCAAAGGCGGCGCGGACGGCGCTGACAGCGTCCTGAACATCGGCGACGACTCGGTCGCGGGAGTAGCGGAGTTCGGACTCTAGCTGGGCCAGTTTGGCGGTCTGTTGAAGATTTTTGCCGATGGCTTTACGCCGCTGGGCGGGCAGTTCGAAGATGAGGCCGGACTCAACGTTGTCGCCGACTTTGGTACGAGAACCGCCGCCGGAATCCTTCGAATACTGGAAGAAGAAGTCGAGTTGGGGGGCGATTTGGTTGCCGGCGAAACGGACTTCCGCCTGTTGCTGCTGCCGCTTCAGGAGGAGGCCGCGGACTTCGGGCCGCTGCTGGATGGCGAAGGCGAGATCCTCGCGAATGCGAGCTTCTTCGAGGTCACCAGGCGGCTCTGGGATGGTAGGGAGTCGGTCGGGGCTGGGTTGGACGGGAGAGCCGTCCACAGCGCGAAGGAAGAGCGATAGTTCGATGGCGCGATTCTGGAGATTCCGCTGCGCGCCGACAACCGCACCACGGCGACGGAGAATCGTTTGTCGGTTGTCGGTGAGTTCAATCGGGGCGACGCTGCCCAGGCGAACGGTCTCCGCGATTTGTTCGTTCCGCGCCTCAGCTAGGTCGAGCAGCGCCTTCGCGACCCTAAGTTGCTGGCCAGCAGTCACCCATTCCCAGTACTGCTTGAGCGCTTCCTTGAAGAAAGTCAGGCGGGTTTTATCCACCGTCGTTTCCGCGACGTCGCGTTCGATGGCTGAGGTTTGCAGACCGGTTCGACGAGCGTCGATGGCGCGGTCGCGCAGCAGATTGGTACGAACGCCGACGCGATATTCGCCGCCCGAGAGGGTGACGGACGTGTCTTCCGCGGGCGAGAAGCGGCCTCGTCCAATTTTGTAACCACCGTAAACATCGGTGCCCCAGGCTTCGAGCGGTTGCTCGACGAGCGCATTGAAAGTTTCGTTCCGATAGAACCCGAACTGCTCAATGTCGCCTTTGGCTTTGATCTTCGTATCGAATGCACCTTTGGCCGACAACTGAGCTCCTTCAGCGATGCGGCGTTCTTCCATCACGGCGGCGAGCAGAGGGAAATGCTGATTGACGGAGCGAAGTACTTCTTCCGGGGTCAGGGGGTCGAGGGCCAGAAAAGCGAGCAGAACGAAGGTCATCTTTTATCTTTGGATGCGTCTTTCGCCGTACTGGGTTCCGTCATGGAGATCACGGGGGGGAAGCCATTAAACTGGCGCCAGAGTTCGAAGCCGAGGGGGACTTGGTTGAGCAACACCCAGCCGTTGGCACGAACGCCTTGCCGAAGGTACGTCTTCGTGGGCCAAGGCTCGTCTTTCGGATCGGGCTTGACGAGCACCCGAAACTTCCCCGCGCCGTTGTCGGTGGAGTCGACTAGTTGCACGTGGCCGCCGAAGGTGCCGACCGCGATCGACGGCCAGCCGGCAAACTGGAGGGCCGGCCAACCTTCAAACTGAAGCCGCACCGGGCGACCTTCGCTGATCAGTGGAACGTCGTTGCCGTCCATCCAGAGTTCGACGACATCGTTCGTCGTGTTGGGCACGAGAATGGCGATTTGGTCGCCGGCTTTTAGCAGTTCGCCGTTTTGACGGGCAACGACGCGGAAGATTTTGCCATCGACGGGGGCCATGACGCGCTGGGTGTTCTGCCGAGCGAGACGGACTTCGACTTTGGTGACCTCGGCGCGGGATTTGGCGACGTCGGATTCGGCGGAGGCATGAGCGCCCCACGCTTCGTCGATGCGGGAACCCGCGTCGGCGTCGGTCCGAAGTAGTTCACTATCCAGCGATAACTTCTCGCTTTTGGCGGCGTTAAGGGAGTTGGTGGCGCGTTCGACGTCGGCCACTTTCTGGGTATAGTCGAGCTCGGCAAGTTCGACGTTGCGAGTGGAGGTGAGGCCCTTCTTGGCCAAGCTCGATTGGCGTTCCTGTTGGATCTTCGCAGTGGTAAGAGCGGCCTTGGAAGCTTCCAGCGATTGCTGTGCGGCTCCGATGCGATCGATGGACATTTGGACGCGGGCTTTGGCGGCAGAGACCCCGGTCTTCTGGCTCTGTTCGAGGGCGCGGATTCGGTCCTCGATTGTTTTCACTCGGCGCACGGCCGCCACTTCGGTTCCCGTCATCTGGTCACGCTCTTGGGTCAGGCGTTCGATGATCGCGGGATCGTTGTCGGTGAGGTCGACGATCGAGTCGCCCTTTTTGACCGACGAACCTTCGACGACGTGCCAGCGCGCGATGCGTCCGTCGACTGGCGCTTCAATGTTCTGCTGCCGCTCTTCCGGCGAAAACGCCATGACTCGGCCAGAGCCCGTTACGTTTTGCTGCCAAGGCGTGATGGTTAGGGCGAGCGCCACGACAAGGATCAGCGCGACAAGTACGCGAGCCAAAATCCGAAAGGCGCGCGGCGCGTGGACGGCGTGAATGGCAAGGTAACTCGGCAAGGGTTGGGAAGACGAACTCATGCGTGAACCTCTTGTAAATTGGAGTCGCGAAGATTGCCGTTTTCGAGTACGGCGAGGCGTTCACAGCGGGCGAGCAGGTCGAGGCGTTCGGTGATGCAAATCAGCGTCCAGGAAGCCGCCGGATCAAAAAGGATTCGGCAGACTTCTTCGCGCTCCTGGGCCCGATCGATTTGGTCGAGCGCATCGTCGAGGATGAGCATGCGCGGATTGCCGGCAATGGCGCGGGCAATCATGAGGCGGCTAGCCTGCACCCGGGATAGGGGTCGGCCACTGGGATGCAGTTCAGTGGTTAGCCCTTGGGGCAACAACTGGATTTCGTCGAGCAGGCCCACGCGATCGAGGAGCTCGCGGACCTGATCATGCGATAGATCCTGCCCCAGCCGGACGTTATCGAGCAGCGTGCCAGGGAAAATCTCGATCTCTCGAACGAGCGAAACATGCTTGCGGAGTTCAGAAAGCGGAAGGTCTCGAAGGTCAACTCCATCCAACGTGATCACTCCAGATTCGGGTTCGCGCATGCCATAGAGAAGATCGGCCAGGGTGGATTTTCCACAGCCGTTGTGTCCCATCAGACCTAGGCTCTGGCCGCCCAAGAGATCGAAGCCTGGCACGCTGAGGTGACGATACTTAAGCTGTCGAAGCTGCAAACGCAGCGGACCGTGGCCGCTGATGTGCGCTTCCCCGCCCTGGCGTTCGAGCGGCAGGTCGATCACATTGCCGAGCTTATCGAGGGCGGCGAGGAGATCGTAATAGACTTCAAGATGCTTGCCGAATTTTGTGAAGCCGCTGACCATCAGGGTGACCACGAGTTCGGCGGCCACCAACTGACCGAGGGTCAATTGCCGTGAGATAACCAAGTAGCCTCCAATCCCGAGAAGTATGGAGCTAGCGATGGCTTGGAGGGCGAAAGAGCCAACGATCTGGCGCAATAGCAGGGTAAAATGCTTCTCCCGGTACTCGAGATAGTGTTCGAGCAGGTGGCGAGAGTGTTCCACGGCATGGGCGGCACCGCCCGGCGACTTGAAAGCAATCAGGTGGGCCGCGATTTGTTCGAGCCAGGCTTCGACGGCATACTTCGCTTTCGATTCCTTGATGGCGGTATAGACGGTGCCGCGACCCAGGACGAAGACGATGAACAACATCGACACGATGAGAAGGAAGTCGTAGGCGAGGAGAATGGGATGGTAAAGGGCGACCAGGATCATGCCGATGATCGTCTGCATCAGGATGGTCAAGCCGTCGATGAGCAGGGTGGCGGCGGCCTTTTGAACGGTTACGACGTCGAAGAAGCGGTTGACAACCTCGGGTCCGTGGTAGCGATCAAAGGCTTCGACGTTGACGCGGAGCAGCCGGTGGGTGAAGTCCTGGGTGACCCGCGCAAACACGCTCCGCTGCAAAAGTTCGACGACGTAAGCACGAAGGCCGTTCATGGCGGTGGAAAAGCCGAGGGCCATGAAGACGAAAAGCGTGAGCACGACAACCGGCTGGAGGACCGAGCCGAATGCCACCGTGTTGACGAGCGACTGAACGGCAACGGGGACGACGAGAGTGAGCAACCCGATGACAATTGAATAGATGATCGCGACCCAAAGAGTAGACCGTTCAGCGCGCAAAAGCGCCTTCAGACGCTGGTAGGGCGAAAGGGTGCGGTCGGCCAGCGACTTGAGTTCTTCGAGGGGCGCCGGGGGTAATTGGACGAGCCAATCAACCTCGGCCGAGGAGTTAAGCAGGCCGAGCGCCTCCACCAAACTGGCCACGGAAATCCACTTAGGGCGGTTGGTGGCGGGGCCGAAACGGACGAACGCTTTACCGGGTTTAGCCTCGAAAATGGTGACGAGTTCGTGGTCGCCAGAGCAGGTGGCGGTCCAAGGTAGGGCCGGTTCTACGGCGCGGAGTACGGCGCGGAGGGGGCGTCGGATGGAGAGTTGAGATTGCTGGGAGGACGATGTGGAGTGTTCCGACATGGGGTGACAAGTGCAAACATTCAAATGTCTGCATGCTTAAGAGTAGAGCGGATACCGACTCCAGTCAAGGGCATTGACAAATAGATTGATATGTATGAATATTTGAATATAAGCATGCCGGTACGTGAGATTGCATCAAGAGAGTTGGCCAAGCTGTTCGCTGTTTTTGCGCATCCGGATCGCGTGCGGATTGTGGAGGAATTAGGAGCTGGGGAGAAGGACGTCAATACGATTCAGGCGGTGCTCGGCGTGAGCCACTCGCGGACTTCGCAAAATCTTGCCATTCTCCGGGCCAATCGGGTCGTGGTGGAACGGCGGGAGGGCCGCCGGGTGCTGTATCGGTTGGCGCAGCCAGAACTGGCCAAGTGGGCGTTAGACGGATTGCGGTTTATCGCGGGCGAAGCCGAGGCCTCTGGGATGCGGATGACCGCGATCGAAGAGGCCCGTCAGATTTGGGCTAACGAACAGGCGGGCGAACTACTTCTTGCCGATCGCGATTAGCTGATTGCGATTGACGATGTAGATGGATCCGTTCGCCGGAGAGGGCGTGGAGTAAATCGAGCTGCCGAGGTTTGTTTCGAACAGCAGCTTTTTTGTCCGGCCCGCCTGCATGACGACAACGTCGCCGTCCTCGTCACCAAGATAGACTTTTCCGTCGATAATGATGGGCGAGCCCCAGACGGCGGCTAGCATGTCATGAACCCAAACCTGGGCTCCGGTTTTGGCGTCCACGCAGTGAAGGAAGCCGCTGAAGTCGGAATAGTAGAGGAGGCCGTCGAGGTAGGCACCGGTTGAGATAGAACGGCGGATTTTGTCGTAGTGCCAGAGCGCACCGGTCTTCGTGATGTCGCCCCGCTTGGTCCCGTCGATGGCGTACATGTGGCCGACGCCTTCGCCGTGTTCCGGATCCTGACCGTTGGCGATGTAGATAATGCCGTCGACGATGATCGGCGTGGAAATGACTTCGTTCCGCGTTTTCGGCCAAACCGACTCTTTGGGATTCATATCGAATTCCCAGAGTTTCTTGCCGGACGCCGCCTCGTAACCGCGGAGCCAGCCGTCACCTTGGCCAATCACGGCCTGCATCACGCCGCCGATTGTGCCAACCGCGGCCGAGGACCACTGGCCGTGGAGGATCCGGTCGCCGACCGAATTGTCTTCCCAGACCAGCTTTCCGGTCTTCTTGTTGATGGCGATAATGGCGGGAGTTTTCGGCGAGGGGACATTGACGTGGCTTTCGTCCTGGCCGTTCGAAGTCGAGATGATAATGAGGTCGCCGATGATGACCGGCGAGGAGTTCGACATGTTGTGGGGCTGGTTGCCGAGCTCTTCCATCATGTCGTAGCGCCAAAGAATATCGCCGTCCTTCGGTCCAGTGAACTTTTCGTCCTTGATGCCATCGTTACCGTTGGCCATGCCCTTGATGTCAGCCGCGATAAGTTCGCTGCGATTGGAGACGTAATAGACGATGCCGTTCTCGACGAGCGGCGAAGAGCAGACTCCCTGGTAGGGCCAGTCGTTGACGCGTCCAGCGGCCAGTTTTTCGTGCGTGATCTGCCAGAGAAATTCGCCGTCCGTTTCGCGGAACGCCATCAGGACGCCGCGGTCGCCCGGCTGCTTCGGGTCTCGGAGCCCTTCGTTATTGGTGCCGACGAGGACGACCCCATCGGCGACGACCGGGTTGCCGTAGCTTTGCGAGCCGAGCGAAGACATCCAGCGAATGTTCTCTTTCTTGGCATAGTCCCACTTATCGGGAACGCCCTTCATAGTGGAAACCATGTTGCGATTGGCAGAGCCGCCCCACATGGCCCATTGTTTGTCGTCGGCGAAGAGAGAGACGACACCCGCGACGAAGAGAGATAGGATAATTTTCGTACGCATATTAATTTTTAAATACCTTGATGTTGTCGAGGGCGACTTCGACTGGAGCATCGGCGTATAAGCCGGCAGCCCCTTCGAGATTGGCGAGGGCGGGGGGATCGACGCGTTCGACGGTCCACTCAGCAGGTTCCGGTTCGCCCCGCGGCCACACCTTACCCTGCACCTTCACACTCTTGTCGGCAAGGGTTTCGACGCGCAGTTTGAGGGTGTACCACGTGTCCGATTTCCACGGGAATTTCTTGCTGACGGTGCGGGCCGTTTCCGGCTGCCAGCTCTGCAATTCCACTTTTTCAGCGTTGCCGAACAGGATCAGATTGTAGCGCTGGGCCACCAAGCCGACGTCGCCCATCTGGCGCCGTTTTTGGGTTGAACGGACATCGCCCTGCACCGTGTAGTTGGCCATCTTGGTATCGCCGAAGAAAACTCTGGCGCGCTTGGTCGCGGGGTTGTCGGCCAGTTTGACAAGGATCCGCCCCTGGCCCTCTTCCTGCCGTACTTCGAACTTCGTATTGCAGTTCACCCATTCCATCGGCACCTTCCCGACATCAACTTTTTCAAAATCCCAGGCCCAGTTCAGGGGCGGGATGATGCGGGCCCGGGCAGTACCGGTGACTGAACCGACGCTGGCCTTGATCAAGCCAGCCTGGGCAACCGGGTCGGCTGCGGCAATCAATTTGCCGGTATCGGAGATCAAACCTTTTAAGCCTTCCAAAACCCAAGTCGCCTGCTCTTCGCGAATGAAATTGCCGTTTGCGTCGAAGCTGCGGGCCCGGAAGTTGGCCGTCTGGCCGGGTACAAGAACCAGTTCCGCCGGGACCACCTGGACAAACGCGACCGCCGCACCGGTGGGTGCATTCTTAGGAGTCGGCAGCGAAACCGCGGGGCCAACCTGCTTCTTCCCGATGGCATAGGTCGCTTTGGTCGTGACCAGAAAGACGCGGCCTTCGCTTATGGCAACGGAGCCGAGCACTTTTTCACTATCGTCTTCATTTTCGCCGGGCTTGGTGAAGGAAACCTCGCTGAGCTTTTCGAGCCGATCATTGTGCGGCTTCAGGATGAAGAATTTGCCGTTCTCAGTGCCCACATACATCTTCCCGTCGCCCAGCACTGGCGATGCCCGCTGGATGGTGCCGATGTTTTGCTTCCAAATTTGCCGACCCGTGATGACATCGAAGGCGAAGACATTCGCGCCGTTGTCGACTTGAATGAGACGGTCGCCATCAATGATCGGGGAGGAAAATCCGAGTTGGAGGCCGGGGAAATAGAACTTGGCCTGCTCCTTCTTGATGGGCCCTTTCATCGTGGCGTCGACGGCAGTGAATAAGCCCATTTCGCTCGTGTCCAGGTTCTCCTCACTATGGGTGATGTAGGCGGTGGTGCCGTTCATGACGACGCCGCTGTTGATGCCGCGCTTGGAGACTTCATAGCGCCACGCCGGAACCCCGGTCTGGGGCTGAATCGCGTGGGCGTTGCCGTCTCCGCCGCCGGCGATGAGCAGGCGGGTCCCGTTGACTTCAGCGATGTTGGTGGGCGAATAAGTCGTGTCGTAGGGGCGGCCGCCGGGGGCGCTGATATAAACCAGTTCGCCGCTCTTGCGGTCAAAGGCGAAGAAGCGATGACCGGCGCGGGAGTATTGGCCCCAACCGGTCGAAACCCCGGAGATGATCACCAGATCGCCATCCACAGCGGGAGAAACGGTCCGGCCGCCATGAGTGGTCACGAAGCCAAACTGTTCAGCCAACGGGCGTTCCCAAACCTGTTTGCCGTCCCGGGAAAAGGCGGTCAAGGTGCCGTGGACGCTTAACACGTAGACGTTGCCAGAGACCGGGTCAACAGCCGGAGAGGCCCATCCCACGCGGTGGGGCGGAACGTCGCTCGAATAGAGATTGATCGGCTTCTGCCATAGGGTCTTGCCCGTGTCAGCATTGAGGCAGACGAGCAGTTCCTGCAGAGTCTTGCCTTTGCCGAGGCTCGTCAAAATGTAGACATGATCGCCCTGCACCACGGGTGCCGAACGCCCGGCGACGTCAGACTTCCAGGCCAAGTTTTCACCGGCGGGCGACCATGTCGACGGGAGGTTCTTTTCCGCGCTGGTGCCGTCTCGTTTCGGTCCGCGCCAATCCAGCCAATCCGCAGCGAAGAGGGTCGCCGCTAGGCCAAGCCCAAGGAGTAAACGATGCATAGTCCCTTTCATTCTATCCCTATCGGATGACCTCCCAAGCGAGGTGTTCCAGCTCGGGGGCGATCAGTTTATTCCACGCCAGTTGGACGGCATTCGGCGAGCCCGGCGTGGAGATGATCAGCTTCTTTCGATAGACGCCGGCCGTGGCGCGAGAGAGCATGGCGGCGGGGCCGACCACCTCATAGCTGAGCATCCGAAACAGTTCCCCAAAGCCCGGCAGCGTCTTTTCGATCTTGCGGCTAAGCACGTCGTAGGTGGTATCGCGAGGCGAGATGCCCGTGCCTCCGTTCCACAAAAGGATCCTCGCTTCGGAGGCCGCGAGTTCGTCGAGGACGGCGGCGACTTGGTCTGGCTCGTCCTTGATCAGGCGGTAGGCGACGGTCTCGTGGCCGGCGGCGGCGATCTCGGCACGCAGCCATTGCGCGTTGGCGTCCGTCTCTTCGGTACGCGTATCACTGACGGTGATGAGGGCAATTTTCACGGGTCCGTTGGCGTGGGCCTTTTCTCTGTGCTCGTTTGTGCTTGCCGAAGCGGTGGTCATAATATCAGGATAGCTGGGAGGATCACGATGCAACTTTTTCGATTGGATGGGCGACGGGCGCTGATCACTGGCGGTTCACGAGGCTTGGGGGCGGAGATCGCCGAGGGATTGGCCGAGGCGGGTTGCGCGGTGCGACTTCTTGCGCGTCGCGAACAATGGCTGACACCGACGCTGGAGGCGTTCCGAGCCAAGGGGTACGACTGTGAGGGCGGGCTGTGCGATGTCAGCGACCCGGAGCAGGTGGACGAGGCGGTCGAACGCTTCGGGCCGTGCGATATTTTGATCAACAACGCGGGCCTATCCTGGGGGCAGCCGGCCGAGGAGGTCTCGATCGAAAAATGGCGGATGGTGATCGATACGAATTTGACTGGAGCATTTCTGTTTGCGCAAGCGGCGGGCCGACAGATGATTGCACGGCGGAAGGGCGTGATCTTGAACATCGCCTCGATCGCGGGCATGCGGGGGTCGATGCCGCGAGGGATCCACGCGGCGGCTTATACGGCGAGCAAGGGCGGCTTGATTGCGCTAACCAAGGAGTTGGCTGCGAAATGGGCGGTTTACGGTATTCGCGTCAATGCCCTCGCCCCGGGCTATTTCCCTTCTCGGATGACGGAGCGCATTCTACCGCAAATGGAAAACGACCTCCGCGAGCACGTGCCGCTGGGGCGGGCGGGGCGGACGGGCGAGTTGAAGGGCGCGGCGATCTTTCTGGTATCCGACGCATCAAGCTACATCACGGGCCAGACGTTGGCCGTCGACGGCGGGGCGACGGCCGTAGGCCTTTAGTCCCATACCTGCGCCAAGCGTTGGAGCGCGCCTCCGGCCAAGTCGAAGTACAATCGACCGGATTCGCGGCTGGCACCGAGACGGTCATAGAACTGAATCGCCGGAGCATTCCAGTCAAGGACGCTCCAGTGCATCGCTCCATAGTGATGCTGCAGGGCGTAGTTGGCCGTGAACGCCATCATCAGCTTTCCAAGGCCCTGGCCGCGACTCCGTGCGCGTACAAACACGTCTTCCACATAGATGACTGGCGTGCCGCTGTAACTCGAAAATCTGTGCTGCAGCATCAAATAGGCCACCGGTTCGTCTTCCCAAAAGCCGAGAAAGACTTCGGCGATTGAGTCTTCGCCGAAAACGTAGCGATTCATCGCGGCGGCGTTGATGGTTACCGCGTCCGCTTTGCGCTCCGCCGTAGCCATCTCCCGAATCATTTGCAGGACGAGGTCCATGTCCGTCGGCGTCGCGCGCCGTACCGTGAATTGTTCTGCCATAAGGATGTATCTAGAGTACTATGCGCATCCATTACTTTCGGACGTATGCCCCCTAGTACGAAAACCTTAGTGATTCATTGCGAACAATGTCGACCGAAGGCTACCATGATCGAGTAGCTCCGCAATGCCAACCTTCAGACAGCCCACCGCCAACTTAATCCCCCTTCTCGCCGTTTCGGCCACGACTTCGGTGGCCGCGCCTCCGGGAGCGGCACTTGGATTGGTGCAAACCAACACGACCTTGCTGTTGATCGTCGGGATTCTCGGGCTAGCTGCGGCCGTGTTGGGGTGGTTGGTGTGGGATACGCGCCGCAGGCTGTTCCAAGCGCAACAGCAACAATTAGTGCCGGGCCAAGACGTGCTGAGCGCCGCTATTGTACGAGACAGTTCGGACGCCATATTCACGATCGACCCATCCGGCTTGGTGCAGAGCATGAACCCGGCAGCGGCGAACCAGTTTGGGTACACCTTAGTCGAAATGCGCGGCAAGAATATCTCGGCGCTGATTCCTCCGCCGGCACGGGGGCACCAGCGGAGCAACTACATGGCGAGTCCGGGAGCGCGCGAACTATTCGGCGTCCGACGGGATGGTAGCCGTTTTTCCGTCGAAGTAAAGCTGGACGAGTTGACCTTTTCGAATTGGAGACTGATGGGGGTCTCCGTGCGCGACGTCACCGTTCGCCGAGCGGCGGAGAAGGATTTAGAGCAACGCCTTGCCACTTCGGACGGCATCGTGAATCAAACCGGAGCGCTGGTGTTTGTGCTCAATCGGGAAGGCGAAATCGAACGCATGAACCGGGCCTGCGAATCGCTGTTGGATTTTTCGGGCGGCCAAGTAAAGGGCCAGTTTTTCTGGGAACTCGTGGCATTGCCGGCCAACATGGAAGCGTTCCAAACCCAGGTCGAAACGTATTTCCACGGCCCGTTTCCGGCCCGGACGGAATTGGTTTTCGCGGCGCGAGACGGGCACCAATACACCATGAGTTGCGTGTTCACAGCGACTCTCGATGAACTCAGCACCATCGATTCCGTCATCGTCACGGCACACGACATCAGCGCCCGGAAAGCCTTCGAGCAGTCCCATATGCGGACCGAGCGCATGGCGGCGGTGAGCCGTTTGGCGGGCGGCGTCGCGCACGATTTCAATAACCTGCTCACGGCAATCACCGGTTATAGCGGCTTGGCGCTGCAGAGCCTGGAGGGCGAGAGCCCCCTTCGCAAGGACATCGAACGGATCAAGCAGGCCGGTGACCGCGGAGCCGCCCTGACTCGGCAGTTGCTCGCTCTAAGCGGACGGCACCCGCGCCAGCCTCGGCTCGTCAATCTAAACGAGAGTCTGAAGAGCGCCGAACGGATGCTGCGTGTGCTGACCGGCGAGCCGGTGCAACTCGAAATCTATGAGGACGCCAAACTGCCGCCGGTGCAATCAGATTTGGCCCAGACCGAAGAGGTGATTCTGCATCTTGCGGCGTTCCTCCGCGAGCAGATGCCGCAGGGAGGACGCTTGGCGCTGCGGACTTCGGTCGAGATCATCGAGAAGATCAACGCCCATGCTGAGCCGCCGCTCCAAGCGGGTTCGTATGTCGTCCTTACGCTGACCGACACCAGCCGAGGCCTTAGCCCTGTGGCTCTCGCACACTTGTTTGAGCCCTTTTTTCCGTCACAGGAAACGACCCGTTCGAACGGCTTGGGGCTGGCGATGGTGGCCGGGCTGATCAAGCAGAACGGTGGGTCGATCATTGTGACAACGACGCCGGGCTCGGGCAATACCGTTAAGGTGTACTGGCCGAAAGCGGCGCAACCAGATTTCGTAACCCCGGAACGGCCAAGCCACCTTTTCGTCGTGCCAAAGAAGACTGGGGCTATCGGCAACGAAACAGTGCTAGTAGCGATGGAGCGCGACGAAGAGCGAGCGCTGGTACGCGCCATGTTGGAGCCGGCCGGGTACACAGTACTCGAAGCGCGGAGCGGATTGCAGGCAATGGAGGTCTCTCATAAACACGATGGACCGATCGACCTGCTGTTGACCGATGTAGCCTTGCCGCGCATGGCCGGCCCGGACTTGGTGCTGAAAGTGCGAGCAGCCCGTCCCGCTATTCGGGCAATCTATGTTTCGAGTCGAGCGACCGGTGAGGTGCTGGCTCAGGGGCTTGCAACAACTGGTGTGGTCCGACTCGACGCCGACCTCCCGGCGTCCACTCTGTTGGCGCGCGTACGGGAAGCGCTGGATATGAAGTCGATGTCGGTCGGACAATAGATCGTACGAAATAGTACGAAACCCCGGTAATTCGGTGTGCTGTGAAGGCCTGGCTGAATCGGCAAGATTCGATCAGGCCGAGCGACTCTCCCCGAGCAAGGCAAAGAACCGGTCAACGTCCTGCGGCCGCGTATGCACATGAGTCGCGATTCGCATCAAATCCGACCCATAGATCCACATCTTTTCCGCCGCGGCCTTCTCCGCAAACCGGGCGAAAACTGGCTTTGGAATCCGAAAAGCCACCAATCCGCCATACAGCCCATCGTCCTCAGGCGTCAGTAACTCCAGTTCCGGAATCGCCGCCGCCAACCCCCGCGCCCGCCGAGCCAGTTCGTGAATCCGACCATACACCCGCCCCGGCCCAATCCCCTGCGCAAACCGAATTCCCGCCCCCATTCCTTCCAGCACCGCCCGACTATTCGTCCCCACCTGCATAAAACGAGCCGCCTTCAGCCCCCGGTTCGTCCACGCCTCGGTCGTCACCGTCGGCCAAAGCCGTTCCAGCATCTCGTCGCGAATATATAGCAGCCCACATCCAGGCGGCGCAAAGAGCCACTTGTGCGGGCTACCCGCCAGAAAATCGCACTCCAACTCGTCGATCCGAAACGGAATCTGCCCGTGCATATGCGCCCCGTCCACCAGCGTGATTACACCCTTCGCCCGCGCCGCCCGGCAGATCTCCCGCACCGGCATCACCAGTCCCGTCGTCGTCAAGATGCCGCTAAAGCTCAGCACCCGCGTCCTCGGCCCAATCGCCCCAATTAACCGATCCACCAACTGCGCGCTATCCTTCGGCGGCATTGGAATCTCCACCGTTCGCACCCGCAGCCCGTGCCGAGCCTGCCGTAGCAACCACGCTCCCTTGCCCCCCGTATGCTCCTGATCCGTCATCAAAATCTCATCGCCGCTGGCCAAATCCAGCCCCTGCGCCACCATGCTCATCGCCTCGGTCGCATTGTGCGTGATCGCCAGATTCTCAAAAGCGCAACCCAAATACGCCGCCGCTTCCTTCCGATGCGACTCCATCAACTCGTATCCCCACCGCGGATATTCGCTCCCTATCATCCCCGCGCCCCGTTCCAAATACTCCGCCACCGCCGCCACCACCGGCCTCGGTGCCACCCCCAACGACCCGTTGTTCATGTACGCCCGCCAATCCGGCAGCAAAAACTGCTCGTCCCGAAGCCTCTTCCAATACGTCTCCGGTGCCGCATCCAGCAACTTCAGATCCGGCAACGGCACCACGGCGGCGGCCATCGCGCTCAACAGACTTCGGCGTTTCATCCTCACCAGTTTATCGCGGCGGCCCGATCCCGGTCTTCAATTTGAAGTTGTAAAACTGCGTCTTGATCTCACTGATCAAGGTCTTGAAGACCAGCACCTTCGCCGTAAAGTTCACCTGCGAGCTTTCGGTAAAGAAATGGCCCTCGGAGACCCGACCCCGATTCAAAATAAACCGCGTTCCCTTCTCCACCCGACCCAGCAGCCCAAACCCCACGCTGATCGTATCGAAAACCTCCGCATCCACCCGAACCAGGTCTTTATCCGCCTGATCCACCCAAACCTTGCCCCGCACTTTTTCAAAGAAACGCGATCGCATTGATTTCGCCTTGTAGCCCACCCGAGGCTGACAAGCCAACACCCAGGCCTTGCGACCCGCCATCATCTCTTCGCCCACCAGCCGATACTCCAGCGCCTCAGGAAACTCCTGAATCAACTCATCATTGTCGCGGCCCAGAATGCTTGGGGGATGCCCTCCCGCTGCCTTGCCCTCCAATACCTTCCGGCGGATCGTCTC
>JANXMS010000202.1 GCA_025354525.1 Acidobacteriota bacterium
AAAGGCGTTGTCGGATCTCTGGGGTCAGACGGCTGGGAAAGCCGCGTGGCCTTCCCGCAGGTCGTGAGGAACTGCCGGTCTCCCGCTTGGTCTTCCATATTCTCTCGGCCCAGGCCCGGCTTACTTGAAAAGTTGCCGCCAATTTCTTCAGGCCAGTATTCCCGCTCTCATAAGCGGCAACAAACTTTGAGCGCAAATCGTCTGAGTAGGCTCGTGCCATATCCGTGCGTCGTCATACTTTCCAGAGCCCCTCCATTATGTCAGGTTTTGCTCTAGCGGTCCGGTTTGCGTAGCCAAATGTAGCAGTGGTTGCCGAGGACGTGGGCGTTCGGCGACCGGCGGAGGGGGATGTCGAGGTAGCGGAAGGGGAAGAGGGCCCAGCCGAGGACGCCGTGGATTATGGCGCGGAGCGGGCGCCAGGGGCACCAGAGTTTGGCGTATTCGATGACGAAGACGAGGAGAGTGGCGGTTGGCCCGGTGCGCCAGCCTTCGGCGACGATTTCAAGGCCACCGGCGAGAAGGCGAAGGCCTTGGGGGGTAAAGCGGCGATAGTCGTGGGGATAGGCGTGGAATGGGTGACAGAAGGGAACGACGAGATGGGCGTAGCCGCCAGGGGCGAGGACGCGTTCGATCTCGCAAACGATGCGGTCGGGATGGGGCGTGTGTTCCAGGACGGCGTCGCATTCGACGCGGGTGAAGCAGGCATCCGGGAAGGGCAGGAGTTCGGCGTTGCAGGCGACGTCGACGCCGGGCATAACGGCGAGGTCGACGTTGACGTAGCCGGGGGCGTAGGTGCCGGCCGAGCCGATGTAGAGATTCCAGCGTCCGAGCGGCGCGTCGACGTCGATTTCGCGAGGATCGTGCAGGAGAAGGGCGGGGGGAGCGAGCCAGCGACGCCAGGGTCGGGCGCGATTTCGGTAGACCTCCTCCATCGTTCGGGTGTGGTTGGCGATATACTTGGGATCGAGAGGTGCGAAGATGAACACAACTTTAAAATTCGGACTTGTGATCGCGTTGGTCGTGGGGACCCTCGGATGGGTTGCCGCTAGCGGCGTGAACGACGATACAGCCTCCTACTATAAGACCATCAGCGACATCGAGAAGATGGACGCGAATGCGAAGATGAAGCGCCTGCGTGTGGGCGGCGACATCGAGAAGGGTTCGATTAAACGGGAAGGCAAACAGGTGTCGTTCGTGTTGGTGGAAGAGTCGCGCAAAATGACGGTCCGCTACGACGGCAACGAACCGCTGCCGGACACGTTCCGCGATGGCGCACAGGCGCTGGTCGACGGCCGCATGGAACAGAACGGCGTTTTTCATGCCGCGAAGATTTCGGCCAAGTGCGCTTCGAAGTACGAAGCTAAGCCGGGCCAGAACTACCAGAAGCAGAATTCCATCAACCAACGGCCCGCGTAATCTAAAAAATAGAGGTCTTAACTCATGGAGAACATAGGCGCCCTGGCGATCCTGCTCGCCTTCTGTCTGTCGATCTTTTCGATCGTCGCTTCGCTCGTCGGAGCATGGAAACAAAAACAATTTTTAATTGTGAGCGCGGAACGCGCGGTGATTTGCGTTTGGGTGTTGGTCACGACCGCTTCCGGATTGTTGATTTACGCGCTGATGGCGGGCGACTATCGCCTTGCCTACGTCGCGGCGCATTCCAACAAAGCGATGCCGATGATCTACAAGTTCTCAGCGTGGTGGGGCGGGCAGGAAGGCTCGTTGCTGATGTGGAACTTTATCCTGGCGACCTACGCGCTGGTGGTGGTGCTGCAAAATCGGCGGAAGCATCGGGCGCTGATGCCGTACGTGACGACGACGATGATGGTGACGCAGGGGTTCTTCCTGATGCTGATCGCGTTTTTGGTGCCTCCGTTTCAGGTTCTGTCGACGGGCGGAAAAGCCATTGTGGACGTGGGCGACGGCCAAGGTTTGAACCCGCTGTTGCAGTACTGGACGATGGTGATCCATCCGCCTATTCTGTACTTGGGCTATGTCGGGTACATCGTCCCGTTTGCGTTTGCGTTGGGTTCGTTGATTACCAAGCAGAAGGGCGATGAATGGATTTTCACGACGCGGCGGTGGGCGATCGTCACTTGGTTGTTCCAGGGAACGGGCATCTTGCTGGGCGCAGGCTGGGCGTATTCAGTGCTCGGTTGGGGCGGCTACTGGGGATGGGACCCGGTAGAGAATGCGAGCTTCCTGCCTTGGCTAACCTCGACGGCATTTCTGCATTCGGTGACGATGCAGGAGAAGAAAGGCATGATGAAGGTTTGGAATCTCGTTCTCGTGGCGAGCACATTCTTCCTTTGTATTTTCGGGACGTTCTTGACGCGGTCCGGGATCGTGAGTTCGGTTCATGCGTTTGCGCAGTCGCCGATTGGGCCGTATTTTGTGGCCTTCCTGACGGTGACGATTGCGATTACGATTTTGTTGATTTTAAGCCGTCTGGACTACTTGAAGAGTGAAGCGCCGCTGGAAAGCGTCGTGAGCCGCGAGTCCAGCTTTCTGTTCAATAATCTGATCTTGCTGGCGAGCTGCTTTGCGATTCTGTGGGGCACGTTGTTCCCGGTGATCAGCGAAGCAATTGCGGGCGAGAAAATTAGCGTGGATGCGCCGTGGTTCAACCGGGTGAACGTGCCGATCGGGTTAGCGTTGCTGTTCCTCACGGGAGTAGGGCCGTTGCTGGCTTGGCGGCGGAGTACGCCGGACAACCTGAAACGAAACTTCCTATGGCCCGCCGTCGGGATGGTGGCCACGATCGGGATTCTGGTGGCGATGGGCATGTCTCATTTCTACGCGCTGCTTTCGCTGGGTCTTTGCACCTTTGTAACTTGGACGATTGTGTCGGAGTTCTGGAAGGGGGCGATGGCGATCAAGCAGAAAGACGGGTTAGGTTTTGTCCCGGCGGTGATCGAACTGACGCATCGAAATACTCGTCGGTACGGCGGGTACATCGTGCACATGGGGATCGTCCTGATGTTTATTGGGTTCTCGGGGGCGGCGTTCAACAAGGACACAACCGTCGAGGCCAAGGTGGGGGAGAAGTTCCCGCTGGGCCGGTATGAGCTGAAAGTGACCGATATTAAGACCGGTCAGAACGAGAATTATATTTGGCAAAATGCGGTGATTGAAGCGACGATTGACGGCAAGCCGTTTACGACGCTGACTCCGGAGCGCCGGATATATGAGAAGAGTCAACAGCCGGTTTCGATGGTGGCGATCAAGCGCCAATTGAACGAGGACCTATACATTAACTTTGCGGGCATGGGGAGCGCGTCGCAGACGCCAACGATTCAGGCGTATGTGTTTCCGCTCGTGTCCTGGATATGGCTGGGTTACTGGATCCTGTTGTTCGGTTCGCTGATTTGTTTAGTGCCGGCCAAGATCAAGATGCAATACGCCAGAACGGAAGTAGTAGGAGTTTCGACTAAGCATGCGCCCGTCACGAAATAGCATTCTGTTCGTATTGTTGGCTGGGCTTTGCTTGGCGCAGAGTTCGTCGCAATATGTTACGCCGGAGATCCGCCGGGTGGGTGATAAGCTTGCCTGCCTGTGCGGAGCTTGTAAGAACACCGTGGCGACTTGCCAGATGCTGGAATGTCATTACTCGTTTCCGGCTCGGCAGCGGATTGCGAAGATGCAGAAGGAAGGGACGAGCGATTCGGCGATTGTGGCCGAGTTCGTGAAGCGGGAAGGGAAGAAGGCGTTGGCCGAACCGCCGAATGAAGGATTCGGGATTTTAGCGCTGGCGACGCCGGTGGTGGCGATCGGTGTGGGCCTGGGTTTGATCGGCTGGTTTCTGCGCCGATACCGAAAGCCGAATGCGGTGCCGGCGATGACCGACGAAGAGGTCCGGAAGTATCAGGACCAGATTGACAAGGAATTTTTAAAGCTCGACTGATGACTATCGCGATCGCGGCGCTCCTGGTATTGGGTGCCTTACTCTACACCCTGATTGTGCGGCCGGCCAGCCTGCCAGAACCGGAGATCCTGTCTCCTTTTCGGCACGTTGATGAAGCCAAGGCTCGCATTTATGAGAACCTACGGGACCTGCAATTTGAACTTCGGTTGGGCAAGCTTTCTGATGAGGATTACGCCCGGACGAAGTTGGATTTGCAGAAGGAATTGGCGAAGGTTTTGGCCGATGCCGATGTGCTGAAAGAGGAGTTGGGCCTGCAGACGACCATGAAGGCGGCCAAGCCGAAAGCGGCAGAATTTGTGTGTCCGCATTGCGCGAAGCGGTTTAAAGAGGCGATGAAGTTTTGCGGGGCTTGCGGGAAATCGATGGAGGCGGGCGTATGAGAGTGCTATATAGCATTTTACTGGCGCTGCCTTTGTTGGCGGTTGATGGCCAAGTGTTGAATCAGACGACGGGGAAGCCGCAGGGCGGCGCGACGGTTACGTTGTTCAAGGCGTTTGTATGTCCGCATTGCGCGAAGCGGTTCAAAGAGGCGATGAAGTTTAGCGGGGCTTGCGGGAAGTCGATGGAGGCTGGCGCATGAGGGTGCTGTATAGCATTTTACTGGCGCTGCCTTTGTTGGCGGTTGATGGCCAGGTGTTGAATCAGACGACGGGGAAGCCACAGGGCGGCGCGACGGTTACGCTGTTCAAGCTGGGCGGGTCGGCGGGGCCTGAGGTGGTGGAGAGCGTCAAGTCCGGCGCGGACGGGAAGTTCAACATCGACAAGCAATTGCCGCCGGGGCCGGGGATGATCCAGACGGCGTACGACGGCGTGACGTATAACCACATGCTGGCACCGGGGCGGCCGAGGAGTGGGATCAAGCTGGACGTGTTCAACACGAGCAGTCAGCCGGGGGGGGCCAAGGTGGCGAACCATATGCTGCTACTGGAACTGCCGCAGAGCGGGAAGTTGAGTGTGCGGGAGTCGTACTTCTTCGTGAACGAAGGGCTGACGACGTGGAATGATGAGAAGAACGGAACTCTGCGATTCCAGTTGCCGTCCGAGCCGGAAGGGAAGATCGAGATCAATTGCACGGCTCCACAGGGTGTGCCGATTCGCCGTGCGGCGGAGAAGACCGGGACCTCGAACGTGTATAAGTTGGACTTCCCAATTAAGCCGGGGGAGACGCGTATTGACGTTTCGTACACGCTGGCCGATGCGACGAGTTTCAAGACTAAGTTTTTGGTGAAGGCTGAGCAGAGCATGATTGCGGCTCCGAACGGGGTGACGGTGACCGGGGCTGGGTTGGTGGATAAGGGGAAGGAACCCCGGACGCAGGCGAGTATTTTTGAGCTTTCGACGCAGGATTTGGATTTGAAGTTGAGCGGGCAGGGGGAGCTGAATGCTGGGGGCACCGGCGGTGCAGAGGAAGAGAGCAAGGGGCCGACCATTAGCCAGGTGAATCCACGAATCCACGACCGGTTGTATTGGATTTTGGGCTTGACCTTCGCGATTATGGGCCTTGGGTTTGTGCTGCTTTATAGGGCCCAGGAGCCGAAGCGATAAATGCCGGAACCGGTGTTGGCCGTTGATCATGTCTACAAATATTTTGGGGACTATCCGGCTTTGCACGACGTCAGTTTTTCGCTGAACGGCGGGGAATGTCTGGCGTTGATTGGGCGCAATGGAGCGGGCAAGACAACTATGCTGAAGATCTTGGCGGGGTTGTCGGGGGCGGCGCAGGGCGAGGTGCGGCTGTTTGGGGATTCGCCTCGGCAGGCGTCGGCGCGGCGGCGGATTGGGTTGTTGGGGCATGGGATTGGCGTTTACGACGAGTTGACCGCGATTGAGAATTTGACGATTTTTGCGCAGTTGTATGGCGTTTCGGCGACCGTCGCGCGGCATTGGCTGGAGCGGACGCAATTGGCGCACGTGGCGAATGCGCCGGTGCGGGAGTTCTCGCGCGGGATGCGGCAGCGGCTAGCGGTGGCGCGTGCGTTTCTGCATGATCCGGCGCTTTTGATTTTGGACGAGCCGTTTACGGCGCTCGATGATCGGGCGATTGCCCTGTTGCAGGGGTTGCTGGCGGAGGCGAAAGCGGCGGGGCGGACGATTATCATGTCGACGCATCAACTGCGGGAGGCGATGGAGTTGGCGACACACGTGGCGTTGATTGAACGGGGCAAGTTAGTCCATTTTGGGGAACGGACGCCGGAGATGTTGGCGGACCCGACCTACGTCTACCGGACGTTTGGAGCTGCCTGAATGGTTTTTCTACAGATTGCCGCGAAAGATTTACGGAGCGAGTTGCGGACGAAGGAGTCGTTGAACGCCTCGCTTTCGTTTGCCGTGGTGATTTTGCTATTGTTTAGTTTTGCGTTCGACCCTTCGAGCGAGGCGGTGGCGGAGTTTTCGGGCGGGTTGCTTTGGCTGGTTTTTGCGTTTGCGGGGGCGCTGATTTTGAACCGGAGCTTTGCGCGGGAGTTGCCGAATGACTGCCTGGAAGTGCTGATTGCGAGTCCGGTGTCGGGTGCGCAACTGTTTTTGGGCAAGACGATTGCGAGCTTTGTATTGCTGCTGATTATCGAAGTAATCTGCCTGCCGATCTTTGGGATTTTCTACGATATTACGTGGCTGCCGCAGGCGCTGCCGCTGCTGGGGATTTTCGCGTTGGGGACTTGGGGGATGACGGTGTTGGGGACGCTGTTTAGTGCTTTGACGGTGAATCTGAGTTTGCGGGAACTGATGTTGCCGATGTTGCTTTATCCGTTGATGCTGCCGGCGTTGATGGCGGCGATGCGGCTGACGACGATTCTGCTGGCGGGCAATGCGATTGGGGGCGGCGACATCGTTTGGCTGCGGCTGTTGATTGGTTTCGATATTATTTTTACGGCATTGTCGCTCGCGTTGGTCGAGACAATTTTAGTAAGGTGAATTTAATGACGAAAAATATTCGACTCGGTCTGGGCGTGCTCGTCGGACTGCTTCTGCTTCGTAATCTATACGTCATTCTGTTCAATCTCCCGGATGAGATGGAGCAGGGGCCTATCTATCGCATTTTTTACTACCATTTGCCTGCCTTCTTCGCGGCAATCGTTTGCTACATTACGGCGCTGGTGGCGAGTTCGCTGTACCTGATGAAGAAGAACCTGCGCTATGACGCGATTGCGATGGCGGCAACCGAAGTGGGGCTGGCGTTTGCGGCGGTGAACCTGATTACGGGGATGATTTGGGGGCGGATTAGCTGGGGAATTTGGTGGGCGTGGGACGCGCGGCTGACGTGGGCGTTGATTTGTTGGCTTGTCTATTTCGGCTACTTGATGCTGCGGCAGGCGATTGATGATCCGACGGAGCGGGCGAAGAATTCGGCGGTGCTTTCGATTTTCGCGTTTGTGTCGGTGGCGATCACTTACAAAGCCATTGAATGGTGGCGGACCCAACATCCGGGGCCGGTGCTGAGTATTCGAACGGGTCAGCAACTGATCGATCCGGTGATGGAGAACATGCTCTATATGAACTTCCTGGCGCTGGCGACTTTGGCCGTTTTGATGGTCATCATTCGTCTGAACCAGGAAGAAATGCAACGTCAAATCGACGGTCTGCGCCGTCGGGCTCACGCAATCTAACGGGACTGAAATGGACGATCGGAATATACAGTTTATGTTTTGGGGCCTGGCTACGGCTTGGGGCTTGCTGGCAATTTATGTTGTAATGCTTGCTGCGCGGGAAGGGCGGTTGAGGAAACAACTGGAAAGCCTGAAGCGCATGATTGAGGAGAAACAATGAATCGCCGTCAACTGCTCGGCCTAGCTGCCGTAGCGCTTCCTGCCCGCCATGTGGCTGCTC
>JANXMS010000281.1 GCA_025354525.1 Acidobacteriota bacterium
ACAGAGGGCAAAGCCGCGACCTCTGAAGAGATCCGGAGCAATGTCGGGAGAGAGGAAGGGGGAGAGAGCCTCGGCGAGATCGACGACAAGCGCATGCATTGACGGGGCCCTGAGCTGGGACAAACGTAGTTTGCAGTCCGCTTAATACGGGGCCGGTAGTTCGGGTTTACAGAACGCCTCCATTAAGACGGGTATCGCTCTAGAAACCAGCCGCCACCGTCCGGGTAGGGTAGTTTCTGGAGAGTTGATCTCACGGAACCCTGGCCATGCCAAGCGGCGCGGAGTAACGTCGCAAGCCTGACCACGCACGCAGAAGGCCGGCAAGTGGTTGAGTTGCGGGTAGCGGGACGTTATACATCCTAGGCTGATGGGCGACAATTAGGAACCGCTTCTAACGACAATTACTTTTGCAGCACCATCAGCAGGTGTTTTGATGTAAATTCAACATCTGCCGCTGGGCGTTGGTTGAGATGGGGCTTTGCCCCAAGCCCCAGGATTTAGCGCATTGTGCCATCCCAGGTCGGCTACGAGCCCGCCGACCGTGGGCATGAAGCCACGGGAGCACCCTCCGCCGGTGGCAAGTCGACTTTGGTAGTTGTCGTTTCGACCGTTTCTAATTGCCGCCAAACACTAGGCGGCGACGGGCGCGTGGCAAGGCAGGACCAGCCAGCAACAGTCACCGCACATCTCTTTTGTTTGGTGGTCAATTTTTCGTTAGAGCGATACCCGCTTCAATGGAGGCGTTCTGGAAACCCCAAATACCGGCCCCGTATTGGGCTGACGTCAAACTAGGTTTGTCCCAGCTCAGGGCCCCCTCAATGCATGCGCTTGTAGTCGATCTCGCCGAGGCTCGCTGCCCCTTCCTCTCTCCCGACAATGCTCCTGATCTCTTCAGACGTCGCGGATATGCCCTCTGTTAAGTCAAGACTTGCGGTAGTAGGGGTGGGCTATTCTTAGCGAGCGCCGATGGTTTAGATTCCCTCACCAATCTCGAAGCGCTCTTTGCGACGCAGAACACTACGGTCTTCGAGTTGTTTCATGATGACTTCGCTGGCTTCTTCGTCGCGCACGGGAAGCGTTTGCGGGTCGATCAGAAGAAACCGATTTTCCCCGGCGAGTGCGGCGGCGCGCTCGGCTTCAACCGGGTCGGGGGCGGCGATGGAACAGATGGCGATGAGGCCTGCGCTATTGAGCACGCGGGCCAGCTCGGGAAGCAGATGGCTTTCGCGATCGTCGGCAAGCACATGCACCTGGCAGCCGAGGTCGAATAGCTTTCGCTCGAGCAGCATGGCGAGGTCTTGACGGGCGGTGAGCCAGACGGTAGCCGGGTAGTGGCCGGCGCGGGCGTAGCGTTCCGCCGGGGTGACGGTGGCTTCGGTCTCACCGGTGAACTCCAGGCTACCGAGCTTCAACGGTTCGAGCGATTCCGCAGTGGACTCCTCAATCATGCCGGCAGCTACGGTGGCGTTCGAGATCGGGTCGATCAGGATAAACGCACCCGTAATCCGGTTCTGCTGATACGAATCAAAGAACAGCGGACGACGCGTCTCCACCTGGATCGAGGCTATCTCGTTGAGTTCCAGCTTGTTGGCGGGTTGCTCGGCTAGGGTGTTGATGTCGATGCGGTGGCGAATGCGAGAAATCTGCGCCCGTACCGTTTGAGAGGTGTGCTTGAGCAGGTAGTCGCGCTCAGCTTCCCCCGGGGTTTCGTGCATCCAAACCAACTTGGCGGCAAAGCGGCGAGAGACATGCGGGACGTGGTTCGGATCGACGATCATGTCGCCGCGGCTGACGTCGACTTCGTCTTCGAGACAGACGGTGACGGACATGGGAGGGAAGGCTTCCGCCAAGTCGCCGTCGTAGGAAGGCAGCGATTTCACCTTCGTAATGCGGCCGGAGGGCAGCGTCATTACGGTTTGGCCGGGCCGTAAAATACCGCTCGCGAGTTGTCCGGTGAAGCCGCGGAAATCGAGGGTCGGCCGGTTGACGTATTGGACAGGGAAGCGGAGATCGGTAAAATTTCGCGCTTCGACCAGATCGACCGATTCGAGGTGGTCGAGCAGAGGCGGCCCTTTGTACCAGGGGGTTCGTGGGCTCGACTCCGTGATGTTGTCGCCTTCCAGCGCGCTGATAGGGAAGAACGCCACGTTCTTTAGCCCGACACTGTTAGCGTAGGCCAAAAACTCGGCCTGAATCTTGTTGAACACGTCTTCGCGAAAGTCGACGAGGTCCATTTTGTTGACGGCGACGGCGACATAGCGGATGCCGAGCAGCGACGTGATGAAGGCGTGGCGGCGAGACTGGACGAGGACGCCTTTGCGGGCATCGATGAGGACGATAGCGAGGTCGGCGGTGGAAGCGCCGGTGGCCATGTTGCGCGTGTATTGCTCATGGCCGGGGGTATCGGCGATGATGAACTTGCGGCGCGGGGTGGCGGCGTAGCGATAGGCGACGTCGATCGTGATGCCTTGTTCGCGTTCCGCGCGAAGGCCGTCCGTGAGCAGAGAGAAGTCAATCGGGCCGGTGGAGCGGTTGACGCTCGAGTTCTGGACACTGGCTAGTTGATCTTCATAGACGCTTTTGGCTTCGTAAAGCAGGCGCCCGATCAAAGTGGATTTGCCATCGTCGACACTGCCGGCGGTCGTGAAGCGAAGGAGTTGGGATTCGACGCTCATCTTAAAAATACCCCTCGCGCTTCTTGATTTCCATGGAGCCTTCGGTGTCGTGATCGATGATGCGGTTCTCGCGTTCGGAGCGCTTGAATTGAACGAGTTCATCCATGAGTTGGGGTAGGGTTTCGGCGTCCGAGCGGATGGCCCCAGTGCAGTAAGTACAGCCGAGGGAACGCATGCGAACCTTTACCATCTCCGGCTTTTCGCCGATCTGGATGGGGTAGTTGTGTTCGAGCGGAATGACGTTGTTGCCACGGACCAGCATCTCTCGTTCCTTGGCGAAATAGAGCGGTACGATGGGGATCTTCTCCACCTCGATATAGCTCCAGATGTCGAGCTCCGTCCAGTTTGAAATCGGGAAGACACGGATGGTTTCGCCCTTCTCAATCTTGGCGTTATAGACGTTCCACAGCTCCGGCCGTTGATTCTTCGGGTCCCACTGGCCGAACTTGTCGCGAAAGCTATAGATGCGTTCTTTGGCGCGGGATTTTTCTTCATCGCGGCGGGCCCCGCCGAACGCTGCGTCGTAACCGCCCGCTGCAAGCGCGTCGAGCAGGGCCCGAGTCTTGAGCAGGGCACAGCACTTCTGCGTGCCGAGCTTGAAGGGGTTCGTGCCGGCGTCGAGCGCTTCCTGGTTGGTATGCACAATCAGGTTCAGCCCGAGCTCTTTCACGAGGTTGTCCCGAAACTCGTACATCTCTTTGAACTTGTAACCGGTATCGACGTGGAGAACAGAAAACGGAATCTTCGCTGGGAAAAACGCCTTCTGGGCCAGGCGCAACATCACCGAGCTATCCTTGCCAACGCTATATAGCATTACCGGATTAGCGAACTCGGCAACAACTTCGCGAAGGATGTGAATACTCTCGGCTTCGAGCGCCCGGAGATGACTGAGAATGTGAGGCTCCATTGGAGCTTTCAGGGTAGCAGGGGAATAGCCCCAATGTCTATCGGGATAGCGGTGTTCATTTTTTCTTCCCGGGGTTCGGCGGGGGACCCGCGAAGACGGGCGGAATGAGTTCGCGATCCCAGGCGCTGAGCGCAGCCTCAAGGCGCTGAACGATTTCGGGTTGGGCGGCGGCGAGGTCTTTGGATTCGGCGATGTCGGCTTCGAGGTCATAGAGCTCGGGGGCTACGCCGCGCCGACGAACGAGTTTATAACGTCCTTCCCGAATGGCCCACTGGACGCCGCCACCGGTCCGCCAGAAGAGGTGCTTGTGCGGTGCGCTTTTGTTTTTCCCCGACAGAAAGGGCAGCAGGTCAACGGAGTCGAGCACGGCTGGCTTAGCACCGGCGGCGGCCGCCGCAGTGGCGAAGATGTCCAGCGAGATGATCGGTTGCTGGTACGCTCCGGGCTTCAGACGGCGCGGCCAGCGAACGACGAAAGGCACCCGGATGCCGCCCTCATAGAGTTGGCCCTTGGCGCCGCGCAGAGGGGCGTTGTCGGAACCGTTAATGCCGATGGGGCCACCGTTGTCGCTTAAGAAGAAAATCAAGGTGTCGCGATCCATGTTGCGCTGTTTGAGGGTCGCTAGGATCCGGCCTATGCCGTCGTCGACGGCGGCCACCATGGCGTCAAGCTTCTTCCGCTGGTCGCTGGCGACGCCCGGAAACCGGGAAAGATACGGGTCTCCCACCTGCTGCGGCGTGTGAGGGGCGTTGTAGGCAACGTACAGGAACCAAGGTTGCTTAGCATCGCGTTGCTGAATGAAGGCGGCGGCTTCGTCGGAGAGCCGGTCCGTCAAATAGCCTTCGAACTTCTCGGGCTTACCATTGCGTTCGAGGGGGGTCAGATACTCGGCGGGACGGCCCTCCATTTGCGCGGTGAAGTACTGATGGCCGCCTCCGAGGAAACCGTAGGATTCGTCGAAGCCGCGCTTCAGCGGGTGGAATTTGGGGGCGGCGCCGAGGTGCCATTTGCCGATGTGGCCTGTTCGGTAGCCGGCGGATTGAAGAGTCTGAGCGATGGTGATCTGGTCGGTCGGCAACCCGGAGACTTCGTCGTTGGGGTTGTAGACCGGATTGTTTTCGTGGCCGAAGCGTTGCTGGTAGCGGCCGGTGAGCATACCCGCGCGGGTGGGGCTACAGAAGGGGTGGGAGACGTAGGCGTTGGTGCAGCGGATGCCGGACTTGGCCAGCGCGTCGATATGGGGCGACTTCGCATCGGTAGCGCCCTGAAAACCGAGGTCGCGGTAGCCGAGATCATCAACGACAACGAGCAGAATATTGGGGCGCGAGGCAGCGGCGGCAAAGGCGGTCGAGGCGCAGGCGGCGAGAAACGCGCGGCGAGGGAGCATGGGTAGATTATGGCGCGGTTCCACGACCGCTAGGGAAGCTGTCTGACCGCTTCGCGAGCGCCGCGAATACAATCCGGAATGCCGATGCCGTCGTAGGCATTGCCAGCGAGAGCGAGGCCGGGATGGCGGGCGGCGAGTTGGCGGATGGTCCTGACGCGCTGCTGGTGGCCGAGAGTGTACTGCGCCATGGCGTTGCGCCACCGCTGTATGGAGACGAAGGCAGGTTCCGCGGTGACCCCCATAAGATCGGCGAGTTCCGCTTTGATGGCAGCAACGAGGACGTCGTCGGCTTCGTCGAGATGGGCCCCACCAAGGAAGCAGCGGAGGATGGCTTTATCGTCGGGGACGCGGTGGTTGAACTTGGTGCCGACCCAGGTGCAGGCGACCAGCTTGCGGCGTTCGACTTTAGGAACGAGGAAGCCGAAGCCGTTGAGGGGGTGGCCGAGGGTCTTTCGGTCGTAGCCGAGGGCGATCGTCATCGAGCTGTTGTAGGGGATGGCGGCGAGGAGGGCGGCGAGTTCGGGGTCGAGGTCGGCGAGGATTTTGGAGGTGGGTCCGGCGGGGGCGGCGAGGAGGACGTGGGCGGCGTCGAGGGTCCCGTGGTCGGCGAAGGTGATGCGCCAGCCGGTGGGGGTTTTGGCAAGGGATTGTGCGGTGGCGGTACGGCGTTCAACTTTGCCTTCCAGGTGCTGGGTAAGAGCGTCGATGAGTTGGCCGAGGCCGCCCTTAAGCGTTTTGAAAAGCGAGCCGGCAGAGCCTTTGCGTTGCGCGCGAAGGGCGAGCGTGCCTTTGGTGAGCGAGCCGTATTTCTTTTCCAGTTCGATGAATTGGCCGAGGACGGCGTTGGCGCTCAGGGTTTCAGGGTCGCCGCCGTAGACGCCGGAGAGGAGGGGTTCGGCGAGGTAATCGACGGCTTCCTGGCCGTAGTGCTCGCGGACGAGTTGGGCGACGGAGCGTTCGGGGGCGTCGGGGTTGGACTTGGCGAAGTACTCGAGGCCCATTTTTAGCTTCGTTCCCCAGCCGAGGAGGGGGCTTAAGAAGACGGGGACGAGCTTAGTGGGGATCATCATCATGAGCCCGTCAGGCATGGGGATAAGCCGTCCCCGTTTGAGGATGTAAGTGACGCGCAAGTGGTCGTTCGAGCCGATGACTTGGTCTGCAAGGCCCATCTCACCGATGAGTTCGAGGGCGGCCGGCTTGGCGGCGAGAAAGCTATCGGGACCGGCCTCAATGACGCAGCCGTGGACGTGGTCGGTCCGGATGACTCCGCCGAGGGCGGAGTCCTTTTCAATGAGAACGGCGGGTCGCCCGGCTTTGGCGAGTTCCCAAGCGGCGGCTAATCCGGTGATGCCGCCGCCGATGATCGCGGTTAAATTAGGGTCGGAAGTCGCGGACAATCTGCACCACCGCTTTCACGTTTTCGACCGGGGTTTCGGGCAGAATGCCGTGGCCGAGGTTGAAGATATGGCCGGGCCGAGTGCCGGTGCGTTTGAGCAGTTCGTGGACTTTCGCTTTGAGTTCGGGCAGCGGAGCGAAGAGGGCGGCGGGGTCCAGGTTGCCCTGCACCGCGCTGCGGTAAGAGATGTCCATCCAGGCTTGGTCGATGTTGACGCGCCAATCGACGCCCATGACATCGCCGCCGGCGGCGTGCAGTTCTTTGAAGAAACCGCTAGCGCCGGTGCCGAAGTGGATGACGGGTACGCCGGTAGAACGGATGCGCTCGATAAGGGCGCGGGAGTAGGGGGCAACGTAGCGGACGTAGTCATCGGGCGACAGCGCACCGACCCAGGAATCGAACACTTGAATGGCGCGGGCACCGTTGGCCACCTGCATCAGGGCGAAGGGTCCGAGGACGTCGACGATCTTGCCCATCAATCTGCGCCACAGGGTTTCGTCCGAGTACATGAGACGTTTCGTGTGGAGGAAACTTTTCGAAGGGCCGCCTTCGATCATGTAGCTGGCGAGAGTAAACGGAGCGCCGACGAAACCGATGATCGGAATCTTGTTGGCGAGCGCCTTGTGGACCATCTGGATGGACTCACCGACGTAGCCGAGGTCATCGACGTTCGAGATCGAGAGCGAATCGACGTCGGCGGAGGTCCGCACGGGATTGTCGATGTGGGGACCCTCGCCGGTGCGGTAGTCGAGCTTCAAACCCATGGGTTCAACCGGCAGGAGGAGGTCCGCAAAGATGATCGCGGCATCGACATCGAGGACTTCGATGGGTTGGAGAGTGATTTCAGCGGCGAGATCTGGCCGCTTACACATCTCGAGAATGGTGTGTTTAGCCCGGATGTCCCGGTACTGCTTCATGTAACGACCAGCCTGTCGCATAAACCACACTGGACGGACGTCCGTGGGCCGGCGACGGCATGCATCGAGGAAACGGCTGCTCATTGGAGCCACGCGCATTTGGCCTCCCCCGGGGATTCCGAACGCCCTTCACAAAGATAGGCGCGAAATCCCTTTGGAATGTTTTGGACCGCCCAAGAGCGGCCATTGATATAAAGCGGTTTCGTCCAAGCCTCGCTGTCGATACAGCGCGGGGCGATCACCGAAACGGAAAACATACCCTGGGCCGGATAGCCGGTCCGCGGATCCATAATGTGCGAGTAGGTACGACCTCGCACGGTAAAGAACTTTTCGTAGCTGCCAGAGGTGGACATGGACTGATCTTTCAGTCGCAGTTCGTGTACGGCTTTCCGGCTGTCGCGCGGATCCCGAATTTTAACTTCCCATCCCGATTCGCCGGGCGGAGCGCCGATAGCGAACATTGAGGATCCGCCCGCGTTGATAAGAGCAGATTTCACATTGCCGCGCCGGAGGATTTCGGCCATCCGGTCGACGGCATAGCCTTTGCCGATCCCGCCGGGATCGATCTCCAAGCCATTTTTGGCGAAACGAACTGTGCGGGTGGTCGGGTTCAAGATCAAGTTCTGATATCCAATACGCGCCAGAGCGACCCGGACTTCAGACCGATGCGGCATTTGACCGCTTCCTTTATAGAAGCCCCAAATCTTCATAAGTGGGCCGACCGTGATGTCGAAGGATCCGTGACTTTTCTGACTGTAGGCGTAGCAGGCGGCAAGCAGGTCGAACAGCTCCTGGCTGACGGTGACCTCACGTTGACCGGCGAAACGATTTACTTGGCTCCACTCGCTCTCTGGCCGATAGTTCGAAAGCATGTGGTCCAACCGCCGGGCTTCTTCCAGCGCCTGCTCCACGGTGGCGGCGATGGAATCGCGATCCGGTCCGTAGGCAGCAATGGAGAACGTCGAGCCCATCGCATCCACGCTGGATTCGTAACGAATTAGATCCGCCGCGAGGCCCAACGCTGGAGCTACCACTAAAGGTATCACAGCGTGCCAAAAGCAACCGAAAATTTTGGGGGAGCCCTGTCGATTCAACCTAAACGACACAATGTAAAAGAGTTGTTTGCAAACGATAGTTTCCCCATCGTTTATTGATCTGACTCCACCCTATCAAGTTGCAAACCCGTTTGTCAGCACTTTTGGCGCTTTGGTGGAACGGTTTCTGGTACTAACCGCCGCCAAACCCTATTCCAATCGACTGCGGCAACCCTTATCCTCTGCTCAGCTGGGTCGACCCTCGCAAACGCCTCAGTCCCATACCGAAACTAGACGCAGACCGCTGCCACCATATCCGCCAGCTAACGAGCCACCGCCGAACTGAGCACCCGAACCAACGCCATCCCGACCATCGCCTAGTCATCCACGTTGCCCCCGGTATCCGGAAGCCATCCAGCCCCCCCCGACTAGCGGACGCAAACGCCGCGCCTCCCCAGCGTTGCTCAGCATCGCCCCGCAGGGCCTTGCCAAACCGCCCATCACAAAATAAAAGGTCCGCCACTTGTTCAGCCAGTTCTTGATCGGGTAGGTTCGTCATACGCGCGATCTCTGTAGGCGCACCCACCCCCCCAAGTTGATCACTCCGAGCAAATTATTTTCGAATGTCCCGGTGCAACCCTTTCACTCGATACCCCAACTTGGTCAATCTCTTGCGAATCTCCTCGCCCATCATCACGCTCCGATGATGCCCCCCCGTGCACCCAAACGATATCGTCAGGTAGCTCTTCCCCTCTTCGATATAATGCGGCAGCAAATACCCCAACAGATCCGAAATGCGATCCATAAACTCATTCGTCTGCGGAAAACTTCGGATATACTTCGCCACCTCGGCGTTCTTACCCGTCAAATCCTTATACTGCGGAATGTAGTTCGGATTCGGCAAAAATCGCACGTCAAAAACTAAGTCCGAATCCGATGGAATCCCGTGCCGATACCCAAAACTCGTCACATAAATCAAAATCTGCGACTCGTCCCGCCCCGCCCCAAACTTCTCCCCGATCAACTCCCGCAGCTCATGCACGTTGAACTTCGACGTGTTCAACACCAAATCCGCCAACCCCCGAATCGGCTCCAAGAGCCGCCGCTCCTCCTTCACACTTGACGCCACCGATCGATCTGTCCCCAACGGATGCGGCCGCCGCGTCTCGCTGAAACGCCGCAACAACACCGGATCATCCGCCTCCAAGTAAACAAGCCGCGTCGGCAACGCCTTCTGCAACTGCTGATACATCGCGGGGAACCGCCGCAGCGCCTCCCCCTCCCGCACGTCAACCACTAACGCCGCCGAAGCAATCTGCGGACTGCTTCCCGTTAACTCCGCAAACTTCGGAATCAACTCAATCGGCAGATTATCCACCGCGTAGTAACCCAAATCTTCCAGCGCCTTCAGCACCGTGCCCTTGCCGGAGCCGCTCATGCCTGTGATGATCACAAGCTCCGAGCGGCCCACCTTCTTCGCTGGAATCTTCGTCGCCACGTCCCCTTACGCCTGGAAGAAGTCGAAGTCGCCGTCTTCCCGCCGGATCACCACGCTGATCCCATTCGTCTCCGCATCGCGAAACGCCACGTAAACCACGTTCTTCCGCATCGCCACCGACACCGCCTCGTCCACCGTCATCGGCTTCTTACTCACCTTGGCCGCCTTTAACTTCGGTGCCGCCGGAGCCTTCGGAGGAGCTGTCTTCGCCGTCTCCTTCGCCGCTTCTTTCGCCACCGTCTCGGTCAACTTCACGCCCACACGAACCTTATCGCGCCGCTTCTCCCGCAGCTTGATCACCTGCTTTTCAAGCTTGTCCAGCGCTTCCGACAATGCCGGCAAGTAAGCCGGCCCCTTCGCGACCGAAACCAGCGAATGGTTCTGGAAGTTCACCGTAATCTCAGCCTGCTTCACTAAGCGCTTGTCCGTCTTCAGGATGACATGCGCCTCCTTCTCCCCTTTACCGTCAATCATCTTGCCGAGCGTCACAAACCGCTTCTCAAGCTTGGTCAATTGAGCCGGGGTCAGCTCTCCGTTCGCGCCAGTATAGTGCAGATTCATATTGTTCCTAGTCCTTCACGCGGCGTTGGTGCGTCGACGGGATCTTCAAATCCTCCCGATACTTCGCCACCGTCCGTCGCGTAACATTGATTCCTTCAGCCTGTAATTTTGCGGTGATCTGATCATCGGTCAGAGGCTTCGAGGTGTCCTCATTGTCGATCATCTTTTTCACCATCCGCTTCAGCAGCAGCAACGGCGTCGAACTTCCGCTCGGCCCCTGCACCGCTTCCGAAAAGAAATATCGTAGCTCGAAAACACCCTGCGGCGTATGCGCGTACTTGCTCGATACCGCTCGACTTACCGTCGATGCATGCACGCCAATCTCTTCCGCCAAATCCTTAATCATCATCGGTCGAAGCTGGTTAAGCCCATGCTCCAGAAACTCCCGCTGCCGGTCGATAATGCACTGGCAAACCTTCAAAATCGTCTGCTTCCGCTGCTCTATGTTCTTGAGCAGCATCGCCGCCGCGTTGAACCGATCCTTCACGTAATTCCGAACTTCCTTGTTCGGCTCCTGCTCCCGATCCAGCATTTTGATGTATTGCCGGTTCAGCCGCAGTTGCGGCATATCGTCGTCGTTCAACTCAATATGGAACCCATCGCCGTCTTTGTAAATGTAAACGTCCGGCTCCACCGACCGCGCTCCCGGCCCCGAATACTTCAACCCCGGCCGCGGATCCAGGTGCTTAATCACCTCCACCGCCGTCTGAATATGTTCCAGCGGCCTCCCCAACGCCTTCGCCAAATCCCGATACCGCCGCATCTCCAGCATCTTCATGTGCTTATCGAGAATCTGCCACGCCACACTCCCCACCCCCCGCCGATTCTCCATCTGCAACAGCAGACACTCCCGCACGTCCCGTGCCCCCACCCCCGCCGGATCCAGCGACTGCACCTCTTCAAGCGCCTTCTCCACATCGTCCAGCGTGTGCGCCCCGTACGTCGCAATCTCTTCCAGCGTCGCCGTCACATACCCGTTATCGTCCAGGTTCCCAATCACGCTCTCACAACCGTCCCGCACGTCCTCCGCCATCACCACCAAACTCAACTGACTCCGCAGATGGTCCGGCAGCGTCACCGGTGCCGACGCAAACGTCTCCCAACTCGGCTTCTCCGTGCTCTCCCCGGCCGGGCTCTTAAACCCCGGCTCCAGGTAGTCGTTGAAGTAGTTGTCGAAGTCGATCTCGTCAAACGGGTCCGTCGCCGCCGGTGCCGCTATCTCTTCGTGATTGCCCTCGGCCACAGCCTCCGCCACCGCCTCGGCGTGATACTCCGCCTCCGTCCCCGATGCCGCCAACAACTCATGGTCCGCCGGTGTCGTCTCCCGCTCCCGCTCCAACACCTCCTGCAACTCCGCCGGCGTCATCTCCTCCGACGGGTCCAGAGACTCCTCCAATACCGGGTTCTGCGCCACTTCTTGCGCAATCATATCTCGCAATTCAAGGCGGTTCAGTTGCAGAACCGTCACTAACTGGACGAGACCAGGAGTTAGGATTTGCTTCTGCGCGATTCCGACATGCAGTCGCTGGGAAAGCATACTCATTTTGTATCTATTGTAGAAGATAGGCCAGTCAGCACGCTAAGCCTCTCATAAATCTCTTCCATCCCGATCTCCGGCAACCGTCTCGCCACCACCCCTTCCCCCCACACCGCATACACCGCCCGATACCGCGTCGGCCAGTGCCCATGATTGCCAATTTCCCGTGGTGTATTAAGCAATTTCAAGTTTCCGAAGCCAAACCACACCCCCTCCGCACACTCAAACACCACCTTCGCCTCCCCCAAGCGAGGGGCCAAACGCTTCACCTCCGCCGCCAAAATCTCCCGCCCAATTCCGTAACGCGGGTAACTTTTCGCCTTTCTCAACCACGCTTCCCCCACCGAATCCTCGCCCACCACGTATCCCCCCATCGGCTTCACCCCAGCCGGAGCCTCCGTTTTCAAATGCACCTCCGTCTTCGCTGCCTCAAATCCATGGTCGGAAACCAGCACCACCCGGCCCCCCTTTGGCAGCGCCTGCATCATCGTCCCCACCAACTCGTCCGTATACTCGACCACCGCGTTCGACTCCACCGAAAACGGCCCCGTCTCATGCGCCTCACTATCTAAATCCACAAGGTGCACCAGCAGTATGTCCGGCTTCTCCACCTCCAGCAAATACCGTACCGCCAGCGTCCGCGACCGATCATCCATCCACTCCTGCGGAAAACTCGGGTACCGCGCCGCAATCCTCTCGCAAAGGTCCGCCGGTCGGGCCTTCCCACAGATCGACGGCGTATCCATCGCCCCGCCCCGGCGTTTCTTGAAGTACTCCGGCAGGTTAAACGTCGCCGGCGCGTTCACCGTCACAGGCCAAGTAATCACCGCCGTCCGCAACCCCTTCTTCGCCGCCGCGTCCAACAACGTCGGCCGCTTCAACAGGCTCACGTCCCAATAGTAATCGCCCCCCTCCTCCGCCGGCCGCCGATTCGAAAGAATTCCGTGCTCCTCCGCCGTCGCCCCGGTAATCAACGTCGTATGCGACGGCCAAGTTACCGTCGGCACCACCCCCCTTACCCCCCGCGACCACTGCCCCTCCCGCGTCAACTTCCGCAGATTCGGAATCCTCAATCCCAACTGGTCAGCATTCTCCAAGTACCGCTGATCCAACCCGTCCACCGACACCACCAGTAAAGTCGCGGCAATTAGAAGCATCATTTTCGGAGTACCGGCCACGCGCACAGCGCGGCTACCAAAATAAACACCGCTCCCGTCGAGTACGGCGAACCCGTACCAAAGTGATCAAACACCAGCCCCGCCCACAACGGCCCCACCACCCGCGTCAAACTCAACACCGCCTGCGTCGTCCCCAATATCGACCCCTGCTCCCGATTGCCCACCCGCTGCGAAATGAACGCCGTCAACGTCGGATTCGTAAAGCTACTCCCCAGCGCAATTAACGCGCTCGCCGGATACATCATCCATCCAACCGGAGCCACCGCAATCCACAAAAAACCCAGCGCGAAAAACGCATATCCCGCCAACGCCATCGGCCGCTCTTTCCAAACCGGCAGCAACCGCCGAACCAAAAAACCCTGGTTAAACGCCACCATTAAGCCGATAAACGCAAACACCCAGGCGTTCTCCTCCGGCCCCCAAGAAAACCGCGCCAACGTAAACAGCGAAAAATTCGTCTGCAAAGCCGCAAACGCAAAGTTCAGTAAAAACAAGCTCACCAGCAACGCCCGCAAAGCCGTATTTTGAAACGCCGCTACCACCGGCCGTAGCGGATTCAGATCGCTCCACTGCGCCGCCCCCGCCTTCCGCCGCTCCACCGGCAAAGTTTCTGGCAGCAGGAAATACGCAAACATCGACGTCACCAGCGCCATCCCCCCCGCCGCATACGCCGGCGCGTGAATGTCGATCTTGCTCAAAAATCCGCCCAGCGCCGGGCCGATGATGAATCCCAACCCAAACGCCATGCCGATCAGCCCAAAATTCTTCGCCCGGTCCTCCGGCGACGAAATATCCGCAATGCAAGCCTGCGCCGTCGAAATGTTCCCGCCGGTGATCCCATCCACAATCCGCGCAAAAAACATCAGCCACAACGACCCCGCCCACCCAAATAAAAAGTACCCGATCGCCGATCCAAAGATGCTGAAAACCAGCACCGGTCGCCGTCCATACCGATCCGACAGCACTCCTAATATCGGCGTCGCCACAAACTGCGCCGCCGAATACGACAAACTCAGCAGCCCCACCGTCGTCGCGTCGCTCTGAAACTGCCGGACCAAAAACGGCAAAATCGGAATCAGAATCCCGACGCCCAACAAATCCAAAAAGACCGTCACAAAAACCAGCGTCAACGTCCGCCGCTGCACCCTCTCCTCAAGCAGTACGGGCATAACGCGTCATCTCCACCACCGTCCGCGTCCCAAAGCCCTCCGGCAGTTCGTACCGATCAACTACCTGCACATGCATCCGGTGCCGCTTAATCTCCTCCGCCGCCGCCACAATCTCCGTCTCCACGTCCGGCCCCTTATAAAAGAACGCTCGCGTCCCCGATTTCACCGCCGGCGCAAACAATCCCACCGCCCGCAGCAACGGAGCCACCGCGCGGGCAGTTACCATGTCGGCCTTCAGGATCTTCACCACATCCTCAGCCCGCTGCGGCAGCACGCTGACGTTCTCAAGGCCCAATGTCGCTACCGCCGCATCTAGAAACCGCGCCTTCTTCTGCACGCTCTCCGCCAACACAAATCGCACGTCCGGCAACACCAGCGCCAACGGCACCCCCGGAAACCCCGGCCCCGAACCCGCGTCCACCACCTTCTTTGCTCCTTCAAACAGACGCCACGGCAACACCGAATCCAGCACGTGCTTCACCGCCGCATCCCGCGGCGACGTAATCCGCGTCAAATTCAAATGCTCATTCGCCGCCACAATCAACGCCAAATGCTCGCCCGACTTCTCAATCACCCGGGCACGATTCGGCAAATCCGCTGGCAGGACCAGCTCTAACTCTTCTACAAAATTCATTCGGCGCTATTGGCCCTCAGCTATCAGCTTATCCAACTGCTCTAGCTGCTTCCTCACCGCGTCCGCATCCGTCGCCTTCGGGCTCGCCTTCAGGTACGCCGTTAAGCTCTCTTTAGCCCCCGGCAAATCCCGCTTCTGCGACAAAATGATCCCCAAAACATGGTCGATCTTCGGCATCCGGTTCTTGGCGTCCAACTTCCGCGCCTCCCGGGCCGACTTCTCCGCCTCGTCAAGCTTGTTCAAGTTCAAGTTCGCCACCGCGTTGTAGAAGTACATCGTCGGATATTCAAACGGGTTCAGCTTCAACGCCTTCGCCGTAAACTCCGCCGTCTTCTCCCAATTCGCTTCCTTCGCGTAGATCCCCGACAAGTTCAGATACGGACTCACATATTTTTTATCCGCCGCAATCGAAGCCTCAAACGCCTTCCGCGCCGGTTCCGTCTGCTGGTTCGATTCATGAATCCGCCCCAAGTCGTACCAAGCCGCCGCGTACTTCTCGTACATCCCCGTCGCCTTCTCGAACTCCTTCTGCGCCTCGACAAACTTCTTTTTCTTGATCAGTTCCCGGCCCTTCTCAAACGCCTTCCGCGCTTCCTTCGGCGCCAACCCCGACGTCGCGCTAAACGTAAACCCTTCCACGTTCGCCATCCGGTGCAGCACAATCGTCCCCACGTCCGGATTGTCCATCAACCGACGCCCCGCCAGATTCACCACATCCGACCGGAACCCCGGAAACGACGCCCGTATCTCACAGCCCATCAACGCCTGCTCAATCCCTTGACCCGGAAAGTTCCCGCCACCCCGCCCCTGCGGCATCCCCGGCGTATTGTTCCCAATCCCATCAAACGCACCCGAGTTCGTGCTCGCGTCCGCCATCATCGCCGAGTTCCGCCCCAGTTCAAAACTGAACCGGCCCTTGCTATCCGTATACCCCTCCGGCCGAGGGTTCCCGTTGCAAACCCGCTCAATCGTCACCGGTTCCGGCGGAGGCGTCCCATCATCCAGCATCACCTTGCCCGACAGAAACAGCGACCGCTGCATCTCCGGCATCTGCTGCCGTTGTTGGTTCGGGTCCTGCCCCTGCGGAAACGGATTCCGACCAGGGTTTCCCGGCTGTGTCGATGTCCCTTGGCCTATCCCACCGGGGGCCGTCGGCTGCTGCGTCGAACCGCCTCCGCCTCCCGCTGCTCCCCCACCACCAGTCGGTGCGGGTGCCGGTGCTGGCTCCTGCGCCTGCAAGACGCCGACCAAGGCTAATGCCGCCAGAGAAATTCGAATACGGAACATAAATCCTCTCTCCTGCGAGTTGTCCTCAGTATGTCATAAGCCATTAACGTCGAAAAGGTACATCTGCCGCCCCCCCGCATGAGCCGAATCCACCACCACACTCCGCCCGTCCGGGCTCGACCGCGGATGCGTATCGCTCCGCCACTCCCCGGCATACTCCTTCGGTGCCACCAAACTCCCCAGCGGCTTTCGCTCTCTCGTCTTCGTATCGAACAAGTAGACGTTCTGCTTCCGCTCTTTATCCGGATACGTGTCGTTCAAAATCCACCGGTTCCCCCGCTTCGCCAGGTACGTGCAGTGCCCTTTCACCGTCATCACCCCTTCGCCTACGACCTCCACCTGCGCCGTTCTATCTTGATACAAATAAAAGCGATCCCCCTTCGACGGGTGCCAAGCCCAAGCCAGCACCCTCGAAGCGTCCCGCCAAACAAAGTGCGAAGTCTTCCCGTAAGGGTCGAGCACATGCAAATCCTTCCCGCTCGAATTCGCCGTAAACATCCGCGTCGAAAAACCCGCCCCTTCCTTCTTTCCCCGCCACCGATGCAGAAAGATGAACCGCCGATCATCCGGCGCAATCAGCAGGTGGTTGAACCAGTGTTTAGCGTTCTCCGAGTAACCTCCCGGATAAGCGATCCCCGCCGCATCCGCCACAGAAATTAACAACTCTCGCTTGCCCGACTCCAAATCCACCTTCCAAATCCCCACGTCCTCCGGGATCAACTTCTCTCGATTCGGATCCGGCACCCCGGCATATCCATACCCCGGCCGCACATCGTTCAACCGTCGAAAATCGCAAACGATCCCCCACCGCCCACTTGCCGCCAGCGTATACACCGGCGAAGGAATCGTCCGTTTCCGCCCCGTCTTCACGTTCACGATATGCGAAACGAACTCCCCCTCCACCCGGTCGTTCCAGATCACATCGGTCCTGCTCCCCGGCACCCATTGCAACATACATCCCTGTTGCCAGTTCCAAGCCCGCGATTCGCCCAGATCGATCCACCGGTCATTGTCCTGCAGGTCGACCATGCCGACGCGAATCGTGTCCCCTGCCCGAGGCGACCGTCCCTCGAAATCGACTTCGTTTCCGAGCACGTAACGCGAGGTCGGGTCAAACTCCAGCTTGTCGTAGTACCCGAACCAGTGAAACTTAGGCCCCTTAGTAATCGCCCGCATGGGTACCGGCTGCTTCAGAGCAAGGGAGGCGAAAAGTTGGCGACGAGAAAGGAACATAACCCGCTACTCCATCACACCTGTGCCCGCAACGCCACCAGCTTCTCCAACCACTCGTTAAAATGAGGACACTCCGCCCGCATCCGATCAAGACCAATCGCCCGAGCCGCATTCACCTCGTCAAATATTTTTTGATAACCCGGCATCAACTGAAGAATCCGCTTTGACGGTGCCGTATGCGGCGAGTCATTGATCTCCTCCGGACTAGCAACACCGGCCCGAATTTCTGCCAAACGAGGTTCCAAGTGTGGCTGTTCAAAGGATCTGCAAAACGTAGCGCAATCGCTGAACAACAGTGCCTCGAACTCATGCATCATCACGAACGGCAAAAATCGTTCCGGGCGAAATCGGCTCCCCATGGCTGTGGCAATTTCTGACGACATCGCATTTTCAATCTCGCTTGGGCCAGTCGCACCCACCCTCTTGGGCCAATTCGAAGGCAGAGCGTAGAAATCGACCATTGTCGTCACGAACACCCCGGCACAAGCCCGACCACCGTCGCGATGGCTCTTCAGTTGTGCGTGGCTTTGCAACCGAGCCGCCTCCGTCGCACAAGACAACATCGAAGCGTTCATCGCGGCTCTCGGCGGGACTGTGATCTTGCTCTTTCAGAGGTTGCCGGAGATTTTCGAAGTTGGTAGACGGGAAGTATCTGAAGACTAGTCCAGATTGTAGGCAACCCTCGTCAGATAATTTACAACGCTTGAGCAGCCCCCATCAATATCACTCGCCTCGACAGCCTGTCCGTCATATTGAGGATCGGCCGGAATTTCGATCTCAATAATCCACCAACGCTCAACCTTCTGGATTAACTCATACAAGTCGAGCATAATTTCCAATCCGCCGTCGAACTCAGTATCGAACAGAATGTTCGGGAGTTCGTGTGCTATTCGGTTCCTATGGTCCCGAAATCGCTTCACAGATTCCACGTCTTCTTCGGAGATGGCTCCTTGTTCTTGAAACCACAGGGCCGAAGCAATCACGGGTTGTCCCGGACATTTTGCAAGCACCGCGGCCTTGTACTTGTCCCTCGGGACAGAACCGCAGCAAGTCAGGAACGATTCCGGGTTTTCAATCAGGATGCTCTTTAGAAATTCATAGGCTAGAGCAAAGATACCAGTCTGGGAGAGCCGGGTCTTAACTACGTCTCGCTCAAAGACCGCGTGGAGTGAGCGTGTGGTTTCCGAATTCATCTCGCTGCGAGTATAAAGAACTGCGCTCTCCCATGACAGTGCAGATGGCGAGGGTTCGCCATCCGGGCTTTCTCTCGGAGCAGCATCTCAAACACCCCCAGAAAATTCGACTTCCCCGCCCCATTAGCCCCAATCAACACATTCATCCGCCTCAGCTCAAGATCCTCAATCGCCTTGATCCCCTTAAACCCTCTTACCGAAATCGACTGAATCATATCTCTCCCCATCAACCCTCCACCCTCTTAAAAACCAAAAACTGCCCAATCAAAAAATTCACCATACCCGACCCCACAATCGCCAGCGGCGTCGCCACCAACGTCGGAAACCCCATCCTCCCCACGAGCAACTCCGCCGCAAACAAGTGCGCCATCATCGCCACCGTACCCGTCCCCAACTGATGCTGCAACGCCCGCGACCCCCAATTCAGCTGCCCCTTCGTCCCCCAAGTCCACCGCTCATGCCACGTAAAGTTGTGCGCCAGCGTCACCTCCACCGCCACCACCGTCGCCCACAAATAATGCCAACCCAGCACCTCCCGCCCCAGGTACATCATCGCCGTCTGCACCACCGACCCCATACAGCCCACCGCACAAAATCGCATGCAAAGTTTAAACACAGCAATCCCGGTGTAGCCGTTTAGAATAGGTAATTATGGCTAGATCCTACGACCTCATCCCCCGCCCCGTACCCCGCGTCGAAACGTCCCTCCGCCGCATCGTCACCGATTTTCCCGTCCCCGAATCCATCCCCATCCTCGAACAACTCGCCGCCTTCGAGCCCGCCGCCATGCAAGGCCAACCCCCCGTCGTATGGGATTCCGCCCTCAACACGACCGTCAAAGACAAATGGGGCAACCAGTGGATCGATTGGTCCTCCGGCGTCCTCATCACCAACGCCGGCCACGGCCGCCCCGAAATCGTCGACGCCATCGTCAAGCAAGCCCAGCACGGTCTCCTCACCAACTATTGCTTCCCCAACGAAATCCGCGCCAACTTCGTCAAGCGCCTCTCCGACCTCATGCCGGAGCCCCATAAAAAGGTTTTCCTGCTCACCGTCGGCTCGGAAACCGTCGAATGCGCCATCAAGCTCTCTCGCGCCCACGGCGTCAAAGTCGGCGGCCCCTCCAAAAACGTCATCGTCTCCTACGAAAAAGCCTTCCACGGCCGCACCCTCGGCTCCCAACAAGCCGGCGGCATCCCCGTCCTCAAAGAATGGATCGTCAACCTAGACCCCGGCTTCGTCCAAGTCCCCTTCCCCGACGGCTTCCGCACGGAAGACACGTCCTTTGAGTTCTTCGAGCAATCCCTCGCGGCCAAAGGCGTCACCCCCGCCCAGATCGCCGGCGTTCTCATGGAAACCTACCAAGGCGGCTCCGCCTCCTTCGCCCCCGTCGCCTACATGCAACGCATGCGCCAGTGGTGCGACCAGCATCAAATCCTCCTCACCTGCGACGAAGTCCAAGCCGGCTTCGGCCGCACCGGAAAATTCGCCGGCTTCGAACATTACGGCATCGTCCCCGACCTCTCCACCTGGGGCAAAGGCATCTCCAGCTCCCTCCCCATCGCCTGCATCATCGGCTCCCGCGAAATCATGGACATGTTCCCCCCCGGCTCCATGACCTCCACCCACTCCGGCAACCCCGTCTGCGCCGCCGCCGCACTCGCCTCGCTTGACCTCATCCTGAACGAAAATCTCGCCGAAAACGCCCGCGTCATGGGCGACCGCATGTTGGACTATTTCCGCACCATGCAAGCCAAATACCCGCAAATCGGCTGGGTCGATGGCAAAGGCCTCGTCATCGGCATCGCCTGCGTCAAACCCGGCACCAAAGACCCCGACCCCGACCTCGCCTGGGATGCCATCCGCGCCTCCATTGAACGCGGCGTCCTCATGTTCTCCCCCGTCGGCTTCGGCGGAGCCACCATCAAAGTCTGCCCCCCTCTCAACATCACGCAAGAAGCCGTCGACGAGTCGCTCGCCGTATTCGAGGAAGCCTTCGTCTCATGCCTCTAACCCCCGTCCTCGTCATCGGAGGAGGCATGATCACCCACGATCAGCTCCTCCCCGCTCTCTTCCATCGTCAACGCCAGGGCCGCTTAGGCCCCATCACCATCTGCGCCCAACACCAACGCACCGTCCAGGCCCTCGCCAACGCCCCCGCCATCCGCCAAGCCTTCCCCGGCCAATCCTTCGACGCCTACCCCAAAACCGCAGGCCCCCAGCCCCACCTCTATAAGGAGCTCCTCAAAACCCTCCCCCCCTTCTCCACCGTCCTCGTCGCCCTTCCCGACCAAGTCCACTTCGAAGCCGTCATGGCCGCCCTCGAAGCCAACCAGCATGTCCTCTGCGTAAAACCCCTCGTCCTCTCAGCGAAGGAAGCCGAAACCATCGCCCAAGCCGCCCAAGCCCGCGGCCTCCTCGTCGCCGTCGAATACCACAAGCGCTTCGACGACCGCGCCCACAAAGCCCGCTCCCTCTACCGCGACGGCCGCCTCGGCGACTTCAAACTCGGCACCGCCCGCCTCATGGAAAAGTGGTACTACCGCGAGTCCAACTTCCAAAACTGGTGCACCACCGAGCACACCGATACCTTCACCTACATCGGCTGCCACTACGTCGATCTAGTCCACTTCATCACCGGCCTCCTCCCCGTCGCCGTCTCCAACTACGGCATCATCGACACCTATCCCAACGGCCGCGAAGGCTACCTCTGGTGCGATACCCGCGTCCGCTGGTCCAACGGTGCCGTCCTCAACGTCCAAACCTCGCTCTGCTACCCCAACGAAGCCGCCGGCCCCAACACCCAGGGCATGACCCTCTACTGCTCCGGCCCCACCGGTGCCATGCTCGACCACTCCGACCAGTACCGAGGCCTCTCCTACTCCCTAACCACCAAATCCCCCTCGCCCGGAGCGACGTTCTACACCGAGCCCAGCCCCGACTACTTCCAATACAACGACCTCGGCGGCCCCGGCCTCGTCCCCGTCGGCTACGGAGTCCGCAGCGTCGACTACATCCTCGACACAATCGATTCGCTCGCCAACCTCGACCTCGCAAATCGCCAAGCCGCCCTCCAAGCCATCGACGCCAAAGGCATCCTCGCCACCCCCTCCAACTCCCGCTACAACGAACTCGTCGTCGAAGCCGGCCGCCTCTCCATCCTCAACCAAGGCCGAGAAGCCACCATCAACTACGACACCCACACCGTGGCCCTATAACGATCACCGAGCCACAGACTTCGAGTTTTCCAGAGTCATCGTTCGCTGGCGCACTCTCGGAAGCAGCACAAGTGATTGGCCTGGATCGTTCTCCCGAATTGCCGCTGTGACCAGATCATTAAAGAGCTCGCCTTCCGTCGGCACTCTGCGGTAACGCCGCAGCAGCGCTTTAGCCCAAACATCCTCATCCACCTCCCGAACATTTGTAAAGATGAGCCCCACAAAATCAATGGCATGTTGCCGCACATCCCGTTCGTCCGAGGCAAGTGCTTTGTAGATAACGTCATACTGAGGCCACCGTCCTTCATTGATACTACGATGCACGATGTTCGCCACAAAGGACAGATATAGTGGGTGATCTTTGAATCGAGTTCGAATGACCTCAAAACTGAGATCGTTCGGCGCTGCGACCAGCGCATATCCTAACCTCGTCATATATTCAGTCGGTTTGGGCGAGATTGAGGCGACTCGCTCAATCTCCTTCACAATGGCCTCTTGCGCCCATGAATTGTATGCGACTAGAATACTCATGACGGTACCTGTGTCCTGCAGGGACTCACCTCTCCACAGAAATGACTCCAGGGAGTTGGGGAGTTCGGCTTCGATGTATTCCTTCACGAACTGCCGCTTCTGCTCTTCAGCCCGCATGTGTATGGGAATGTATCGCTCTTGTCCAAAGAGCACCCACACACAGCACAGAAACAAACTAAGAGTTTTGGCTCGACTATTCATATAACCCCGCCAAGAACTGCTTCAATAAGATAACCAGCGATCCATTCGGATCTGGATTTGATAGTGGCTGACCCGGTAAAGTCGCACAAAGCACGTTTAAACCTGTGTAGCCAGTGGACGGACTATGCCGATACACACGGGCCGGGTCGGTAAATCGATTGGTCGGGGTAATGCCGGAGTCTGGATAAAGAAGCGCTGCGCTATCCTGACAAACCACGCCGTCGCTCAACTCGTTGCCGTCGGGCGGTGGGAAACCGGGAGGGTACGGGACTGGTGGTCTGCAACCGTTGGTTCCATACCCTAAGAAGTACCGAGTCTGTTCGTTACAGACAGCGCCGCCCGCCGAAAAAAATCTTCCGCCATAGTCGGCAATCCTCCAGTCGGCCCGAAGTGTTCTAAGAAAGTCGGTTCGTAAAACGCCAGGGTCATCTAAGCTACCACCGTTTAGTAGGTAGCTGTCCATCGCTGAACTTTGGTTGGCACACTTCTCCCGCGTATCAATCCCAAGATAAGGATAACCAAGATGCGGGGTTCCGAGAGTGACCAGCCCGACTACGAAACGCCGAGAATTAGTGTCAAGGTCCCTCAGCTTCATCATCGTACGGATAACTAATCCTCCCATACTGTGGCCGATAAGAACGAAACGTTGAAAGGGTTGTGACTTCGAAAGCACATAGTTTCCAAGGGACGCACCAATATCGTCCAAGTCGTCACAAAGAGCCGGGCGAGTCGAGCGGAAGGTAAACCGGTAGTCGATGTCAAACTTGCCGCCAAGGTTTATCGGAGGCTGAGCCAGTGCAACCTGGAGGTTCAGGGCAAGGTCCGCCATGCTAGTCGGCGCGTCGCCGATGCCGTGCACGATGAAGACCTTGATGGGGAGCTTGGTCGATTGTTTGACTACGCTTCCAGGCTTCGAGGCTCGTCGTTGTTTTGGACTTGCACCTGGGCCTTGAAGGAATGAGCCAGACAGACCGTTCGACATCACGTTAATATTAAACTCACACCCCGGAGAACTCGACGGAACGGTCTTGGTGAATTGAATACTTGTGTCATTCGCCAACAAGATGCTTACCTGACCGGATCCTAGACAATCGGACAGGTCAACCCCGTCCGCGACCACTAAATCGACGGCAGGTTGAGATCCGAAACCCTTCCCAGATAACGAAACGGTTACTGTGTCGCCGGGGACCCAGGGCTGATTTGGCTCTACGCCAATAATCTCCGGCGTAGGATCTGTTATCCAGAGCGCCACAGGGAGCGATGTGCCTGCGCCGTTAGTTAGAGTGAATTGGCGTTGACCTATGGGAGCGGTGGCGCTGACATTGTAAGTAATATTGGCGCGCCCGATGGCCGGATCCACATAAGAGACCCGCCAGTCCGAAATCCCCGTAGTCGGTTGAATAGCGGTTGAGGTTCCGGAGATCCCAGCGAACCTCGATCCATACAATTGGAGATAGGGACCAGCGGTTCCTCGATCAATCGCATTGGTCTGACCTGACAAATCATCGCGAAGGCCAGTTATCAACGGTGCGTCGCCAACCCTAACGCAGTTCGACTGGAATGTAAATGTCTTCTGCGGCAGCGGCTGGGTTGGTGTGGGCCATGTCGCCGTAACAACAAAAACCACCCGAGAAAAGTAGAAGCCAGGAATCTGCGCTGGCTGCTCGAAACCAAGTGAGTACTGGCTCAGAATCGCGGTTTCCGTTCGAACCCGACCCATATGAGTCGCACTGTTCGGGAGTGTCGGGCTGCTGGGACCTCCGGTAGAAATATCGCCCTCGAACACTTCCGCGCACGATGGGGCCCTATAGTAGTCGACAAAAATTGAAGAATAAACCGTTCTAGCTGGTCCCCGTGCCTCAAGTGTCACGTAGCCCGATAAAGTGGAAGCGACCGGATTCCGTGTCCCCACCCCCAGCCCCACTAGCGTACAACTAGCGGCATCTAGGCAGCTTGGGTCCAGCCGAATGACCGGGGTGTAGGACGTGGGCGGCGTCCATGTTCCTAGCCCGCTCCATCCGGAGTTACCCGAATTTAGATCCTGCGCGGCTACATAGATGTTGCTGGTCCCGCTCAAGAATAGCGTGATGTGTACTTGATTAGCGGGTTTCGGGATCATTCGCTTCCAGCTTTGGGCCAGTTTCCTGGCGTTTCGGAAGTTTGTGCCGCACGGGGCCTCTCAAAATCATGCCACAGGCGTCGCGCGACGCTACGGAACCCATTGATTCTACTGAGCCGGAGGCCGCTAATCAATTACCGTGATGTTAACGTTTACATATAGGGCACTAGCTGTGCGGGTTACTGAAAGCTCAGTTCCCCGAATCGAACATCGTGAGTTGCCAACCGTCGTAGACGATCCGGGCTGCAGCACTTGAATCGTGACTGGCTGGCCGACACCCGGATCGTACTTGATTAGCGGGTTTCGGGATCATTCGCTTCCAGCTTTGGGCCAGTTTCCTGGCGTTTCGGAAGTTTGCGCCGCACGGGGCCTCTCAAAATCATGCCACAGGCGTCGCGCGACGCTACGGAACCCATTGATTCTACTGAGCCGGAGGCCGCTAATCAATTACCCCGGATCATCAACTAAGTAAAGGACTCCCGCTCCGCCGGCCGCCCGCAAATCAAAAGTAAAGTTGCAGGCATTCGAGGATCCGAGCAACGAATTTATCAAGACTTGCACCGTTGAAAGATCCGAGACTCCATCAGGGTCAGTGAATCCAAATCGGAAAGCTTCGAGGCTGCCACTTCTAGACGCTGGACTGAGTGCCTGCGGAGAGGGCACTTGATTCGTGCAAGCGCCGTTGCCGACGCAAAAATATTCGCCGGACATTTGCTGCCAACCCGAATTTCTGCCGAGGGCGTCGATTGCGGCACCCCAAAGAGGCTTTAAGCCAGCAGGAAACGTGCCCTTAAAGCCCAAGGACACACTCACGTTGAGTTCTCCATCGACCCCGACATTCGCAGACGAACTCGTCCCATTAATCGAGCAACGACTGTTCCGGGCGACGCCCGGAACTCCCGGCGTTACAAACGTCACCGGCTCCTGCGAAGGGCCGACCAAAAAGAGGAGATTGTAACTAGGCCAGTATGAGAAATAGCACGAATCCCCTCCTGGACTACTTTCGACAGCCATGTAGACAACGCTCAGCGGTGTCAAATCAGCATCTGGAGAGAATCCAAATACGAATATTCCAGTCGAGCCCCGACGTTCGGAAGTCGTTATGGCTCCAACGGTAGACGGCAGCGCCTTTAGAACCAGGGGCAGTGATAGCAAGAGAGCCAGTCCCATCTTCGCCATCATCATCTCACTACCTCCTTAGCGGCGGGCCGAGGTTTTGGAGTATCATACTGTGTGAGAAGCGTGGCCTCCAACCGATTCCGGGATCGCGAATCCAGGCCAGCACGAATTCTTTTCATCGTCTCCATCGTTAGTTGTGAGCGTACGCGTACCTTCTCAATTTGCGACGCTTGCTGATTTCCTGGCTGGGCACTAGGTGAAGAATCTATTCGGGCGAACTCACGCGTCTGGTCCACTGCATGGCGCTGGCTCTCACGCATTATGAGCAGAACGTCGTTTGTACGAAGCCTTAACTTACCCGCGACCGAAGAGTACATCGCTGCCCGGGACTCTGGCTTTAATTTCTCCGCCTCAGCGGCATTTATTGCCTGCTCAGTGAGAAATCGTCTATAAATCCTTTCGTCCGGAATTGCTAAGTGGAGCTTGGGAAACTCCCCAAGTCGAGGACCCGGCACCTGACCGTGAAGATGCGGAGTAAGCACGAAGGTCGCAACTACACAACAAAAGCGAAATTCAGCAAAACACGATGATATCGTTGAAAGCTGCATGCAACGATGTTACTCCTTGATCAACTGCAGGTCAATGACAGAATCGGATTCCGGCAGTTTTGTTTTCGCCCTCGAAGCCAACCAGCATGTCCTCTGCGTAAAACCCCTCGTCCTCTCAGCGAAGGAAGCCGAAACCATCGCCCAAGCCGCCCAAGCCCGCGGCCTCCTCGTCGCCGTCGAATACC
>JANXMS010000315.1 GCA_025354525.1 Acidobacteriota bacterium
AGTTCGATCCCATTCTCCAAGCCGACTACTACCGCCTCCAAGCCATCTTCGCCGCGGTAGCCCTGAAAGATTCTGAAATCGTCACCCCCTCCGAAAAGACTAGCCACGAAGTCGCCATGAAGGCCTTCGACGCTCGCCTGAAGCCCATCACCGACGAGATCGCCGCCATCGAAAAACCCGTCCGCGAGCGCATCAAGGAGGAGCGCAAAGCCAAACTCGAGAAACGCTTCCTCGACGCCATGGCCATCCCCAAGGACAAGCGCACGCCCGAACAAGAGATCCTCGCCAAGGAAGCCAACAAACAAATCTCCCCCACCTGGGATGTCGTCGTCAACGAGATCGAAGCGTCCGAAAAAGCCCGGCGCGTCGGCCTTCGTCAGCAGATGCACAAACTCGAGTTCGAGCGGCCAGAACCGCTCCGTACCGCCTACGCCGTCGCTAACCAGGACAAAGCGCCCGTCACCCACATGCTCAAGCTGGGCGATCACCGCTACAAGCTGGATCCCGTCGACCCCGGCTTCCTTACCGCCCTCGGCGCTATCGACGCCCCCGCCGGACCCACCGGCCGTCGCGCCGCCCTCGCCGAATGGCTCGCCCGTCCCGAACACCCGCTCACCGCCCGCGTCATGGCCAATCGCATTTGGCTCCTCCGCATGGGCTCCGGCATCGTGCCCACTCCCAACGATTTCGGCATCCTCGGCGGCAAGGCCTCCAACCGCAAACTCCTCGATTGGCTCGCCGCCGAATTCGTCAGCTCCGGCTGGGACATCAAACACATGGACCGCCTCATCGTCTCCACCGCCGCCTACCGCCAGTCCGCCGACATTGACGCGAAGAAGGCCGCCATCGACGGCGACAACAAATACTACTGGCGCATGAACCGCCGCCGTCTCGAAGGCGAAGCGATCCGTGACTCCATCCTCCAAACCACCGGCCAACTCAACGCCCGCCTCGGCGGCGTCCCCGTCAAAGTCCCCATCGAACCCGAGATCTACGACATCATCTTCACCGAAGCCGAGCCCGATAACCTCTGGCCCGTTCTCGCTGACAAGCGCGAACACAACCGCCGCAGCCTCTACCTGCTCAACAAACGCACCGTCCGCCTCCCGCTGCTCAACAACTTCGACCAGCCCGACGCCGTCAGCTCCTGCCCCGTCCGCGCAAACTCCACCCACGCGCTTCAGGCGCTGACGCTCATGAACAGCGACTTCGTCTTTGACCAAGCCGCCGCCTTCGCCGCCCGCCTTGAACCCGGCTGCGCCACCCCGCAATGCCGCATCAGCCGCGCTTACGAACTCGCCCTGCAGCGAGTCCCCAAACCGGCCGAAATGCAGCTCGGCCTCGATTTCCTCAACGGCCAAAAGATGCCTCTGGCCGACTTCTGCCGCGCCCTACTCAACCGCCATGAATTCGTATACATCCCGTAGAAACATCCTCCGCAACGGCATGGGCGCGGTCGCCGCCGAATGGCTCCTGCAGCGCGATCTGCTCGCTCAGGCGCGCTCGAACCCCCTCGCCCCGAAGGCCCCCCACTTCGAGCCCAAAGCCAAGGCGGTGATCTTCCTGTTCATGGTCGGCGCCCCCAGCTCCATCGATATGTTCGATCCCAAACCGGCGCTCGAAAAATACGCCGGCCAAAAGCTGCCCGAAAGCTACGGCAAAATTTCCAGCCAGTTCACCGAAGGCAACACCCCGCTTTACCCTTCCCCCTGGAAGTTCAACCGCCACGGCCGCAGCGGGTTGCCGGTCTCCACGCTCTATCCCAACGTCGCCAAATGCGTCGACGATATCTGCTTCGTCCGTAGCTTTTATACCGAAAGCGTCGTCCACGCCCCGGCCATGTACCAAGTCCACACCGGTCGCGTTCTCACCGGCTTTCCGTCGATGGGCTCGTGGGTCACTTACGGCCTCGGCAGCCCGGCGGATAACCTGCCGGCTTACGTCGCCATGCCGCAACCCGAAGGCACCCCCGAAGGCGGCACCCCGTGCTGGGGCTCCGGCTTCCTGCCGGCGGTCTATCAAGGTACCCTCCTCCGCAGTGGCCCCTCGCCGATTCTGCATTTGAAGAACCCGCCCGGCGTCACCCCCCAACGCCAACGCGCCACGCTCGATCTGCTCCAGAAGATGAACGACCTTGATACGCAGCCCGAGGATTCGGAAATGGCCGCCCGCATCGCCAGCTACGAACTCGCCTTCAAAATGCAGGCCGCCGCCCCCGACGCCGTCGACATCACCAAGGAATCGGAAGAGACCCGCAAACTCTACGGCATCGACAAGCCCCAAACCCGCGACTTCGGCACCCGCCTGCTCCTCGCCCGCCGCATGGTCGAACGCGGCGTCCGTTTCGTTCAGGTCTACTCCGGCGGCGGCCCCGTCAGCATCCAGTGGGACGCTCATTCCAATCTCGTCAACAACCACGAGAAAATGGCAGAGCTTACCGACCAGCCTATCGCCGCCCTGCTGAACGATTTGAAGGCCCGCGGCCTGCTCGATTCGACCCTCGTCATCTGGGGCTCCGAGTTCGGCCGCCTACCGATGTCCGAGAGCGGCAACGGCCGCGATCACAACCCGCACGGATACACCATGTGGTTCGCCGGCGGCGGGGCCAAGGGTGGAACCAGCGTCGGCGAAACCGACGAACTTGGCCTCCGCGGCGTCGGCGAGCGCTATCACATGCGCGACTTCCACGCGACCATGCTCCACCTGCTCGGCCTCGACCAACACAAACTCTTTTACCTGCACAACGGGCGCAACGAAAAGCTCACCGACTTTGGCGGCAACCTCATCACGAAGCTCTACTCCTAGCCCGCCAGCACGCTCGGGTCCCAATACGCCTGCACCCGCGTCAATGCCATGGGTCCTTCATTACGCCCTGACCGACCCAAGCGAATGCCGCGTCGTGAGGACCGGTCGCGTAGATCTTCGTTGGCGTCAGCGTCAACGAGGCAAACCCCGCCGCCATTGCGTCAAACAAGGCACGAACCGCTTCGCATAGCCCGCCAGCACGCTCGGGTACACGGGTCAGCTTCCCCGTCGCGTCGCAGGCCATCACATCGATGCCATGGAAGTCCAAGTTACGGCCGTCTTTCATCACGCCTTGGCCGACTCAGGTGAACGCGGCGTCGTGAGGACCCGTCGCGTAGATCTTCGTCGGCGTCAGCGTCAACGAGGCAAACCCCGCCGCCATCGCTTCAAACAAGCCGCGAACCGCTTCCGGACCTTTTACAGTCGGAGCGACAGGTTCGGTCCATTCGCCTTCGGCGGCAAAGCACTCCGCCAACGCTGCCCCGTCCAGCGCGCACAAAGCCGCTCCGTATTTCTCAATCGCGTTTAGGATCATCGCCATGATTAAACGCGCCGATTACGCCGCCAGCAACCAAACGCCATCAACCCGATTCCTGTCGCCAGCAACCTGATCGTCCCCGGCTCCGGAGCCTCCGTATTCTCCAGCGAAGACGGCGCAAAACTATTCACGACCGGCGGTGGCGAAAGCGGATTCAACAGCACCGCCATCTGCTCTCCATTGAAGATCCCCGTCCCGACAATTTGGCCCAAATCGTTGATCCCGTAAGCTGCCTGCAAATCCCAACCCGAACCGAGACCAATCAGGTCGTTCAGGTTCAGCATCTGTCCGTCTCTATGAACAAACGCCGCCGTCGCCGCGTCGCCGCTGATCCAGGAATACCCCACTGTCGACCCAGCCTGATTGATCCCGTACCCGTAGCTCGCCGCTCCGCCCAGCGTCCCTAATCCCGCCAACACCCCGGCCTGATAAAGAAACGCCTCACTGTAGCCCGCCGCGTTCGTCGCATGACCCGTCGCCTGCCCCGCGTTGTTAATCGCCATCGCATAACTGGAACTCCCCCCAAACGTACCGATCTGCTGCAACTGCCCGTTAGCCGACACAAACGCCCGCATCGCCCCCGTCGCCGTATTGCCGTAGCCAGCCACCTCACCGCTCGCGTTGATGCCGTACGCCGAAGCCCAGTTGCCGCCCATCAGCGTCCCGAGGCCCTGCACCTGACCATTTACCGTCCGAAAGGCTTCGCCGTTCAGCATGCCCGCCACCGCCCCGCTGTCGTTAATCGCCATCGCGTTCCCTTCACCCGACCCGATCGTCGCAATCGTGCCGTCCTTCCACTGCGTCGGCACGTAGCCGTTCGCCCCGGCCGCCGAACCGACGATGGTCCCGGAGTTGTTAATGCCGACCGCATAGTGCTGAAAGCTCAGCGGCAAACCGGTCAGTTCGATCAGAGCGCCACCACTCCAGACAAACCCCTTATAGTCGCCAAATGGCGTCGCGCTCGTGCCCGTCACAACGCCGTTGTTGTTGATCGCATACGCCGTCGCCGACCCGCCGAGATTGCCCAGCCCGATCACCTGATACGAAGGTACCGCCCACAGTACGACGCACGAACACGCCGCCGCTAACAAGTTCCAAACACGCATAAATTTTTGTCTTCCCAAGGCACGACGGATTTGGGGGGCTGTCGTGATGAACAACTCCAGTGTGGCATTGGTACTTCCCCGAGAGGCCTCGGAGAATTCCGAGAGGCGACGCAATTCGGCGTACTTGCCAGTACGGGATACACTAGTCAACTCGTGACTTCAAAGCTCCTTCGTACTCTGGCTCTCCTGGCGATTTACCTCCTCATCGCCTACCTCTGGCCGCCTCCGACCGGCATCAAGCCCAGCGACTGGCGACTGTTCGCCGTCTTCGTCTCGACCGTCACCGGTCTCATCCTACAACCGCTGCCCGGCGGCGCGGTCGTGCTGATCGGCGTCATCGCCTCAGCCGTCGTCGGCGGCCTATCCATCAAAAGCGCTCTCGAAGGCTATGCGGACCCCACCGTCTGGCTCGTCATGGCCGCCTTCTTCATCTCCCGCTCGCTGCTCAATACCGGCCTCGCCCGCCGCATCGGCTTACTGTTCGTCCGAGCGTTCGGCCACACCTCGCTCGGGGTCACCTACGCCCTCGCCCTTAGCGACGTCACCCTGGCCACCATCATCCCTTCGAACGGGGCACGGTCGGGCGGAGTGACCCTCCCCATCGCCCGATCGATCGCGGAGCTGTATGGATCGCGGCCGGGTGAGACGGCGGGAAAACTGGGTACCTACTTGATGCTGGCCGTCTACCAGTCCATCTGCGTCAGCGCCGCGATGTTTTTGACCGGCCAAGCATCGAACCCGCTCGCGGCGCAGATGGCCGGCCAACAGGGCTTCCCCATTACTTGGACAAGCTGGTTTGTCGCCGGCGTCGTGCCCGGCGCTCTCTCGCTCTTCCTGATCCCGCGCGTCGTGATGTGGATGGCCCCACCTGAAATCAAACTCACCCCCGAAGCGCGCGGCTTCGCCGCGGACGAGTTGATCAAAATGGGCCCGATGTCCGGCGCGGAGCGGATTCTGGCCGTGATCTTCGTCGTTGTCTGCGGCCTCTGGGCCTCGAGCGGCTGGCATAAGATGGACATCACCCTCACCGCCCTGCTCGGCTGTGCCGCGCTGTTGCTGACCGGCGTACTGACCTGGCAGGACGTCAAGACCGAGACCTCCGCCTGGGATATCTTCATCTGGTACGGCGGGCTGCTGCGGCTCGGCCGCGCCCTCAACGATGGCGGCGTGACCAACGCTTTTGCCCAATCCATCGGAGCGATGTTCGGCGACTCGGGCTGGGTGGTGCTGTTCGTCGTCGCGCTGCTGATCTACTTCTACGCTCACTATTTCCTCGCCAGCATCACGGCCCATCTGCTGGCAATGTATCCGCCGTTTCTGGCGCTGCTGATTTTGAAGGGCGCACCGCTTGGCCTGGTCGCTTTCGCCTTTGCGTGCTTCACCAACTTCTCCGCCGGACTGACCAACTATGGCACCACTCCCAGCCCGATGTTTTTTGCCCAGGGCTATACGAGCATGGCGCTGTGGTGGCGCGTCGGCTTCGTCTGCTCGCTCGTCAACATCGCCATCTGGTCAACCTTCGGCTTCGGCTGGTGGAAACTAATCGGAATCTGGTAGCCCGTTGCTCCGGCGCGGACGAGCGCCGACGACCAATACCGGTCCATCGGGGCGAGGGTGGCGGACTTGGGCTGTTCTCAGCCGAGGGGTCCACTGGCGGCGCGTTGGCTTCGGCTGGTGGAGACTCCGGCGCGGACGAGCGCCGACGAAGACTACCGGTCCATCGGGGCGAGGGTCGCGGACTCGGGCTGTTCTCAGCCGAGGGGTCTACAGGCGGCGCGTTGGCTTCGGCTGGTGGAGACTCCGG
>JANXMS010000374.1 GCA_025354525.1 Acidobacteriota bacterium
CCGGAGGGTCCCATGATGGCAACGTACTCACCGCGGCGGATTTCGACATCGACCCCGGAGACGGCGTTGATGGTCTGGTCGCCCATCTGGTAGGTTTTCCAGAGGTTATAGGTTCGAATAATAACGCCGTCGCGACGGAGCTGTTCTCCGCGCGCCTTGTCCGATCCGTCCGCTACTTGTGCCAAACCGGGCTGTGGTCGCCGAAACAACCTCCACGGCCAGCGGGCCTGAGCCGATCCTTCCGCTACTTGTACCATGAGTATTTTATGAAACTTCCTTTATGATTCTGCCTTGACCGGCGACTTATTGTCTACCTTGATTTTGGCATCGTTTCGCAGGGTGCGAATAATTTTATAACTACCGGTGATGATCTCTTCGCCTTCGTTGAGACCGGAGGTGACTTCGATGTCGGTGACGCCGGTGATGCCGGTTTCTACCTTTTTGAAGATGGATTTTTCGCCTTGGATGACGAAAACGCCTTGGATTTCGACTTTGCGGGCCTTAACGGAGGCGGGGTCCATGGGGAGTTCGGGAGCCGTGTCGCCTTCCTTAATCGGCACGAGATCGCCGGTCTGGCGGACGGTGAGGGCCTGGATAGGGATGGTGATGGACTTCTGGCGGGTGGCGGTGACGATTTTCGCAGTGCAGCTGAGACCGGGGCGCATTTCGTCGGGGGGATTGTCGAGGGCGATGACGACCTTAAAATCCTTGGCTTCCTGGCTGGAGATGGCGGACTGGGAGGCGGCGAGGCCAGTGGAGCGGAGGATGGCGGTGTTGCCGATTTCGATGACGTGGCCTTTGAAGGAACGGCCGGGCATGGCGTCGACGGTGACGTCGGCGATTTGATCGAGTTTGACGTTGACGATGTCGGTTTCGTCCACTTTCACTTCGGCGGTGATGATGGACATATCGGCGATGGTCATGATGAGAGAGGCCGAGGAGTTTTGGATGCCGGGGACGACAGTTTCGCCGACACGGACGGGGAGGTTGGTGACGACGCCGTCGATGGGGGAGACCGATTGGGTGCGGCTGAGGACGTCGGAGGCGCGACGGAGATTAGCTTCCGAGACGGTGATGCGGCGCTGGGCGGCGGAGAGGCTAAAGCGGAACTGTTCGATTTGGGCGCGGGCTTGGGCGAGGCGGGCTTCGGATTCGCGAACGGTGGCTTCGGCGGACTGGACGGCGGCGCGGCGGGAGTCAAAGTCCTGGCGGGAGACGAGTCCTTCTTTGAGAAGGCGCTCGGAGCGGTCGAAGTCGAGTTTGGAGCGATCGCGGTCTGCTTTGACGCGTTCGATGGTGGCTTCGAGGGTTCGGATGTTGCTGTCCTGCGCTTTGAGGCTGGCTTCGGCGGCGGCGGATTCGGCTTGGGTGGAGGTGACGGTGGCGCGCTGGGCGGCGACGTCGGCTTCTGGTTGGACGCTTTCGAGCTTGGCGAGGCCTTGGCCCTTGCGGACACGGTCGCCTTCTTTGACCATAATGTCGGTGATGCGGGACGGGCCTTGGGCGTTGCTGCCGATGTTGATGTAGTTGCGGGGCTTGACTTCACCGGAGGCGGTGACGACGGACGTCAGATCCTGACGGAAGGACTTGCCCGTCTGCACGGTGACAATTCCTTTTTTGCTCCATTGCAGACTTGCGTAGACACCGCCGGCTATGGCCAAGACCACAACGATACCGACGACGATCTTCCATTTTTTCACGTGTAAAGGGCTCCTGAGAGAGTCAGACGGAGGAGCCGTGCAAAAAGTTCAACAATTCCTAGGTTGAGACGTTCTGACGAGCTCGAAGGTAACTGGCTGTTGTTAGTTGCCTTTCAGCCACTTAACGGAAACTGGGTTAGTGCCTTGGCAGGCGATGGAATCGGTCATGCCTGAGCTGATGAGGGCGCATGCGTTGTCGGAGGCGGTGCGTTGCGCGGCTTCGCGAGTGGCGCCGGAAGCGGTACGGCAGGAGTTGCGGCCTTGAAATTCTTTACAGACTTCGACCCGGAAGCCTGCTAGATCCATTGAGGAGTAGGCCATGAGGGCGATGAGGGCGATGGCCACCGCGGCGATGATTAGTCCGGTCCGATTTTTCACTATTCCTCAAAAAACTTGGCCATGCTACGGAACTTGTCGTAGCGATGGTCGATGAGTTGAGCGGGGCTCATTTTATTCAGTTCGGCGAGGGAGGCGCGGAGAGTGGCGGCGAGGAACTGGGCGGCGGCGTCCCAATCTTCTTGGGCACCACCGGTGGGTTCGGGGATGATGGAATCGATGAGCTTAAGATCGAGGAGGTCGCGGGAGGTGAGGCGGAGGGCGGCGGCGGCGAGTTCGGCTTTACCGGCGTCACGCCAGATGATGGCGGCGCAGGATTCGGGGCTGATGACGCTGTAGATGGAATTTTCCAGCATGAACACTTTGTTGGCGACGCCGAGGGCGAGGGCGCCACCGGAGCCGCCTTCGCCGATGACGATGGAGATGACGGGGACGCCGAGACGGGTCATTTCCCGGAGGTTAACGGCGATGGCTTCGGCTTGGCCGCGTTCTTCGGCGTCGATGCCGGGATAGGCGCCGGGGGTGTCGAGGAGGCAGAGAATGGGCCGGTTGAACTTGGCGGCGAGCTTCATGCAGCGGAGGGCTTTGCGATAGCCTTCGGGCTTCGGCATGGCGAAGTTGCGTTTCAGTTTTTGTTTGGTATCGCGGCCCTTTTGGTGGCCGATGATCATGATGGGTTCGCCGTCGAAGAGGCCGTAGCCGCAGACGATGGCGGCGTCGTCACCGTAGGCCCGGTCGCCGTGAATTTCCTGGAAGTCGGTGATGAGCCGCTCGAGGTAGTCGAGGGTGTGTGGACGCTTGGGATGGCGAGCGAGTTGGACTCGCTGCCAAGTAGGAGCGTGGGGCATGGTTCCGGCTTCGACGCCGATGTGGTGATCTTCTTGCGGCAACGTGTCCTAATTGTAACGCGGCTAGACTTTCTTCTTGGCCGGGCCTTCGCCGGTGCCCATTTTGTCGAGTTCGGTGGCGTAGACGCGTCGGTTTTCATCCATGGCGAGATTGGAGAGGATGACGGCTGAAGAGTCGTTGAGGCCGATGGTGAGGTCGGCTTTGGGCTTAGCGAGGGTGCGGCAGCATTCGATGAATTCGATGAACTGCTGGTCGACGGGGTTGCGATCTTCTTCGGGGACCATGACGCCCTTCGAGTAGAGCCAGCGTTTGGCGAACTTGAGTTCGCGGCTCATGAAGCTATCCTGCTCGGTGATTTCGTCTTTGGAGAGGAGGATGGGGAGAGGGCGGGAGCCTTTGCCGGTGGAGGCGAGGGAGGCGCTGGCGACGGCGGCTTTGGAGGTGCCGGCGTCGGGAACTTTTTTGGCGGGTTCGCGGTACCACATGCCGAGGGCGGGTTCGTCATCGGTGCCGACGGTGATGTGGATGGTGCCCTGGGTGCCCATGATGCATTCGCCGAACTGGGCGCGCTGGCCGCCGAAGAGGGGGCAATGCTGGTTAGTAGAGATATAGCTGGCCATGAGGCGCTGGCCCTTGGGGTAGCGGAAGATGAGTTGGACGGAGTCGTAGACGTCGCGCCCGTCTTTGAAGTAGTCGATGCCGCCGACGCCGGAGACGAATTCGAAGTGGGAGCCGAACATCCAGTCGGCGATATCCATTTGATGGGAGCCGAGTTCGGCGACAAGGCCGCCGGAGTATTTGCGAAGCAGGCGCCAGTTGGCGTCTTCGCCACGGGGGTCGTTCTTCTTCATGGTCCAGGTGGCGCTGGGGACGTTGATGAGGTTGCGGTGCCACTGGGCGTAAACGTTGGTGACGTCGCCGATCAAACCTTTTTCGACCATCTGCTTGGCGGTTTGATAGAAGCGGCTGTAGCGGCGCTGGAGGCCGACCTGCATAACTTGCTTGGGCCGTTCGTTGACCATTTTGCGAAGGGCGTGAACTTCTTCGGCTGTGTGGACGAGCGACTTTTCGCAGAAGACGTGTTTGCCGGCGAGGAGGGCGTCGCGAGTGACGGGGAAATGGGTGTAGAGCGGGGTGGCGATGATGACGGCGTCGACGTCTTTGTTCGAGAGGACCTCGCGATAGTCCTTGTATCCTTTGGGCTTGTCCTTGGAGCCGTTGACGGCTTTATCGAGGTTGGGCTGATAGATGTCGCAGGCGGCGACGAGGCGAGCACCATCGATGTTATTGAGATGGGTGATGTGGTAGTAGCCACGACCGCCGGTGCCGATGATGCCGATTTGAAGTTGGCTATTGGCGGCTTTGACCTTTTGAATCCAGGGTGCGCCGGTGATGACACCAGCGGCGACGGCGGCACCGGTGGCGGCAGTTTTCACCGCGTCGCGACGCGAGATCTCGATTTTCTTTTCGTTGGCATCAGCCATGGGTTCACCTCTATCCGAACACACCATTATATTCAAATAGTTTCGTCGTATTCGAGCGACTTCGTCATATTCCAGCGACTTCGTCGCGCGAGCGTCCGGACCATTCGGCACCGGCGAGAATGATCATGCTGGCGAGGAAGCTGACGAAGACGATGATGACGGCCCAGTAAAAGGGGCCGTATTCGATTTGGAGTTTGCGGAGGAACCAGGGCCAGATGAGGTGGAGGATGTACTTCAGTGCTTCGAGGGCGATTCCGACGACGATGGCGGTGGGGACGACGCGGGCGACGGGGATTTGGCGATTGGGAAGGACCCAGTAGACGACGAAGAGGCTGGCCATGGTGAGGGACATGGAGAGGATTTTTTCGTAAAAGGGGGCGACGATGCCGAGGACGGGGCCGGCGGTTTGGGAGTAGTCGCGACTGAGAGAGGAGAGGATGATGGAGAGGATGGAGAGGGAGCCGCAGGCGAAGATGAGGCCCATGGAGATGAGCTGATTTTTGAAAAAGCTGCGGTTTTCGGTGATGCCCCAAGCGCGATTGAGGGCGACTTCGAGGGGTTCGAAGATGCCGTTGGCGGTGAAGAGGAGGAGGAGGACGGAGGAGTAGCTGAAGTGGGAGAAGCGGTTGGGGACCCAGCCGATACCGGAGCGAATTTGTTTTTCGACTTCGGGGCCGAAGAGGTCGCTCATGGCGAAATAGACGGACTGTTCGGCAGTGTTCCAGCCGGCGAGGCGGGCGAACCAGATGAGGACGAGGAGGAAAGGGAAGAAGGAGAGGAGGACGTTGGCGGCGATGGAGAAGGCGTAGACGTGGACTTCGACTTCGAAGAGGTATTTGAGGGTGGGGAGGAGTTTACGCATTCGATTCGGCTTGGATGCGGTGGAGGATTCGAGTGAGTTCGAGGAGGGGTTCCATGTCGAGGAGATTGTTGAATTCGGCTTTTTGGATGGCGTGACCTAGTTCGGAGGCGTAGTCGCCGGGGATGGCGCGGAGGATGATCGCGGTGTGTGTTTTGGCCCAGCGGGCGGGGTTCAGTTGGTTGGGTGCCCAACAGTTCCGTAGTGCGTCGAGGCAAGCGTGGAGGGGTTCGAGGAAGAGATTCTCAACGCAGCCCTGGGGGCGGTTCTCGGGAATTATGCAGATTTGGACAGGGGGAGGGGAGGCGCTCCGTTCGTTGGGTAGGTCGGGAACGGGAAGCTTCGTGGCTTCGTGGACGCCGAGGGCGCTCTCGAAGGCTGCGGTGGCGGAGTCTTCGGCGTCGCGGACGACGGTGATCGAACGATGAGACTGGAACGAAGATTGCTTCTCCACTCGACGTAGCCCATCGGGAAATGATTTGTTGCCGTCGGCGTTATCCACTTCGACGATGCCCTGAAGTTCACGGGACGCGATCAGGTAGGTGAGAAGTACTTTTTCGTCTTTCCCTTCGACGAGTAAAAGGTGCTCCTTCATCGAACGTCCAGTTCCATTTCGAGAGTGCCGACAACGTCTGCTTGGTCGTAATCAACGGCTTCGTGATGATCGGAGTGGGCGTCAATACGAAAGTACCGAACGTCCTCGCCGCCGGCCTTCATCGCAGCTACGATCATTTCGTTGCTATGGGTAGTGCAGAAGATTTGCTTGTCCATCGTCTTTGCGGTGTCGACGATGGTCCGCCAGACCTCGGGTAGGACGGAGAAGTGGATTCCGTTTTCGATTTCGTCGATAAGCCAAATTCCTCCACGCCACGCTAAACCGGCGAGTAGGATTCGCAAGACTCGCATTACGCCGTCGCCGAGTACTGACACCGGGTAGCGATCACCGTTGCCGAACGCGGCGTAGATGGTACTTCGATCATTTTTCGGAATCGCAATCAATTGCTGGAGGTCGGGGAGAAGGTTTTTAAGGCAGGCGACCAAAAGCGATTCTCGGCCTTCCCTCAGGATCTGACCGAACTGGTCTTCAATCTTTTCAGACTCCTGGACCTGTGCCCACACACAGGCGACTGGTACGTAGGGCGCAAGGTTGTATGACCAGTTCCAAGAGCCATCCATGGATGGATAGACCAACGCTTCGGCGGGCCCTCCGTCGCGAGTGGTCTTTATTCGGAGTATCCGACCCGCTTGATGCCACTGTTGCAAGCTTAAGAGCACGGCTGGATTTTGCTTAGCTAGCAACACGGTTTGATTCGATTCGTTGAGTGGAAAACGCGTACTGAGTTCGGTCTGAACTTGATAGCCCTTCCAGGCACCTTGAATGTTCACTGTGCCATTGGCAGGAGACCGATGAAACAGAAGGCCCCACGGATCATCCACCTGAGACTTTCCTTCCGTGCTTATTGAAGGCAGCATGATGATCCCTCGACGACGATTCTGAAAGGCCGGTCGGAGTGGTTCGGGTGCCAGAAGGAGTTCGCAGGCTTCGAGGATGCAAGTCTTGCCGGCGCTGTTCTTGCCTCCGAAGATGTTCACGCGGCGGAGGCCGTCGATCTTCAGACTTTGGAAGGCTCGGAAATTGGTGATTTCAAGGGAGGTGAACATGGGTTAGGCCTCTCGCCGCTTTAAGCGGTCGACGATTCGTTCGCTGCCCGGGCGGGGAAATCGCTGCGTGAAAGCATGACCTTAGGGTAGCTTGCGCGACACGATACGGTAAACCGAGACGGGGCTTTCGTTGCCTTCGCGATCAACGGCTTTGACGCCGAGGACGATGTCGTCGATGGAGACGTCGACGAGGCGGAATTCCTTGCCAATGCCGACCCACTGCTCTTTTTCCCAGAAGGGGGCGGTGGAATCGCGGCGGACGATGGAGAAGCCGGCGAGGTCGGTGATGTCGCCGACTTCCTTCCACTTGAGGAGGGCGTCGTAGCCGGTTTTGCCTCGGCTGAGGCTGGGGCCTTCGATGTCGTCGCCGCTCGTGACGGACCGGGTTCGAGTGGTGATATCCGGGGCGGGCGGGGCCCAGGCGAGGGCGGCGGCGACGGCACCGTTGACTTGCGTGACGCGGGCGGTGTAGGCAGGGGAAGCGTTGGCAAAGGTGTCGGAGGCGGTGTGTTGATTGGCGTAGAACTCGCTGGGAGTGGTGAAGCGGACGGCGGGGTAGCCGATGCGATCAAAGGGGGTGTGGTCGCCGCCGCGGCCGAAGCGGTCGGCGCGGAAGACGGCGTTGACGGTCATGGAGGGGACGTAGCGTTCGCCGACTTCCTTGACGTAGCGGGCGAGGGTGCGGGAGGGCGAATCGATGGGGTCCTCCGAGAAGAGGCGGACGGAGGAGTTGGCGGCGCGACCGTTGCCGGCGGTGTCGTTGCCGATGATGTCGTTGTTGAGGACGGCGTCGATGATGGTGTTTTGCTCTTTGGCTCGCTTGGCGTATTCGTTGGCGCCGAGGAGGCCGTATTCTTCTCCGGCGAAGGCGACGAAGACGATGGTTTTTTCGAACTCGTACTGGCTCATGACGCGGGCAAGTTCCATGACGGCGGCGGTTCCAGAGCCGTCGTCAGAGACGCCGGGTGCGTCGGCGTCAATGGTGGCTTCCCTGTCCATACTTTCGAGTTCGCCGACCTTTTTGCGAACGATGTTCAGGGAATCGTAGTGACCGCTGATGATGACGTGGCGGTCTTTTTGCGTGGTACCGGGGAGGACGGCGACGACGTTGACGATTTTGACGTCGCGAAAGACACGCCCGGATTGCTTGAGTTCATGTTCTTCGAGGGTGACCTGAAGGCGGGGGCTGTAGGCCTTCATGGAGTCGGCGATCCAGCGATAGGCGGCACCGACGCCTCGGGTGGGATGTTCGTGAGACGAGAAAATATTGCGGGTTCCGAAGGCTTCGAGCCGCTGCAGCGTGGCGGCGATGCGTTCGGTAGAAACAGAGGAGACGATCTTTTCTACTTTTGGGTTGAGCGACTTTGGGGGTGCCTGGCCATGCAGAGAAAAGACAAAAATGATGGAGAGATAGAGACGCATGGGTTTATCTGCGAAAATAGCAGATTAGACATATGGTTATTGATGGAATTTACTATGCGCTCGGATTGCTGGTGGGCGGAGCGTTGGCTGGCTACCTGACTCGCCCCTGGATGGCGATCCCTTTTGTGATTTTGGCGATGTTCTGCCTGTGGTTTTTCCGGGACCCGGAACGAAAGGTGCCGGGGGGTGCGGTGGCAGTTTCGCCTGCCGATGGGAAGGTGACGTTGATCAAGCAGATCGACGGGAAGACGCGGGTAAGCATTTTTTTGAACGTGTTCGATGTTCACGTGAACCGGACGCCAATTGCGGGGCGGGTGGTGGACGTGAAGTATCAGACGGGGAAGTTTTTGGTTGCGAGCAAGGACGAGGCTTCGACCGATAACGAGATGAACACGATGGTGGTGGAGGCTCCGGACGGGGTGCGGGTCGAGTTTAGCCAGATTGCGGGATTGATTGCGCGGCGGATCATCTGCACGAAGAAAGTGGGTGATGTGTTGGCGGCGGGAGAGCGGATGGGTTACATCAAGTTCGGCTCGCGGGTGGATGTTTGGTTTGGTCCGGAATGGAATGTGGCCGTGCAGGTGGGCGACCGCGTGTCGGCGGCTTCGTCAGTAATCGCAAAAAGGAAATGATGCCCAGGCTGAGTTTATCGGAGCGTTTGATTGACCCGAATTCGCCGGACCGGCGACCGCGGCGGGCGGCGTACGCGTTGCCGACGATGTTCACGGCGGGTAACCTGCTGTTGGGGTTTTTGGCGGTGATGGAGTCGTTCAAGGGGGCGCTGGATACGGCGTTAAACCATGCGGGTACAGCCCAGCACCATTTTGAGTTGGCCGCGATCATGATTGGAATTTCGGTGTTCGTCGATGGGCTGGACGGTCGGATTGCGCGGATGACGAACACGGTGAGCGATTTTGGTCGGGAGATGGATTCGCTGGCGGACGTGATTTCGTTTGGTTTGGCGCCGGGGGTGTTGGCGTTCACGTGGGGTTTGTTGTTCATTGATTGGTCGCTGCTGCCGAATGCGGAGTGGCGTCTGCCGATTGAGCGGGCGGGTTATTTTGTGACGTTTTTGTTCCTGCTTTGCGGTGCTTCGCGGTTGGCGCGGTTCAACGTGCAGGAGAATCCGGTGCCGAAGAATCCGGGGCGGCCGGATCGGAAATACTTTGTAGGTTTGCCGATACCGGCAGCGGCGGGGATGCTGGCGGCGGTGGTGTACGCGGCGGGTTCGCATCCGCTGCGGAATTGGATAGCGGCGGTGGGTTGGATGGCGTTGATTGGGCTGCTTTCGTTTTTGATGGTGAGTACGTGGCGGTACCGGAGTTTTAAGGACTTCAACATGTTGAGTCCGCGATCATTTCGGAGCGTGATTACGTTGGGGGCGTTTCTGTTTCTGGTGTTCCACTTTTCGCAGTTGGTTCTGCTGGCGATGGGGGTTTGGTACACGGGGAGCGGGATCGCGGTGCGGTTAGGTGGTCTTTTGCAGCGTAAATTTCGGCCGGTTGAACCGACCGCGGAGCATCAAGTTGGCTAAACCGATTGTTTTATTATTAGGCGGTGACTCGCTCGTGGGGAAGGATTTCCAGGCCCGGTTTGCGGATGCCGGGGTGAAGGGTCAGATTGTGTTGACGGCGGCGGGGGAGGGGGTCAGTTCGATTATCGCCGTTGTCGGGGACGACGACGATGACGAGCCGGAGGTGATCCAAGCGTTGGACGCGGATCAGATTGCGTCGGCGAAGGTGATTGTGTTTGCGGGCCAGACGGAAGAGGCGCGGGCGGCGTATGCATTGGTGCAGGAGCACCGAGGCCGGACGGCGATCGTGGATTTGACGGGCGAATTGGCAGGGGAACCGGAGGCGCGGGTACGGGCTCCGTTTTTCGAAGCGAAGCCACCGGGAGGGGATGCGGTACATTCGATTCCTCAGCCGGCGGCCTATATGCTGGCGCATTTTTTGACGCTCGTGCAGCAGGGGCAGCCGATTCGGCGGGCGGTGGCAACGATATTCGAACCGGCGAGCATGAGCGGTCGGCGAGCGATTGATGAGTTGCAGCGGCAGGCGGTGGGGCTCTTTACGTTTAAGCCGTTGCCGAAGGAGGTTTTCGGCGAGCAGGTGGCGTTCAACCTGGTGGCGCGACCGGGGGAAGATTCGACGATTGGATGGGCGGGGCGAGAGAAGCGGATCGAGCGGGATTTGGCGTCGCTGCTGGCGGTGGATGGGGCGGTGCCGATGCCGTCGTTGCGGCTGGTGCAGGCGCCGGTTTTCCACGGCTATGCGGTGTCGTTGTGGGTGGAGTTTGCGGCGGCGGTGAAGATGACTGGGTTGCTCGATCATCTGACGAGCGAGGGCGTGGATTTGCGGACAGAGGAGTTGGATCCGCCGAACAATGTGAACATGGCGGGGCAGTCGGGCTATGCGGTGGGGGCGGTGGAAGGGGACCATAACGACAGCCGGGCGTGCTGGTTCTGGTTAGCGGCGGACAACCACCAACTGCTGGCTGAGGTGGCGGTGGAAGTGGTGGCGGAACTGGTATGAAGCGGCGGGCGTTTTTAAGCGGGATGGGTTTGACGGGTTGCGGTTACCATGTGGGCGGAAAGGCCGATCTGTTGCCGAAGACGGTGAAGACGATTGCGATTCCGACGTTTGGAAACCTGACGACGCGGTACAAGATTGCGGACCGGCTGGGCAATGCGGTGAGCCGCGAGTTTTTAATGCGGACGCGGTATCAGATTGTGGCGGATCCGAACGGGGCGGATGCGGTTTTGCGCGGGGTGGTGGTTAATTACGTGGCATTTCCGACGGTGGTGGACCAAGTGACCAGCCGTGCGGCCGGGGTGCAGATTCAAGTGATTTTGCGGCTTACCTTGACGGATAAAGCATCGGGGAAGGTGCTGTTTACGCGGCCGAACATGGAGGTTCGCGAGCGGTATGAGATCAGCATTGATCAGGGCCAATATTTTGAAGAGTCGGAGACGGCGATCGAACGGTTGAGCCGGGACGTGGCGCGTTCGGTGGTGAGTGCTGTGCTTTCGGGGTTCTAGATGGCAATGACTCCCGAGCAGTTTTTGACGCAGGTGAAGCTGGGGCGATTGCTGCCAGCGTACTTGTTTGTGGGCCCGGATGGGTATAAGCGGAACAAATGTCGCCGGGCGTTGATCGAGTATTGGCTGGCGGAGGGGGAAGAGCGGGAGCAAGGGTTTACGCGGTTGGACCTGGACGACACGACGCTGGCGGAGGCGATGGACGATGCGCAGTCGTATTCGTTGTTTGCGACGAAGCGGGTGATTTGGATTACATCGGCGGAGGTGGCGCTGCCGCGGGGGAAGGACACGGAAGGGGCGGCGGAGCCGGTGGCGCGTTTTTTGAAGAACCCTCCGCCGGGGGTGATGGTGATTTTGCAGTGCAGCCGGTTCGAGTTTGACAACGAGGACAAGGCGAAACTTGAACGCGTTCAAAAGTTCTACAGTTGCGTGGTGGCGCAGGTGGAATTTCCGCATCCGACGCCGCTGGAGGCTCGGGCGTTGGCGCAGTTGCTGGCACGGGATAGCGGTTTGCGTTTGGCGCCGGACGCGATGGAATTGTTGATTGAAGCGACGGGGGGCAACGCGACGCGGATATCGATTGAGCTGGAAAAGCTGGGCCTGCTGACGGGAGAGGGCGGGGCGGTGACGATGGAGCAGGTGGAGAAGATGGTGCCGGATGCGCGGGAATCGACGATTTTCGCGTTGGTGGCGGCGATGGGACGGCGGGACCGGAGGACGGCGCTAGAGGTGCTGGATACGCTGGTGCGGGAGGGCGAGTATCTGCCGCTGGCGCTGAGTTTTTTGGCGGGGCAGTTCCGAATGGCGATTACGGCGAAGGAGGCGCGGCTAGCGGGGGCGGCGCAGATTCAGCAGCATTTTTCGCGGCAGGGCGTGCCGATGTGGAAGGCGCGGGCGGAGCAGGTGGCGCAGACGGCGCAGGCGTTTACGCTCGGGCAAATGCAGGCGGCGGTGCACGGGTTGTTCAAGGCGGACCGGGGTCTGCGGGATATTCGACCGGATGACCGGACAGTGATGGAACAGTTGATTCTGGCGCTTACGGCAGCAGGGTGAAGTTGACGCGGACTTCGGTTTGAACCGGGACAGGGCTGCCATTGAGCAGGGTGGGCTGGTAGAGCCTTTGGCGAACGGCGGTTTGGGCGGCTTCGGCTAAATCGGCGTGGGGGCTGGCGATGACTTCGGTATCGACGACCTGACCAGCGAAGTTGAGCTGAACCCGGAGGAGGACGGGGCCCTGGATGCGTTTGGCCCGGGAGGACGGCGGATAAAGCGGGGTGACGCTTTTGACGATTTTGGCTTTCATTGCCTTTTCGTCGATTTTGATGCCAGGGACGTTGGTCGACAGGCGATCGTGGAGGTCAAGGGTTTGGGGCGAGTCAGCGGCGAGGGTGAAGTCGATGATCTTTCGGCCGTTGAGAGAAAGCGTGTATTCGCCGGGGTTAAGCTTGGGGAAGGAGTATTCGCCGTCGCCGGTGGCGTTTGTTTTGGCGCGGACTTCTCCGCCCTGGAGAAGCGCAACTTCGGCGTAGGCGGCCTCGAAGACGGTGCCCGAGAGAGAACCGGCTTGGGCGAGGAGGACGAGGGCGAATATCATGGATGAGCGCAGCGTGCCCGTGCTAATTGCGTAGCACGGGCCGTTAAAACTGGAGAAATGTGTTAAAAGGCTGCGGTTACGCGGCCAAGTTCTTGATGTGAGCGTAGACGCGCGACTTGTAGCGAGCGGCCGTATTCTTTTTGATGATGCCCCACTTGGCGGAGCGGTCAACCATAGAGAACACCGACGGGAGATAAGCCCCGGCACCAGTTGCATCTTTCAACGCGATCAGCTTACGTACCCGTTTGATAACGGAGCGGAGGCGAGTCTTACGCATCCGGTTGATTTCGGTGCGCTTTTCGGTAACGCGGACCCGCTTTTGAGCCGAAACATGATTTGCCATTTACAGAAATACCAATCCTTACAGAACGTTCCAGTGATGATCATAGCAATGAGAGGTCGTTGGGCGCAAGTTGTTGGGGTCGGATGTGTCAGCGTCGAGTAAAGAGCTAAGCTTTCCCGTAAAGTTCTTGGCAGAGCCAATATCTAGGAGATTTCGCCAGGACAGTATTGCCATCCCTCGCCTGACGGTGCGCACTCGCATCGCGGCCTGGTGCCGTGGTGTTGGACAACATTTTCATTTCGCGGCGACACTTAGGGGAGAATCGTAAGGGGGACGGAGGCGGAATAGAGTGGACGGTCGAGGGTGGTGAGAACGGCTTCCATCGTATATTGGCCGGGTTCGAGAGCGAGCCGGTCGGAGGTGGTCCAATTTTTTTCGCCGGAGACGGCTTCTTCGCGCATCACGGCGGGGAAGAGGCGGTTGGCGGACCAGGTGTAGACATTTTCACCGCGATCGTTTTTGATGCGCAGGTCGAAGGATTGGCCGCTATTGAAGCGGAGCAGGAGCGGTTGGGAGGTCGTGTTTTCGAGGGTGAGGCGGGCTTCGAATTCGGCGTTGCGGGGATAGTTGATCCGGTCGAGGCTGAACCGGAACGCGTGTTCGCCTTGGCCGAAGACGGCGAGACCACCGACTCGGGCGTAAGTGAGGCGATAGAGCCGGGGGCCGATGATGGTGGTGATTTCGCGTTCAGCGAGGCCGATGCCGTGGATGAAGACGTCGCGGGTGATGCCGGCGTCGGCGCAGAGGGAGGGGGAATAGCGGACGGCGATGCCTCCGCCGAGGGTTTGTTTGCCAAGGTCGACGGCCCAATCGCGGGCGACCACCGTGGCGGGGCCGGTGCATTGTTCGATTTTTGAGTCGTAGCGGTCGGCGTTGAAATCGGCCCAGAGGCCTTCGGTGCCGTCGTTCAAGAGGGCGACGAGTTGGCTGCGATCATTGTAACGGAGACGGTTGCGCTGGCCGGAGATGCCCTGGTAGATAAAGTACTCGCGGTCGCCAGTTTTTTCCGTGCCTTCGATGCCGGTGACGATGGTGGCTTTTCCGGTGCGGTAGATCCATTGATTTCCGACGGCGAGGGGGAAGTAGCCTTGCGCCGAGGCGAGAGCAGCGAGTAAGAGGGCGGAGGAGACCAGCCGGGTAGAGATTAGCATCATAGACGAATACGCGGCAGGACTTTAATTTGTAGCAACGAACTGTGTAAATTTCTACTCATTTTTGACGATAGAATAGGGAGCCTAGTTCCACCTCGATCCCTCTATTATGAATCCGATTCAAGGCCCTATGGCCGCGCTTGTTACAACCCGCCGTCCGACCGGGCACACGATTGATATTGGTCCAGCCCTTGATGTATTAGATTTCGTGACGGGGCATGGTGTCACGGGCATTGCGCTGCTGGGTGCTACGGGCGAATTTCTGCATTTTGATATTGAAGAGCGAATGCGTTTTGCGCATATGGCGATTCGGCGGTGCCGGGTGCCGCTGCTCGTGAACGTGTCGCATTCGACGCTCGAAGGCGCTTTGACGCTGGCTCGGGACGCGGCTGGCAGTGGTGCGGCAGGGCTGTTGTTGATGCCGCCTTACTTTTTCCGTTATAAGCAGAGCGAGCTACGCGAGTTTTATCTTCGGTTTGCTGAGGCATCAGAGGGGCTGCCGCCAACGTACCTTTATAACTTGCCGTTTTTCACGAACGGGCTGGAGCCGGAGACCGCGTGTGAGATTTTAGCGTCGGGGGGCTTTGCGGGGATTAAGGATTCGAGTGGGAACCTGGAAATGTTCGCCTCCTTGGCGGAACAGCGGACGAAGACTCCGTTTACGCTGATGATTGGGAACGACTCGATTTTGGCGGCACGACGGCACGCCTGTGACGGAGTAATTTCGGGTTGTGCTTGTGCGGTGCCGGACCTGATTGTGGGGCTGGATCGGGCGGTGACGACGGGCAATGTAGAGGCGGTGGCGCGACTGGGTCAGCGGTTGGCGGAGTTCATCGAGAAGATTGACCCGTTTCCGACGCCGTTGGGCGTTCAGGAAGCGCTCGCGTTGCGAGGTTTCCCGGCGGTGGTGGCACCGACGCGTCTCGGCGCGGCGTTGCAGGCGCATAGGGAAGTTTTTCGGGCTTGGTTTCCGAGTTGGTTGCCGGAGATGCAAGCGGACTTGAAGGGGGTCTAAGTGGGGCGGCACGACGTAGAAGCATTTCGCCCGGCGGCATTGGAGGCGGTCGAGTGGATTGCGGACTATCTGGCCAACTCGCGACGGTATCGGGTGACGGCGGATATGAAGCCGGGGGACCTGATCGACCGGCTGCCGGCGCAGGGGCCCGAGGAGGGCGAACCGCTGGCGCAGTTGTTGGCGGACTTCGAATCGCAAATTATGCCAGCGATGGGACATTGGAACCACCCGCGATTTTTTAACTATTTTTCGTCGACGGGGTCGGTGCCGGGGGTGCTGGCGGAGATGCTGGCGGCGGCGTTGAACTCGAATGGTTTGAACTGGGTGGCTTCACCGGCGGTGGTGGAATTGGAGCAGGTGGCGCTCGGGTGGCTGCGGCAGTGGAGCGGATTGCCAGACGACTATTTTGGTCAGATTTTCGATACGGCGTCGATTAGTACACTGCATGCGTTAGCGGCGGCAAGGGAGATGGCGGATCCGGATTCGCGTCGGTTGGGGCTGACGAAGCGCTTGCGGGTTTACTGTTCGGACCAAGCGCATTCGAGCGTAGACAAGGCGGCGATTGCGGTGGGGATTGGGCTGGATAATTTGGTGAAGATTCCGTCGGACGGTGAGTTTCGCATGGACGCGGAGAAACTGGCGGAGCGGATTGCGGCGGACGTGACGGCGGGGTATACGCCTTGCTGCATTGTGGCGAGCCTAGGGACGACCTCGACGACGAGCGTTGATCCGCTGAGTGCGCTTGTAGAGATAGCGGCCGAGCACAATATTTGGGTGCATATTGATGCGGCGTACGCCGGTGCGGCGTTGTTGCTGCCGGAGTTTCAACACATGATTCGAGGGGCGGAGCGGGCGCATTCTTACGTGGTGAATCCGCACAAGTGGCTGTTTGTGCCGCTGGATTGCAGTGCTTTTTACACCCGATTCCCGGAGATCTTGCGGCGAGCGTTTTCGATCACGCCGGAGTATCTGCGGACGAGCGAAGACCCGCGTGCGGTGAATCTGATGGACTATGGGGTGCCGTTGGGGCGGCGGTTTCGGGCGTTGAAGGTGTGGTTTGTGTTTCGCTATTTTGGGCGGCAGGGGTTGATTGCGGAGTTGCGTCGGCACATAGAATTGGCGCAGTCGTTTCGCCGGATGGTGGAGGCCGACGGGCGATTCGAAGTAGCGGCACCGGCGCCATTCTCGACAGTTTGCTTTAGAAAAAGGGGGTCGGCGGCGGAGAATCGGTGGATTGCGGCGGAGATCAATCGAAGCGGCGACTTTTTCATTTCGCAGACGATTTTACGGGGCGAGTTTACGCTGCGGGTGGCGGTGGGAAATCTTGCGACAACGCAAGAGGACATGGAAAGCTTGTGGGAGCGGATTATTGGGCTGAGCGAGCAAGCGCCTGCTCATTGTGGCGGCTAAGGCGAGCGATTTCGCTTTCGAGCAGGAGTAGGGAGTGGCGGATGGCGGCGTGGTCTTGGGCTTGAGCGGCCTCTTCGAGGCGCCGGGCGCGGTCGGCGACGAGGCTGGCGGCGATGGAGGCGGCGGCGGACTCGACCTGTCTGGCTTCGGTAGCGACGACGGACGCCTTTTGTAGCACGGCGGCGTTCTGCATGCGTTCGAGCCTTTCGGGGGCGAGTTGGAGGAAGAGCCGGACCATGTTGTCGACGATATTGGTGCCATCGGGTAGGAAGCTTGAGGTGAAGCGGGGGTCGAGTAACGGCGCTTCGGCATCGGATGGGCGGGCGAATTTTCGGTCGGGTTGGACGTTGACCAAATACTTTTCGAGGGTAGCGTAGAGTTCGCGAGAGTTGATCGGCTTGGTGAGATACTCGTCCATTCCGGCCTCGATACAGCGGTCACGATCGCCGCTCATGGCATGGGCCGTCATCGCGACAATGGGTATCTCTCTCCACCGCTCGCTGGCGCGGAGGCGCCGCGTGGTTTCCAGGCCGTCGAGGACGGGCATTTGGACGTCCATGAGCACGAGATCGAAGAGGGACGATTCGAGGGCAACCAAGGCCTGATCCCCGTCGTTGGCGACGGCCGTGGTGTAGCCGCGTTTTTTGAGAAGGCCCTGGATCACTTTTTGGTTGACCAGGTTGTCTTCGACGACGAGAATTCGGCCTTTTGCGAGGACCAGTTGGTGTGCGGGGGCGTCTGGCTCTGCCACGGCGACGGTGTCAGCGGGTCGAAGTCTTAGGGTGACGCGGAAGACGCTGCCGACCTCTAGCTTGCTGGAGACGGTGACGTTGCCGCCATGGATTTCGGCCAGTTTCCGGATGATGGCGAGGCCGAGGCCGGTTCCCCCGAAACGGCGGGTGATGCTGCCGTCGGCTTGCGTGAATGTTTCAAAAATGAGCGGGAGTTTTTCTTCGGCAATGCCCATTCCGGTATCGGCGACGGTGAGAATCAGTTCGGGAACGCCATCGCGATCAGCAACCCCGGCCCGGATACTTACGGTGACTTGGCCTACGCTCGTGAATTTGACGGCGTTACTGAGTAAATTATGGAGGATCTGGCGAACGCGAAGCGGATCGCCGACGAAATGGCTGGCCATTTCCGGGGCAACTTCCATGACCAGGCGTAGGCCTTTCGGCATCGCTTTGGTGGCGTGCGAGCGGACGCAGTCCTTGACGAGGAGTCGCAAGTTGAAGGGGATCTGTTCGAGCACCATACGACCGGATTCGATTTTTGAAAGGTCGAGGATGTCATTGAGCAGTTGCACCAGTGAGAGGGCGCTGCGCTGCGCGGTCTCGAGTTGCTCGCGCTGCTCGGCGGTAAGGGAGCTATCGATGACGAGCTCGATCATGCCAAGGAAGCCGTTCATGGGCGTGCGCAGTTCATGAGACATGTTGGCGAGAAACTCGCTTTTTGCCCGACTGGCCGCCAAGGCGTGCTGCATGGATTCTTCGAGGGCTTGAGTACGCTGCTTGATGCGTTGTTCGAGTGATTCCTGATGCTGTTCGATTTCCTGGCGTTGCTTGCCGAGCATCTTGATCATTTGGTTGAAGCTTTGGGCGAGGAACTCGACCTCGTCGCCGGACTTGCGATATCGAATGGGGAGCAGTTGGCCGCGACTGACGGCGAGCAGCCCCTGTTCGAGAGTCTCGATGGGCTTGACGAGCAAGCGCATAGTGATCAGGGCGAGCGCGGCGGCAATGACGAGGACGACCCCCAGGAGGATGGCGCTTTTGCCAAGGCTCAGGGTTCCGTGGATGTGATCGAGCGCGACCACCACCAACACCACCCACGCCATAAGTCCTGCCGTAAACAGGAAGAATTTAGTGGCTAGTGAGCGATATTTCGCCGTTTGCAACCTTTGGATTTTGGGTTCCACTGTGGCGTTACTGTCCCTCTACTAAGCTTTGACCAAATATACAGAACGGCCTATCCGGCGAATACCCTAGTTCGTCAGCAAGCTTGGCTGATCGCTAACCTGCCGATGGTACTGATATGGTGGAGTTTAACCTTTACGATGACCTCTTCTGCTTTATCGACGACTTTATGCGGCATTCGACTCAACAATCCTGTGCTGGCCGCTTCGGGTACGTTTGCCTATGGGATTGAGTTCGCTTCGCTGGTGGATTTGAACGCGATTGGCGGGATCGTCGTGAAGGGTTTGTCGCGGGCTCCGATGGACGGGAACAAGCCGCCGCGGATTTGGGAGGCGGAGGCGGGGATGATCAATTCGATCGGCCTGCAGAATATTGGGGTGAGAGCGTTTGTGGCGGAGAAGCTACCGACGCTGCGAGGGCTGAAGACGCCGATTATCGCCAACGTGTTCGGGTATGCGCCCGAGGATTATGAGGAGGTCATTCGAGTGCTGGACGGCGAGGAGGGGTTGGCGGGGTATGAGTTGAACGTTTCGTGTCCGAACACGAAGCATGGGGGGATCGTATTTTCGTCCGATCCGGCGATGTTGGCGGATTTGGTGGGTCGGTTGCGGCCGTTGACGAAGCGGCCGCTGATCATCAAGTTATCGCCGAACGTGGCGAGGATTGAACCGATTGCGCAGGCGGCGGAGGAGGCGGGGGCGGACGCGATTAGTTTGGTGAACACGTTTGTGAGTTTGGCGATTGATGCGCGGACGCGGCGGCCGCGGATTGGGAATGGGTATGGGGGGTTGTCGGGTCCGGCGATTAAGCCGATTGCGCTGCGGTTGGTTTATGAAGCGGCGAAAGCGGTGAAGATTCCGGTGGTGGGATTGGGGGGCATCGCGACGGGGGTGGACGCGGCGGAGTTTTTGATTGCGGGGGCGACGGCGGTGGAGGTGGGGACGGCGACGTTTTGGGATCCGGCGGCGCCGATCCGGATTGCGCGGGAGTTGGGGCACTTTTTGAAAGAAGAAAAGATGGCGAGCGTGCAGGAACTTGTGGGCACGTTGGCGATGCCGTAGTAGGCTAGAGAATTGATGAAGATAATCGCTACCCCGTCCGCCCCTCCCGCAATTGGCCCTTATTCGCAGGCGATCGTCCACAATGGCATGGCTTATTTGTCGGGCCAGATTCCGCTGGATCCAACGACGGTGCAAGTCGTAGAAGGCGATATCAGCGCGCAGACGGAGCGGGTGATCGAGAACATGGCCGCGGTGCTGGCGGCGTGTGGGTCGTCGCTTTCCCAGATTGTGAAAACCACCGTGTTTCTGAAGGATATGGGAGAGTTTGCGGCGATGAACGCGGTTTACGCCCGGTACTTCGTGATGAACCCGCCGGCGCGGTCGACGGTTGAGGTGGCGAGGTTGCCGCGTGACGTGAGGGTGGAGATTGAATGTATCGCTATTGTGGATAGCGAGTAATTTGAATTGGCGAGTAGTGCTAAAAGCAAAAGTCCTGAGGATCAGATTTAGCGCTCCGGCGACCTCAGCTTGGCGGAGGGAGTATTAGCCTGAACTTGCGCTCGGTGATACTCTAGTGGTATGGAGGAGGTCGCTATGCCAGTATCGCCGCAAGCAGTTGCAAATGCGTTTATAGAAATCGCCCGCGAAGAGAAAATGAGCTTGACGAACATGCAAGTTCAGAAATTGGTTTTCCTGGCGCAGGGATACGCGCTAGCGCTTATCGGCAGTTGCCTCTACGAGAACAACATCCATGCTTGGCAGTGGGGCCCGGTGATTCCGAGTCTCTACAAGAAACTTCGCAAGTATGGGTCTGGGGTCGTCTCTGAAACACTCGAGGCGCCAGATTCCGTTGTGAAGGATACCTCTGAGTTTGAGATCATACTTGGCGTCTGGGAGAACTACGGCAAGTTCACCGGTGGCCAACTCTCCGCGATGACGCACAAGCCGGGAAGCCCATGGGATAAGCAATGGAAGCGTAAGGAGTTCGATCCCATCCCTCCCGAAGAGATTAAAGAATACTACAAGCGGTTGGCTGAGGTCTAGAGTGGCATCGCTCCGAGATCGGGTTAAAATCGGGGCGAGTCACGAGCCAGAAGTCCCTCCCGACTCGAAGTTGCCGGATTTTGGCAAGACGCTTAAGGAGCATGAGGAAGAAGCCGCGATAGCGGACATGCGGCACGGCGTCAGGGAGAAGCAGGACACCCACGGTCTCCGAGTTGCCTATGTCTTTAGGGTCTTCTGTCTCGTCTGTGTTTGGCTTGGTTTTGTACTATTCTACGTTGGCGTTTCGGGATTAAAGCTTTTTGGATTTTCTCTCTCGGATTCGGTTCTTATCGCTTTCATTACATCTACTACCGTCAATGTGGTTGGTTTATTCGTAGTGGTTGCTAAGTGGATGTATCCCGCTCCCCAGGGGCCACCAACAAAAACAAGTCCACAAAAAACTGCTGCTCCCCGCAAGCGGTCAGGATCCGAGAAAGCTTAAATTTCAAATTAACCCACCATCCTATTGTGGATAGCGAGTCACGTTGACCCGGGCGAGCAGGTGATCGATGTGGTGCTGCATGTGCACGATGTAGTCGCCGATCAGGGCGGAGAGGGTGACGGGGGCATCGCCTCCTATGGTGCAGAGGCTCGACAACCGGTCGGCGGGGATTCGTCGCACGAGTTGGACGAGGAGCCGATTGTGGTCGTACCAGAGGTCGATGAGTTCGAGCCAGGGCATGGACTGATAGCCATGAAGATCGACCCACTCGTTCTGCGCGTAGCCGGGCCCGGTGTAAGCACCGGCAAGGGCAGCGTTAACGAAGCGAAGGTGATTATTGACGGCTGAATCGAGGAGATGGCCGAGCTCCTGCTTCGGGGACCATGCGCCGGGCTTGGGTGATTGCACGGCTTGGGTGGCACCGAGGGCGCGGAGGAACACGATTTCGCGATCAATGGTCGCTTCGAGAAGGGAGGCGAGCATGGTGGCCTCTATTGGTGAACGGAGTGCTGGGCTTGGGGATCGTTCAACTTGATCTCCACCGTCTTTTCTTCTTCGGCGATTTCGAAGATCTGGCCGAAGGTTTGAAGGCCTTTGGCGATGATTTGCACCTGGATTTTGCCTTGGGGAATGGGCGGCACCATGGCGACGCCTTCCTGGTTAGTCTTGAGCTGGTAAGAGGTCATGATCTTCTTCCCGAGCTTGAGGGCGCTACGGCCTTCGACGAAACGGACGATGACACTGGCTCGTTCGACGGGCTTGTCGTTGGAGGCCTTGCGGACTTCGACTCGAAGCTTGGTCATGGGCGGATCGGCCCAGACGGGCAGGGTGAAAAGGGCCAATAGGAATATACGCCGCAAGATCATAATTCCCATTATGCGATATCGGGCAGCAGAAACCGTTGGGGTCGGCCAAGGATTTCGGTAACAACTTCAGCGGCCTTGTATCCGGAGCGGGCGGCGCCTTCCATCGTGGAGGGCCATCCGGAGTTGGTCCAGTCACCGGCGAGGACGAAGTTGGTGATCTTTGTGCGATTGCCGGGGCGGTGTTTGCCGAGGCCGGGGAGGGCGCTGTAGGTGGCGCGGGCTTCTTTGACGACCTGGGCGTTGACGAGTTTCGCCGAATTGACGCGGGGCAGGAATTCGGCGAGTTCGGCGAGGGCGAGATCGATGACCTGCTGGCGGGGTAGTTTGAGCCAAGGCTTGGAGGCGCTGACGACGAGTTGGAGATAGCGACCACCCTCCTTTGAAAAGAACCATTGGAGGTTTCGGTCGAGTAGGGTGCCGTGGGGGAGGTCGGTGACGGGGCGATCGAACCAGAAGTGAACGCCGGTGATGGAGGAGTGGGTGAAGGCAGTGAGGTCAATGTCAGCTTGCGGGATGAGAGCGTGGATTTTCTCGAAGGGGACGGCGGAGAGGACGACACGGGCGGGGAGTTCCTGTCCGCCGACGACGACGCCGTGTGCTTGGCCGTCGCGCACGAGTACTTGGTCGACGGGCATGCGGGTGCGGACGGAGACGTTGGGCATTTTGCTCCAGGCCGGGGAGGTGTAGAGGTCCACGAGAGGTACCGAGGGCACGCCCATTTCGTAAGAGGTGGTGGAGGCGAGAAAGCCGAGCCAGAAGACCTGGAAGCCATGGATGGCAGCCATACGGTCCAGTTCCTCGTTGATGGCGCTGACGAGGACTTGACGCCAGAATCGCTCGATAGAGTTGCGCGTCTGTTGCTTTTCGCGGAGCCAATCGAGCATGGAAATCTCTTCGAGATCCTTTCGCCGACCGCGTTCCCACAATATGGCGAGGAATGCTCGGGCGACACCGACTTTATCGCCCCAGGAAAGGAAGGGCATTTTCAGGAAGGATTCAGTGAAATGGAGAGGGGCGGGGAGAAGGCCGCGCTTGAAGTGGGAGGTGCGTCCACCGGGCTCCAGGAAGGGGATGTCGCCGAAGAATTCGACGCGATCAGCGACTTCCATGCGGGTGTAAAAATCGAGGAGATTTACGCAGCAACGGAGGAGGATATGCTGGCAATTGTCGACGACTCCCGTGTTGGGCAAGGCGTAAGAGGTCGCGCGGCCGCCGAGATGGGGCCTGGCTTCCAGCAGATCGACGTTGAAACCGACGGACCCGAGCGCCGCCGTGGCCGCCAAGCCGGCTACCCCACCCCCGACAACGATGACGTCGGCTGCCATCAATAGACGGGTTGGCGGGAACGCTTTCCACCGTCGCCGCCGCCGATCTCAATGGCAATCCAGATCGCGATCATAAGTGAAATTACGTAGATTGCGTCTGAGATATTCATTAAGGGTTCCAGAGTTATACAGTAAACAGCATAGACCGTTGGTTTAAGATCAGCAAGAGCGTTTAGGCCCAGTACTTCTCAGCAATTCCTACTAGTAACGCTCCCATTCCCCCTAGAACGGGAAAGGCGATCCAGCCGCCGAGGAGCCGGGCAAGTGAGCTAAAGGGGCGCTTGGTGAAGGCGAGCCAGCCTTGGGTGACGAAGACGGGGAGCATGCCGGCGACGAAGCCGACACCGCCGTGAGTGCACCAAGGGCAGTGCTTCAAGGCATGGGCGTCGTGGATGTTGCAGTGCAAGGCACCGGCTCCGAGGATGCCTTGGCAGCCGCAGCGGTAGACGAGATTGCAAAAATCGATGGCGAAGAAGGCGGTGACTCCGGCGGTGGCAGCGAAGATGGCCCAGCGGAGCTTCATCCGGTGACCAGCCGCCGAGCCTTAGCCCCGCGGCAGAGGCGGACCATGTTTTCGATCATGCGGACGCCCGCTTTGTTCTCCATGGTGAGAATGGATTCGGGATGAAATTGAACGGCTTCGATGGGGAGTTCTTTGTGGCGGATGCCCATGATGACCCCGTCCTCACTCCAGGCGGTGACTTCAAAGCAGGACGGGAGTTTTTCGGGGATGGCGTAGAGGGAGTGGTAGCGGCCGACTTTAAGGGGGTCGGGGAGGCCGTCGAAGCAGCCGAGGCTTTGGTGGCGCACGAGCGACGGTTTGCCGTGCATGGGGTAATCGAGGACGCCGAGTTCGCCACCGAAGGCTTCAACGATGCCTTGGAGGCCGAGGCAGACGCCGAAGACGGGATAGCCGGATTGGGCGGCGAAACGGACGAGCGCGGGCACGCCGAACTCTTCCGGTCGACCGGGGCCGGGGGAGACGAGGATGAGATCGGGATCGATTTCGTCGATTTTTGATGCGGCGAGGCCGGCGCGGTAGGTGACGACTTCGGCACCGGTTTGGCGGGCGTAGTTGGCTAGGGTAAGGACGAAGCAGTCGTCGTTATCGACGAGGAGGAGTTTGAGGCCGGTGCCGAGCTGCGTTGTGGAGACGGTAGGGGCGATCGACGGCTTTCCCATGGCGAGGGCGCGGAAGAAGCCGGTGGCTTTGATTTGCGTTTCCTGCTCTTCGCTGGCGGGGTCGGAATCGTAGAGAAGGGTTGCGCCGGCGGAGTAGGCGGCTTGTCCATCCTTGAGATGGACGGTGCGGATAGTGATGCCGGTGTTGATGTCTCCGTTGAGGGAGAGCATGCCGACGGCACCGCCATACCAGCCGCGGGCATCTTTTTCGAGATTCTCGATTTCCTGGGAGGCGGCCTTTTTTGGTGCGCCGATGAGGGTGACAGCCCACATGTGGGACAGGAACGCGTCGATGGCGTCGAAGCCGGGCATGAGCAGGCCTTCGACGTGATCGACGGTATGGAAGAGCCCGGCGTAACTTTCGATGAGGCGGCGGCCGATGACCTGAACGGAGCCGGGGACGCAGACACGGGATTTGTCGTTGCGGTCGACGTCGGTACACATGGTCAGCTCGCTTTCTTCTTTGGCGGAAGCGAGAAGGTTTTTGATGGCTTCGGCGTCGATCATGGGATCGCCGGTGCGGCGGGCGGTGCCGGAGATGGGGCAGGTTTCGACGCGCGGCCCTTCGACCCGGACGAACATTTCCGGACTGGCACCAATGAGTTGTTCTTCGCCGAGTTGGAGGAGGAACTCATAGGGCGAGGGGCTGGCTTGTTGGATGCGTTGGAAGAGGACGGATGGTTTTTCGGCGTAGGGTGTGGAGAAGGTTTGGCGGAGGACGACTTCGTAGTAATCGCCGATCTTCATGCGGGCGCGCACTTTGTCGACGTTGGCCATGTATTCGGCCGGGGTGTGGTTGCTCGATACCGGGGCCGGAGGAAGCGTGGGGGGGACGGGGACGGGTTCGGCTTCGGCGGGGAGATCGACTGTGGTCAGGCTTCCGTAGGTGAAGTCGTAGTGGTAGCGTTCGATCGCTTCTTTCTTCCGGTCGACGTAGAAGATGGTGTCGCAGAAGAAGAGATGGAGATCCTTTCGATCGCCTCGGGGTAGGCGGAGGGTGATGGGATCGAATTGGAAGAGCAGGTCGTAGCCGAAGGCACCGACGAAGGAGAGGCGCGAATCTTCGGGGTGGCGGAACTCTTCAACGATGGCCCGGAGGATGGAGAAGACGGAGGGCTGTTTGGAGCGTTCCTCTTCGGGGAAGGAGTCGGGAAGGGGCTTGAGGGTGCCGACGAGTCCGGTGGGGGTGACGGCAAGAGACTCCCAATGAGGATGGCCGGCCAGGAACTGGGCGAACATCTGGCAGAGGACGGCACCGCGCCGGTTGAGAGCTCGAAACTCTACTTTTCGGCCCCAGGCTACGACCTCGAAGGGCGGTTTCATCGATGCGATGTCCCATCGAGAATAGCGTCCGGGATACTCGTATCCCGAGGAGAGATAGAAGCCGCGAAAGCGGTCCAGGTCCTGAAGCAAACTACGGAGGCCCTTTTTGTAGGGGACCCTGCTCTGGTTCCTGATGACCGCGATGCCGCTTTTGGTTTCGTAGCGGAGTAGTGGCATGGAGCCCTTATAAATACATCACCAGGATAACATGCGGCTTCAGTCGACTTCCCAGAGGAGGAGTTGGAGCTGGCCTTGGCGTTCGATGTGGAGGGCGACGACTTGTCCGTGAGCGAGGGTGGCGGTTTTGTTGCGGAGGTCGGCAACGCCGCTGACGGGGTCGCCATTGATCTCGTAGATGACATCGCCTTGGAGGAGGCGGTTCTCCTCGACGGCGAGATCGAGCACGACGCCGGCGACGACGGCCCCTCGAAGACGACGGAGGGGCCCGAGAATGGGGGTGATTTTCTCGTCGAGGTCGACGGCGAGGAGGCCGAGTTTTGCGACGCGCGAAGACTGACCTTGGAGGAGGCCGACGATACGGTCGGGGTCGCGGGGTCGTTCGAGGACGGCGACGCGTTTTTCAAGTTTTTGACCGGCGCGGAGGATTTCGAGGGTGATGGTTTGGCCGGCTTGGCGGTAGATATTAACGCCGACTTGGCGGGCGTTTTCGATGGTTTTACCGTTGAACGAGAGGATGATGTCTTTGGGTTCGAGACCGGCTGCCGCGGCGGAACTTTCGGCGGCGACGTCGGCGATGATGGCGCCCCAATCGCGGGGAAGTTTCATGGCATCGGCGAGGAGAGGCGTGATGGTTTGGGCGACGATGCCGATTTGGCCGCGCCGGACCCGGCCGAACTCGCGGATTTGTTCGTAGACGGCGCGGACGATGTTGGACGGGGCGGCAAAGCCGACGCCTTCATTGCCGCCACTTTGGGAGAGGATGAAGGTGTTAATACCGACGAGGCGGCCATCGGCGTCGACGAGGGGTCCGCCGCTGTTGCCGGGGTTGATGGAGGCGTCGGTTTGGATGTAGATCATGGGGTCATCGGGTCGGACTTGGCGGGCGACGGAGCTGACGACGCCCATGGTGACGGAGTTTTCGAGGCCGAAGGGGCTGCCGAAGGCGAAGACGATTTGGCCTTGGCGGAGCTGGTCGGAATCGCCGAAGGAAAGAGTGGGGAGCTTGGTGCCGGGGATTTTAAGGATGGCGATATCGGTTTCGCGGTCGAGGCCGACGACTTCGGCGGGGAAGAGTTTGCCGGTGGGTTTGAGGAGGCTGTGGCCGGGGGTGGTGTCTTCGGAGGCTTGCGGAAGGAGGACTTGAACGCGCCGGGCTCCGCCGATGACGTGGGCGTTCGTGAGGATGTAGCCGGAGGGGTCGACAATGACGCCGCTGCCGCTGCCGCGGGCGGAGCGGAGAAGGTTGCCGGGATTCTCGGGGGCGGAGCCGAAGCCGCGGGTGACGATTTGGACAATGGCGGGATCGACTTGATCGACGAGATCTTCGAATTGGCGGCTCAAACCGCGCAGAGCGAGGGAGGGTTGGCTGAAGAGAGGCAGCGCCAGGGTTAAGAAGAAAAGGAAACGGACCATTAGATTATGGTAGGCAATTTGAGGGCCGGAGTTTTCGAATTGGAGCGGTTATGATGGGAGACGGCGGTAAGCGTTCATCGGTGGATTTGGGGAAACGAGCAGTGGAATTGCAACAGCTTCGATATTTTTTGGCGGTGGCTCGGACGGGGAGTTTTGTGCGAGCGGCGGAGGAGGAGGGGGTGGCGCAGCCGTCGCTGTCGCTGCAGATTAAGAGACTGGAGGCGGTGTTGAAGGTGCCTCTGTTTGATCGACTGGGTCGGGGGGTGAAGCTGACGCGGTATGGGGAGCAGTTGCGGGTTCGAGCGGAGGAGATTCTGCGTCAGGTGACGGAGACCGAGAAGCAACTGGCGAGCTTGCAGCGGGAGGATCGGGGACGGCTGACGGTGGGAGTGATTCCGACGGTACTGCCGTATGCGATGGCGCGACCGATGGCGATGTTCCGAGAGCAGTTCCCGATGGTTGATTTGGAGATTCGGGAGTCGACGACGGAGAAGTTGATTGAGGGGTTGCGGAGCGGTCAGGTGGACTTGGCGATATTGGCGTTGCCGTTGAAGCAGCCGGAGATTGTGTGTAGTGAGCTATTCCGGGAGCCGTTGCTGGTGGCGGTGCCGTTGGATCATCCGTTGGCGAAGGTGAGCGCGTTGGGGTTGCCGCAGTTGTCGAGCGAGAAGATGTTGCTGCTGCGAGAGGGACACTGTTTGCGGGACGACGTGTTGACGGTTTGCAGTAGTGCGAAGGTGAAGTTTCAGCAGATTTTTGAGAGCGACCATTTGGCGAGTATTTTTTCGCTGGTGGCGAATGGGTTCGGGGTGAGTATTGTTCCGGGGTTGTCGGCTCCGGAAGCGCTGCACTGCAAACTGGTGGCGTTGGATCCGAAGGCGGAGCGTCGGATTGGGTATGCGCAGGTGCGGGGGCACCATGCTTTGCCGGTTCAAAAACGGTTCATCGAGTTCCTGCGGAAATGGAAATGGTGAGGTATGATGAAGGGGTTGCAAGGCGCTGAGCGGGAGTAATTCAGTGGTAGAATGCCAGCTTCCCAAGCTGGACGTCGAGGGTTCGAATCCCTTCTCCCGCTCCAATTTTCTAGGTGTTTCGGCACCTTCGGTTTACGCGAACGCTTGAACCGCCCCACGCTGTATGCGTCACGCCCAATGAGCCTTCTTTTGAAGACTATCCGTTCGACCTAGCCCGGGATTGGCTTCGAACGTAATTTTTGCCTGTTTTTGGGGTGTTTTGGGCCGATAACCGTTTTTTATCAACGACTTAGCAAAACAATAAGTGGCTTCGTTCGTTGGGCACCCGCTTGGGCGCTCACCACAAAGACTTTACTTGCAAAAAGTCTTCTAGCCTTCCTACCTAGGATATCACAGCGAAGGCCTGACGCGAATATCCGAGCGATGACCTTTTTTACATAACGCTCTTATTGTCATGGAGATAGAAATATTTTCATCTTCTGTGAACATATGAAATCGAAACCTAATTTCTTACGATTTAACGGCTCAAGGCGGCACAAAGCAGGCGCTGGTAAGTCCTCGCCCTGCTGGCTTTCGGGACGACCTAAGGCGTAAGGAGAACTGTTTGTCGTTCGCGATTTTGATCGGCGGACAACTGGACCTCCCTGTCGCGTTGACTCGTTCATTTTGTTGCCCTAGCGACGTGGTTGCCCCATAAAAGTGTTACGTGTCCCCTCCGTCCCAACATAACTGAGACACTTTTCGTTCCCTGATTACACAGCAGGGCGGGAAGGATTTCCCCCATGAACAAACAGAACCCTCTTGACTCGATCCCCGCGCCACCCTCCCCCCCCCCCAGCCCAATCCCGAAGTCGTTGCCCCTGCCCAACGCCGACACTTCACCGCCGATTCAAACTCCGTATCCTCACCGAAGCCGATCAGGCCAAAGGGGCCGGCGGAGTCGGCGCTTTGCTCCGCCGCGAAGTTCTCTACTCCTCGCTGTTGACCGACTGGCGCCGCGAACGCAACACCGCCAACCTTCCAAGCCCTCGCCCATAAAAGCACGCCCCAAAATCCCAGCACAACCCCTTCGCCACAGAAGTCGAACAGTTGCCCTACTTCCGAGGATTGGGTCGCAACACCGATAATAGAGGTCGTCATGACTGCCGCCGAACTGCGCTCAAAGCTTGAAGAACTGCGCCGACTCCCCGCTGAGACGGAGTGGGTTGAGTTCAAGCACAACAACTCCAACCCTGAGGAGATCGGGGAGTACATCTGCGCGATCTCGAATGGCGCCGCTCTCCATGGCAGGCGCATGGGGTACGTCGTTTGGGGGGTAGAGGACGGCACTCGCGCCGTTGTTGGGACAAGTTTTCAACCGAAGACCGCAAAGAAGGGTAACGAGGAATTGGAGAACTGGTTGCTTCGGCTGCTCGAACCGCGGATCGACTTTTCCATCCACGAGTTCGAGGTCGATGGTAAGCCCATCGTCCTGTTCGCTGTCCAAGGTGCCAATTCACGCCCGGTACGGTTCGGTGGCGAGGAGTATATCCGCGTCGGAAGCTACAAAAAGAAGCTGAAGGACTATCCGGAGAAAGAGCGCAGGCTTTGGCAACTGGTGTCGGAACCGAAAAGTGACTGGTCGGCGCAGGTCGTTCCGGGTGCAAGCATTGCGGACCTCGATCGGGCTGCGCTCGATTTCGGCAGGGTTCAGTACCGCCAGAAGAATCTGCAAAATGCGGTGGAGATCGACACCTGGGACGACGTCACCTTTCTAAACAAAGCGAAGGTCCTTATCGGCAGTAAGGTGACGAACACCGCCATTGTCCTTCTCGGAAAGCCAGAAACGGCAGCGTTTATTGCACCTGCTCAGGCTCGAATCACCTGGGTGATTCGGGACGAGAAGAACGAGGAGAAGGACTACGCCCACTTCGATCCTCCGTTCCTCTTGGCGAGTGACAATGTCCTAAACAAAATTCGAAACCTCACGATCCGCCATCTGCCGAGCGGCACGCTGTTTCCACATGAGGTGTCACAGTATGACTCGTGGGTGATCCGAGAGACACTGCATAATTGTATCGCCCACCAGGACTATAACCTGCGGGCTCGGATCAATGTGGTCGAGTCGCCGACATCCCTCCTTTTCACCAACGCAGGCAGCTTCATTCCCGGCACGGTGGAAGAGATGATTCGCCGTGATGCTCCCCCTGAGATCTACCGCAATCCGTTCCTTGCCCAGGCGATGGTTAGCTTGAATATGATCGACACGATTGGCAGCGGAATTAAGAGGATGTTCAGGCGGCAGAAGGAACGAAGTTTCCCGATGCCAGACTATGACCTGAGCTCAGACCATCGGGTAGCGGTGCGTTTGACCGGTCAGGTGCTAGACGAAAATTACACGCAACTTTTATTGAGGGCTACGGAACTCGACCTTTTGGACGTGATCGCGCTTGACCGTGTCCAGAAGAGGCTGCCGCTGAATGACGATGCTTTCGCACGATTGAAAGCTGAGAAGTTCATTGAGGGTCGGCGTCCCAATATCTACGTCTCTGCAAAGGTCGCGGCCGTAACTGGGGATAAAGCAGCCTACATTAGGAATCGAGCGTTCGACAAGACGCACTACAGAAGCATGGTGATCGGGTACCTGCGCCAATTTGAACAGGCCACCCGCAAGGAGTTGGATGCACTTCTGATCGCGAAGCTCTCTGACGCCATGAACGCGAAGCAAAAGAAGGCGTTCGTAACGAATCTGCTGCAAGAGATGAAAATGGAGGGTCAGATTGAGCCAGACGGGGTGACCCGTTGGGCAACGTGGCGTCTACCTAGGGAGCGGAGAAAAGGGGGTTCTTGATGGCCCTTCGCATAGGTGCCAAGCCGCAAGCCATTACGTTTCAGAGGTTTGCGTATATCTAGGCAGGGCCCCGGAGAGTCCCGCTAGATTGAAGTTTAGATATACGGCCTGCGCAAGAAGGGCAGCTCCGGGCGAATCAATAACTAGCGCCCACGAACCGCGCATCATACCTCGCAGCGCGCCGAAGAATTGCGCGAAGGAGAATGCTCACGATCCCGTAGGAGGTCTTTTTTAAGGCCTGCTCGATCAGGATCGTTCGGTGCTTGTGGGTTAGACGCACTCTTAATCTAACGTCAAGATGGTTGCCTTGCGATGTGTGCCCGCCAGATCCAGACTCCAGCGGATTTCGCCCACCGTGGTCAGAGACCGACTACACCCTTCACCGGAAGCTCGTTCATGAATGTGAGTTTTGTGGAATGCTCTGCCAGACATATTTGACGCGAGAAGAGCATTACGAACGAATTCACGGCAAAGTCTACCGCCGTGAGCAGTGGCTTAAGATCATCGGAGATGAGGCGGTTCCACAATTCGGGCGGTTTGTTGATTTGATTGGGTGGCGAAATCCGGTCGAGCTGTTGGAAGACGTGCCGAAGGACCCAACAGGTCTGTGCCGTTGGCTCTATCCGATCTGCGGCCTGATGGCTCAATTCAATCATCCTGAGGCTGCATTATTCTCCCCGCCAAGCAGTCTCCGCAGTCAAGCCCTTTACGTCGAGGCGAATTTCACGGCTGTCAAGGCATTAACGCGAACAGCACGATTCAAGCGACTGAAGGGCAATGAGCCCCGGACGCGACTCATGGCAACGGTTCTAGCCCTGCCGAGCTACTCGCCCGGTTATGCCGAGCAACAACTGCGGGGAACTTGGATCGGAGACTCCAGTTAATCGAGAATATTCGACCCGACCACCGACTCCCTTGTCTTCGACCGGAGGAGATCTGGTGCACGTTACTTTTTCTTACCGACCCACTCGCGACTCAGCCGCTGAGCTTCACTGATTTCCTCTTTTGTCATTGAACTTTCGAGCGCGTCTCTTGCTGTCTTGGCGATTTCTTCGCCTTGTGCCGCCGCCAAATTTCTCCAGAAGTACGAAGTAACTAAGTCGCGGACAACGCCCTCTCCGCGCGAGTACATCGCGCCCAAATTCGATTGTGCGCTTGCTTGCCCCTGCTCCGCAGCCAACCGGTACCACTTCACGGCCTCTGCCGAGTCCTTCGGGACACCCTCCCCGAAGTCGTATTTGAGGGCCAAATCAAATTGTGCGTCTTCGTCCCCCTGCTCCGCCGACAACCGATACCACTTCACGGCCTCCCTTGCATCCTTCGGAACGCCAACACCGGTGGCGTACATTCCGCCCAAATACCTCTGCCCTCTCGCGTCCCCTTGCTCCGCCGCCTTTCGATACCACCTCACTGCCTCCTTAGCATCCTTGGGCACACCCCGCCCGAACTCGTACATTGTGCCCAAATCCGTCTGCCTCGTCGCGTCCCCCTGCTCCGCCGCCTTTCGATACCACCTCACTGCCTCCTTAGCATCCTTGATAACGCCAACACCGAAGTCGTATTTGAGTGCCAAATAAAATTGTGCGTCAGCGTCCCCCTGCTCCGCCGCCTTTCGATACCACCTCACTGCCTCCTTAGCATCCTTGGGAACACCCTCACCGGTGGCGTACATTCCGCCCAAATTTAATTGTGCGTCTGCGTTCCCCTGCTCCGCCGCCTTTCGATACCACGTCACTGCCTCCTTAGCATCCTTGGGAACACCCTCACCGGTGGCATACATTCCGCCCAAATACCTCTGCCCCCTCGCGTCCCCTTGCTCCGCCGCCAGACGGTACCACTTCACGGCCTCTGCCGCATCCTTCGAGACGCCTTCTCCAGTGGCATACAGCAAACCCAAAGTCGATTGTGCGTCTGCGTTCCCCTGGTCCGCCGCCAACCGACACCACTTCACTCCCTGCGCCGCATCCTTGGGGACGCCCTCACCGAAGTAGTACATTCCGCTCAAATACCACTGCCCCGTCGCGTCCCCCTGCTCCGCCGATAACCGATACCACTTCACGGCCTCCTTCTCGTCCTTCGAGACGCCCTCACCGGAGTAGTACATGAGGCCCAACGAAGCTTGAGCGCTCGCGATCCCCTGCTCTGCCGCGAGACGATACCACCTCACGGCCTGCTTCTCGTCCTTCGGGACGCCTTTACCGGAGTAGTACATGCTGCCCAACCAGATTTGAGCGCTCGCATTACCTTGCTCCGCCGCCAGACGGTACCACTTCACGGCCTGGGTCGCGTCCTTCGAGACGCCTTCTCCAGTGGCATACATCAAACCCAAATTGTATTGTGCGTCCGCGTAGCCCTGTTCCGCTGCCAGTCGATACCACTTCACGGCCTGGGTCGGGTCTTTGGGCACACCCTGCCCGGACTGGAACATGGTGCCCAAATTCGATTGAGCGCTCGCGTTCCCCTGCTCCGCTGCAAGCCGGTACCACTCCACGGCCTGGGTCGGGTCCTTGGCCACACCCTCACCCGTGTCGTACGCGAAGCCCAAATTGAAATGAGCGCTCGCTTTTCCCTGCTCCGCTGCAAGCCAGTACCACTTCACGGCCTGGGTCGGGTCTTTGGGCACACCCTGCCCGGACTGGTACATGGTGCCCAAATTCGATTGAGCGCTCGCGTTCCCCTGCTCCGCTGCAAGCCGGTACCACTCCACGGCCTGGGTCGGGTCCTTGGCCACACCCTCACCCGCGTCGTACGCGAAGCCCAAATTCGATTGAGCGCTAGCGTTCCCCTGCTCCGCTGCAAGCCGGTACCACTTCACGGCCTGGGTCGGGTCCTTGGCCACACCCTCACCCGTGTCGTACGCGACGCCCAAATTGAATTGAGCGCTCGCTTTTCCCTGCTCCGCTGCCTTTCGTAGAGACTCCAAAGTTTCCTTGGGCGCAGATCTTGGTTGTTGTCCGTGCAGCCCTTCAGCCAAGAATAGAAATACGAAAGCACCAACCCGCAAAGTGTTAATGATACTTCTGACGAACGCGTTCTCACATTGGAGCACAGCCAGCGATCCTTGCATAATTTCCGACTCCTTCTCCAATCATTCTCGCCGAGTACGAACTTCACGACAAACAATATCTTCTTACTCCATGGCCGAACCTGATCCAGGACAGGTTGGCAGACCAGCATTCGTACGCAGCGATCTGCGCGATTCGTCTCTCTGACCCCTCCTCCTCTGCCTGTCTACCAGATAGAAAGAAGCGAGTGTGCGGAGTACCTGCGAACCTTGAAGACACTGCCTAGGGGTGGAGACGCAGTCGTACATGCACCTTGAAGAGCGCAAGATGGAGGTTGCCAGGGACATCACGATCGTCGCGTTGCAGCAGCGCATCGACGCTACGTTCAGCGCGAACGCCAACGCTGTAATTGAGTGCGATTATGACGGTTTGGCAATCCCTTCCAATCACCGTCAACAAGACTACGGACCTCGCGCAGCTCCTCGGCATGATGCCGAACAAAGCGGGCTGCACGCTCAAAGGAACAGGAGGATTCGAGGGAGGCGGCAGTATTCCCGTCGCGCTCATGGACGAAGAAATCATGAACGCTATCAGGAACAGAACCGGGGCGTTCTCATGAAGCCCTGCACGTGCCCACCGAGTAAACCGAAAAGGGGCTGCGTTTGCGCATGCCATAGTCCCTGGAAGTGTGGTGGACCCCAAAAACTAGACACAAAAATGGTTATTGCTTAAGTGTAGGAGGGCATTGAAAATGAAGGAGAATCAATGCCTCGAACACGCAAGACTCACTCGCCGGCTTTGAAAGCTAAGGTGGCGGTGGAAGCC
>JANXMS010000382.1 GCA_025354525.1 Acidobacteriota bacterium
CTTCGGCAAACCGAATTCGTCGTACAGGAGCTTCCCATGATCGACGCTCAAATAGGGCTCCCTCATATGCCTGGCGCAATCCCTGCCAATTGCCAACAACTTTTCGACTTTCGCTTCTCTCGGCTCCACCCGACTCAGCCATTCACGCAAAGCCTCAGTAACCACTGTCGTCATCGACTTCCCTGTCAAGTCAGCCAATCGATGTGCTAGCTGATAGGCCTCACCATTCTTGATATTGAGATTCATCCATTCACCCAATTACACGCTACCATTCGTCACTTCCCCAACACCCGATACGCCACCCCCCGCACCGCCCCCGTAGTGTTATACGAAGCAAACCCTAACGGCGAAGACAGCCCAATATCTCCCCGCCGCAACCCTATCTCCCGCCCCTGAATCGCCAAATCCACCACCCGTTCCTCCCCAATCCAAGCTCGTATCCGCCCCGGCGTCACCTCCACCCGCATCGAATACCACTTCCCCGTCTCGAACGTAAAGTAGTTCCGCGTCTCATTGTCCGACGCGTCCCACCCATCAATACTCGAAACCCCCACGATATCCCCGCCCCATCCCCCGGTCACCAGAGTCGCAAACGACTCCCCCACCGGAAACGTCAAGCTCGCAAAGAAGTCCCCACCCGCCCTCCGCATCCCCTCAAACCGAATCTCATAATTCATCTTCGGAAACGCCCCGCCCCAGGTCACCCCCGTCAACGGCGCCCCTGCGGACATTACGATCTCTCCGCCCTCCACCTTCACCGCCCCTTTGCGCGGAAACGCCGTCTCCTTCCACTCCCCCCACAGTGCCTGCCATTCCCCCGCTTTCGGCTGCGCCGCCAGTCCGCCCGCCATCAAAACCACTAACAAACTAAGTCGTCTCACGCCCCGAAGTCTACCACCCGTCTGCAATCGCATACAATACGATACGCCAATGCGCCTAACCATCCTCGTCCGCGGCCTCGCTGCCACCACCCTCGCCGCCGACAATAAGAGGCCCGTCATCACCACGAAGACCAAGGCCCAAGTCGGCGGCCTCGACCGCAACGGAGACGGCCAAATCACCCGCACCGAATACCGCTTAGTCGAACGCCACCCCGGCAAAAACCTCGCTTAACAGCACCGCACATCCAACAACCGCCTCCATCCCGTTCCACTCCCGCGGCAACCAACTCCCGTCCTCTGCCCCCGAACTAACCTCCACCACCAGCACCGGATTCGAAACCACCAACCGTTTCGGCCCCACAAACGGCCGCTCCCCGCAAATCACAATCACGTCCGGATAGGTCACCAGTCCACCCTCCGCCGCCTCCACGAGAAGATCCAATCCAATTACCCGACAAGGCTGACCCCGCAGTCGATCCCTCAACAACCGAATCATAGTAAAGGTGATCAGAGCATGGTCATAACGGCCCCACCCGCCATCGCAAAAAAAACCTGCCCATCCCAGGATTCGCTTTTGTACTCCGCCGCAGCTTCCAACTCTACAACTTCGTCCAAACTGCTCCGGGAAGCAGGCTGCGCCGACATCTCATCATCTTACGCCCTCCCTCGCCCGTACCTCTCCTTTACAGCGCCCGCTTCGCCTCTCCCGCAAACCGCTCCAGCAGCCCCTCCAGTTCCATCGTCTTCGCCTGCCCCGTATTCAGCCCATTCACCGGTCGAAGCGACATCGCTCGAACCCACCAGGAGCGCGACCACACCAAAAGCGTCCTCTTCCCAGAATCCCAACTCCACCCCTCCAATTCGCTCCAGTACATCACCGTCATTCCCCACACGATCCCCTCCGCATGAACCGAAAAGTCCCTGCTAAACCAACCGAAGAACCCCGCCGAGCCATACACCCCCGCCCGAAGACACACCGACCCAATCGACTCACCCTGTAGATAGTCAAAAACCGTACTCAAACTCAGCAGCAGCCACACCCCGGCCAGCCACCAACGAGAACCATCTGAGTTCCTGAACAGCGCCGGTCCCAATCGATGCCCCCGGCTGAACCGCAGGACCCCGACGCCTACGGAAACCACGATCGACAGGCCAAATAGGTAAGGCAGCACTACTCCAAGCGTCAACATTAATTCCTCCGTAAATCGAGATTGCATTTTAGCCTACACCCTCGCCCACATCGTTCACGGAACATAATACAGATGCGGTGACGCTATCATACACGGCCCCCTCCCCGTTGTAGCATTCGCGCTCTTTGCCGAAGCCGCCCTTCCCCCAATCATCTTGGGCCCAAGGATCCGCCTCCCCCGCCACGCCAAAATCGCCACCTTTCAAACCCACGGCCAACTCGACGCCCGCCATCCCGCCCTTTCCAGAAGAATTCCATCTTCCGCATCTACTCCCTGCATGATTAAGCCCCTCACCGGCGTCGCCATGATGATGTTCTACGAAGAAGGAAAATGGCAGCTCAACGCCTCCGCATCCCGCCGTTGATTCTGCTCTTCCTCCCACCAAGCATCGTAACGAGCGGAGTCTCTTCCGGGCGCGCTAAACGTAAGCGGTCGACCATCCCCAGCCTTGCGAAAATTCTTAATGTACGCTAGGCCTGCTGCCGCCGCCACCAAGCTGCCGGGGTCAGTTCCGCGGCCTCGCTCACCTTCCGGTCGCCCAT
>JANXMS010000388.1 GCA_025354525.1 Acidobacteriota bacterium
ATTCCACGAGACAGTTGGGACGAAGTGCGAGCGGAGTTGTGTGCCGTCTTAAAACTTCTGCAATAAGCTAAAGTTAAGCAAGTTCATGGCCGATAAGCCACCTAAGGCTTCCCTCTCATGATTGCTCTGACCCGCATCAACGGTTTACCGATGATGCTCAATGACGATTTGATCGAACAGATCGAATCGATCCCGGATACTATCGTTCGCTTAACAAACGGTCAGAAGCTCGTCGTCAGGGAGACGCCATCGGAGGTCGTCGACCGGGTAGTAGCGTTCCGCCAAAGGGTCAATCAATGTCGTCCCTTATTGCCGGTAGACCATGGCCGGTAGCAGGGCGAAGCTCCGTCCGGACTTCGCCACCCTGGGCGGCCTAGTGGTCGCGGCACTCGCAATTGTGGGTGGGCTGCTCCTGGAAGGGGGGTCGCTCCAGGACATCGCGCAACACACGGCATTGATGATTGTATTGGGCGGAACGATGGGTGCCGTGATGGTGCACTACCCGCTCAACACGCTGCGGGGCGGCGTGATCCGCTTGCGGGATGTCCTCTTCGAATCGCCGCGCTCAAAGCCCGACATCATCGAAGAGGTGGTGGCGCTGGCGACAAAGGCGCGGCGAATGGGGCTCATTTCGCTTGAAGATGAGTTCGGCACAATTCAAGACCCGTTTCTCCTGAAGGCCTTGAAGATGGCGGTGGACGGCGTGGACACGAACGAGCTGCGGCGGATTATGGAGTTGGAGATTGCGGTGAGAGAAGCGCGGGCCGAGCAGGAAGCCAAGATCTGGGAAAGTGCGGGGAGTTACGCGCCCACGGTGGGTATCATCGGCGCGGTGATGGGGTTGATTCAAGTGATGAAAAACTTGGCCGATATCGACCGGGTGGGCCATGGGATTGCCGTATCCTTCGTCGCGACCGTGTACGGTGTAGCGTTGGCGAATCTTCTATTTCTGCCCGCGGGGAACAAGATTAAGGGCCGGGCTCGCTTGGATAGCGAGGCCAGAGAGATGATGATCGAAGGGGTGTTGGCTATCGTGGACGGGCTGAATCCGAAACTGATCAAGGACAAGCTAGAGACCTACTTGGACGTCGATCCGGTGGCCAAGACGCGACCAAATCGACAGAGGGCAGCATGAGGCACCCTAGGCGGCGGACACAGTCAGAACCGGAGAACCACGATCGGTGGCTCGTCTCCTACGCTGATTTCATCACCCTCCTGTTTGCCTTCTTCGTCGTGATGTTTGCGAGTTCGCAGGCCGATAGGGGTCGGCAACAACAGGTTTCCGACAGCATTAAACGTGCCTTGGAGAACGATCACCTCGTCGCCAAGATTGCCGGAATTCTGGGCGGAACGCCCGACGACAAAGGGAAAGGCAACGCGCAGTGGAAAGGGCCCGGCGGAAGCCAGGCCGAGCTGCGCCCCACGCTGGAGCGGCTGATGGTGGAGTTGAAAAAAGAGGTGTCCGACGGGTCGATGCAAGTGCAGATGACCCAGCGCGGGTTGGTCATTAGCCTACGACAGGCGGGGTTCTTTCCGTCCGGAGACGACGGAGTTTACGAAACGGCGCTGACAAGCATCGAGAAAGTGGCCAAAAGCGTTCAATACTTGCCGAACCCGATTCGCCTCGAAGGCCATACCGATTCGATCCCGATTCAGACCGACCGGTTCCGGAGCAACTGGGATCTGTCGGCAGCCAGAGCGATCTCGGTGATGGCGCTGATGCAAGAGCGCTACGGCGTGGCGAGAGATCGGATGGCCGTGATGGGCTATGCCGATACGGTGCCGCTAACGAAAAACGAAACGGAAGAAGGGCGGGCCCGCAATCGTCGGGTTGACATTGTCATTCTGAACGCCGCGTCCGCCCAACAGGAACCAAGAACGAAGTAGCGTTTGGTTCCAAGTGCCGCGCCTAATCCATCTACCTTTCAGGTGGGCCGCTTGCAGCCACCGTGCGGCGAATTAAGGCGATGCCGGGGATGAACGACATACGCTCTCTCTGCCGCCTGGCCGAAGGGTGGAAACCCCGCCCATGTGCTCCTCCCGAAAGGTGAACATCCGGTCGAGCCGCCTTGCGGCCTTAGCCGCGCCCCGCGACTTGAAGTCGCAACTTAACCCCACCGCCTTCTGTCTACAGCACGTCTTGACTTAATAGAGGGCATATCCGCGACGTCTGAAGAGATCAGGAACAATGTCGGGAGAGAGGAAGGGGGAGCGAGCCTCGGCGAGATCGACTTCAAGCGCATGCATTGACGGGGCCCTGAGCTGGGACAAACGTAGTTTGACGTCCGCCCGATACGGGGCCGGTAGTTCGGGTTTCCAGAACGCCTCCATTAAGACGGGTATCGCTCTAGTGACCGGACGCGGCCTTAGCAGGCTCCGCTTTGGGATGCTCGTCCTTCTTCTCGCCGGCCTTGGGCTCGGCGTGACCACCACCATCCTTCTTCTCGTCGGCCTTCTTCGCCTTCGCCGGGAGTGCGTCGAGATACTTGATGATGATCGAGATGCGCCGGTTCGAAGGATCCGCCGGATTGTCCGGCACTCGAAGCGACTGATCAGAGAAGCCCCGAACTTGGGCAACTTGGTTGGGGCGGACCCCGTACATCTGCATTACCCGACGAGCGGTATTGGCCCGATCCGACGAAAGCTCCCAGTTGCCATAGTCACCGGTGAATGGCCTGGCGTCGCTATGCCCTTCGATAAACACTTTGTTCGGTAACTTGCCGATCTCTTGGGCGAGCGTCCCCAGCAGAACCGTGGCCTTCTCGGTCGGAGCAGGACTGCCCGACTCAAAGAAGGTGCCGACGTCGCTTTCCAGCAGTTCGACACGAAGCCCCTCGCCGGTGACGATCATCTTCACCTGCTCTTTCACCTTCTGAAACTGAGGGCTTTCCCTCATCGCCTGCTCGAGCTTGTCTTTCAACTTGTCCATGTCATTGGCGGCGATACTCATCGACTCGCCCCCAGCCCCGGACTGCGTGCTGCCGACCATCTTCCCGCTTCCTTCCGGGTCGGAGAAATACCCACCCACGGCCTTCTGTACCTTTTCAGACGAGCTCAAAAGCCAAAGCACCATGAAGAAGGCCATCATGGCCGTTACGAAGTCGGCATACGCCACCTTCCAAGCTCCGCCGTGATGGCCGCTAACTTTGACAATTTTTTTGATGATGTAAATAGGGGGCTGCTCTTCGGCCATGGCTATGCGCCTCCCTTAACAGCCTTTTCCATCTCTTTGAACGACGGACGGAAATGAACGGGGATCGACCGCCGGGCGAACTCCGTCGCTAAGATCGGAGCCAAGCCCTTCACAAAACTAATCAGACCAACCCGAAGAAAATTGTAGTACTCCTTCTCGGCTTGATTGATCTTGCCCATATTGGCCGACAGCGGCCCAAAGAAGCCGTAGCACAATAGAATACCGAGGAACGTGCCCACCAGCGCCGCCGCCACGTGATGGCCGATCTCTTCCGGCGGTCCGCCCAACGAGCCCATTGTGATCACGATGCCCAGCACAGCCGCGACGATGCCAAGACCAGGAAGTGCGTCCGACATGGAGTTCAAAGCGTGGACCGGTTCGTCCGCCCCATGGTGATGGACTTCCATGTCGAGCTCCATCATTTGGTCAATCTCGAAGTGGCCGACGCCGCCAGTGATCGACATCCGCAACGTGTCGCAAATGAAGTGCAACGCGTGGTGATTCCTCATTAACGACTTGTATTTGATGAAGAGCTGGCTCTTGTCCGGCTCCTCGACATCGGCTTCGAGCTTCACTAGCCCGTTCTTGCGAGCATAGGTAAACACGTCGTTGAGCATCCTCAACTGCTCCGTGTAAAAGGCTTTGTTGTAAGGACTACCCTTGAGGGTTCTGAGAGCACCCTTGAGGATTCCAATCACGACGGCCAGAGGATTGCCAATCAGCAATGTTCCAATCGCGGCACCTAGAATAATCAACAACTCAAAGGGCTGAAAGAGGATTGGTAGTTTCCCGTGAGAAAGCAGGTAGCCCCCAAGTACGGAGCCAATCACGATGAGCGCACCAATAATTACAAACATAACTATTGGGGTTATCGACCAAAAACCACCAATTTTTAGTCCACCAGCAGCCCCATCAGCACTTCGGCCGCCCGTTGCCCGGCCTCTTTTTTCGAAATCCCCTCAGCGCTCGCGGTAAGCGTCTTACCGAGCCGAATTTCTACGGTGAACGTCTTAGCGTGCTCCGGGCCACGCTCGGCTACCGTAGCGTATTTGGGCGGCGGATACTTAAGCGCTTGAGCCTTTTCCTGGAGCGCCGATTTGTGATCCGTCAGCCCAGAGGGTAGGCCGACCTCCAGATCGCCGACCGAATCGAGCACTTGGGCTTCGACAAACGCTCGAGCCGGTGAGATGCCGCCGTCGAGATAGATCGCCGCGATGATGGCCTCCACCGCATTGGCCAACAGCGCCCGCTTGCTTCTACCGCCACTCATCTCTTCCCCACGACCGAGGAATAGGTACTCCCCCAGCCGCAGGGACTCCGCGATCGCCAACAAATGAGTCGCCGACACGAGCCAAGCCTTCAGCTTCGAAAGCTTCCCTTCCGGATACTGCGGAAAGCGCGAGATCAGCGCCTCGCTCACGGCAAACCCCAAAATAGAATCGCCGAGAAATTCGAGTTGTTCGTTATCCCGGTTAGGATCGTTCTCGCTCTTCTCAGCGATACGCGACTTGTGGGTAAGGGCGCGAATCAATAGTTCGGGCTGACGAAACCGGTAGCCGATGCGCTCAGCCAAATCGACAAGATCCGCGCTCATATTTGTTATTTTGCAGCCTTGCCCTTCGTGGCGCGGTCCTTTTCGCTAACGGCCACCTGCTTGATCGCCGGGTTCAGATCCGGAACCGCCATCGCCTTATCAGCGGTGGCGATCGCGTTGTCGAACTGGCCGGCCAAGTTGTACGCGCTGGCGAGACGGACAAGAGTCGCGGGGTCCGGCTGCGGCGACGTCTCGACCGCCGTCTTGAAGGCCGCGATGGCGTCCGGGTACTTTTTCCGCACCATGGCGACCAGGCCGAGGGCCTGATGGGACTCCGCAGTGTAGTCCTTCTTAATTAACTCCCATTGGGCGTCCGGAATTTCCGGATTGGGCTTGGTCGCGGTCTTGATGGCCTCCATGGCACCCTTGGCCATCGTCTCAGCCCGACCCAGCTTCTCTTCCTTATCGAGGTCGAATTCCCGCGTCTTTTGCGCCAAGCCGGATGCGATCATGTTCATGCACATGAAGTTCGCCTTGTCGACTTCGAGCGTTTTTTCCGCCCAGACCATCGCGCTGTCAATATCGTTCTTCTGTTGATACGACGAGGCGATCACATAGAGCGCGAATGGCTTAAACTCCGTATCGGCAAACTTGGTGATCAAGGCTTGCGCCGCCTTGATGCGCGAATCCGCATCCTGCGCATTCTGCATAGCCATGATGGCATCTACTTCTTTCTGCGACTTGGGTTTGGGCTGAGCCAGTACCACCGCCGCGGCAAGGCCTACGCTGCATACCAGCCGGATAAAACGGGAAATGATCATTACTTCTCCTTCGGGGAATTGGACAACTTGTTGAGCGCCTGCTGGGCCGCCTGCTGGGCCGCCGCTGTGGCACCGGGGACGGCCAGCGCTGCTTGAAACTGTTGGATTGCTTGTTCGGGCTCCTGGGCCCGTTCGGCAAGGTTGCCGAGATAGACATGGCTCCACGCCTTCGTCTGCGGGTCCGGGCTCAGTTCGAGGACTTTTGAAAACAATTTCTCGGCCAGTTCGAGATTTGCCTGGCGGGCGGCAACCCGCCCCAAGCCGTAGTAGGCTTTGGCGTGCAAAGGACGGTCCGGCGTCTCCTGCAACGCCTTCAAAAATGCGGCCCGGGCGGGTTCCAGCTTCGCCGCTCGATAAAGCTGTTCTCCGTCGTCCAGCGTCTTCGCCGCACCCGTCAACTCCACCTTCACTTCCCGGGCCGCCACCTTAATCGTTCGCTTCGGCCGCTCCTTGATGAAGTCGACCGCCATCAGCCGTTTATCCTCTTTCTTCAAATCGATCGCGTCGATCATCTCTCGATAGTAGAGTCGCATGGACGCTTCCTGCGTTTCATACTTCGCCAGCGCCTCGCCAAAGTAGGGAGTTAGAATGAACCCTTCGCGCAGCGCCTGCGCCGGGTCTTTGCGCTTATCAAGACGGGCTTCAATCGCACGGATCAGGCTGGCGGTCGCCAAAAGCGCGAAGTCTTCTTTGTAGTACTCTTCCAGCGCCGGAGCCGCTTGCGCCAGGTCAATCAGCGGTTTCTTCTTCTCCAGATTCGCCGCGAACTTGAAGCTCAGGGGGTCCAGCAGATACTGCAAGTAGGCGTACCGAATATAGTCGGTCTGAATATCCGGCGAAGGCGTCAGCACCAGGAAGTAATCGTCTTTGTAGGCCCGCGTTTGAATGTGATTCGGCGGGCCCAACAGTTCGAGATAGACAAAGAAGCGCCGGCCGGTGTAACCGCTCGTCGGGTTGCGCAAGTAACCGTTGACTTGGCCGATTGTCTGAACCACCGGCTCCTGATACCGTTCGAGCATCTTGTCGATAGCCGGTTGGGCCTGTTTGTAAAGCTCCTCAATCCGCGCTTCGGCATAGAAACGGCTCAGCAATCGTTCAAAGCCAGCCAGCGAAACCACGTCGGGCGGCATTTCGTGCGACGCGAATTTGTAACCAAAATTCGGCGGCCCCTGCACCGACAGCGCAAACGAGATGAAGCGATTGAGATCGAGGTTCTTCGGGCCGAGCTTCCGATTCTCAAGCCACTCCCGAATCTCAGCCCCGGTCTTCAACTGACGGCTCGCGAGATTTTTTACGACCGCGGCTCGGATCGGATGGTTGTTCGGCGAGTCGATCTCCGCATCGTACCCCCCGGCGTGAAGCGCGCACATCACCGTAAACATCGACAAGTTGGCGTCGAGTTGGCCCGGCTCGGCGGCGCGAGCGAAGGCGATACTCCCAAGTAGGGCAAGTTTGCGGAGGTGACGAAGCAATCTGCGGTTCCTTCTTTAGTCTATCGCGGTCGGTAGAGGACGAGTTCGAGCCCCCCGACAAAGCTGCGACCGGGCATGCGGACGCCGATCAACTCTTCATAACGAGTGGACGTAATGTTGGCCAGTTGCAGGTACGGGCGGACGCGGCCCTTTTGATAGGAAAAGAACGTATCCCAGACGGCGTAGGGAGAGCGTCCCAATCGTTCGATGGCACCGATACGCGTCCGCGCCAACAAGCCGTTGTTCCAAGCCGCCTGCCATGTGGCGACGCCCGAGTGGCGCGGATAGTTGAAGACGTACTTCGACTGCTGGCCCGCCAGCACCGTCTGCGCCCCGTTCAGCCCAGTATAGGAAAGCTCGATGCGGTGCTTCTTGGCCGCGACCACCGTAAACTGCGATTCGAAGCCAGTGAAGTTCAACGCCTGGAAATTGGTCGCCCGCCAGATGTCCGCTGGCGAACGGCGCACGAAATCGATCCCGTCCTTCTCGCGACGTTGAAACACCGTCACAGCCAGCTTCGATTCTTTCGGTAACGTTACGTCCAAGCCGCCCTCATACGTCGAGGCATGCTCCGGTCGCAGCAGCGGATTGCCGACGTTCCCCGGATCACGATAGTACAGGTCGGTGTAGGTCGGCAGGCGGAAGGCTCGACTGGCCGAAGCCCGCAGCTTGGCGCGCGGCGTCAACCAAAAGCCCACGCCAGCCGAAGGGTTGAACTGGTGCTGGAGATTGCGATAGATCTCGTCGCGCAGGCCAATCGTCAACGAAAACCGCTGCAGCGCCCGAATGTCGTAGGCCGCATAGACCGCTGAACGAGCCCGCGAATGCTGCCCCAAATTGTTGGACACAATCCGATCACCTAGAAATTCCGCGCCGTAGTGAAGGCGGGCGTTGCCCGGAAGCTCGTCCGTCCGCCGCAAGCTGGCCTGCCAGGTTTCAACAATATGCCGGTTCGTAAACACCTGCGGCCGGTCCCGGTAAAGCACAAACAGGTCCGTGTTTCGGCGGTACGCAAACAGCAGATCTGTCTTCTTTCCCAGCCCCTGCTTCACCCCGGCAAACCATCCTTTGGTCCGCTCCCAGGAGTTGAAGTTGCCATAAAACTGATCGGCCCCGTATGGCCGATCATTCAAAGCGAGCGTCAACTCGGTCTGCCGAAACTGCGTCTGCGAGGCGACCGAAAGGTTGCGATAGTCGCGATTAACCATGAACCCCCGAGAGAAGTCCCGCGCCAGCGTCAGGTGCTGCGAAAACAGCTTCGTCACATAAGCCGCCGATGCATGCTGCTGCTGCGTTCCCCAGGTGCCAAACCCGCTCCGGAAACGCACCTCGCTAAAAGCCGGCGGCTTCGAAATCACGTTCAGAACACCAGCCGTCGCATCGGACCCATACAACGTGGAACCCGATCCCTTAAGAATTTCGATCTGCGCAATCGACTCCAGCGGAATCGGCAGATCCATACTGAGGTTCGAAGTGTGAACGCTGCTCAGCCGCAACCCATTCCACAGAATTAGAGACTGCCCGAAGCTTCCGCCGCGAATCGAAAGGCCGCTATTGATGGCCCCCGGGGCCCGCTCGCGAAGATCGACCGAAGCGTCTAAATTCAGCAAATCGCTCACCGAACCGGCCAGCGGAGCCAACTCCCGGGCGGGAATCGCTTTGACAGAACGGTCCGCCTCTTCAAGAGGAATGGCTTGGTAGGAGCCGGTGACTACAATGGTTCGTTTTTCAGGCGCCTGGGCAAACAAGGCACCACAATAGAGCAATACAGCAATACGCATGGAATGCTTTAGGATAACTGGGATGCGCACTGTTTTGCTCTCGATTTTGCTTGGCGTCGCCGCGTGGGCGCAAGATCCGCTCGCGACTCGCGCCGAAAAGTACCTCGTCGACCTCCTTCGACTGGATACGTCCAACCTGCCCGGCAACGAAACTCTCGTCGCCGAGTACGTCGCCACCCAGATGAAGCAGCACGGCATCCCCTGCGAACTGCTCGGCCCGGACCCGAAGCGGCTGAACGTCATCTGCCGCCTGACGGGCGGGTCGCAGAAACGACCACTCCTCCTCATGGCCCATAGCGACGTCGTGCCGATCGAACCCAAACTCTGGACGGTCCCCGCGTTCGAAGCGATGCGAAAGGACGGCTTCATTTATGGCCGCGGCGCCGTGGATACCAAGGGCCTTCTGGCCGCCGAAATGGCAATTGTCGTCGAGCTTAAACTCTCCGGTGCCAAACTCAATCGCGACGTGATCCTGCTCAGCGAAGCCGACGAAGAAGCCGGCTCCACCGGTATCCAGTGGCTCATTCGGAACGCCTGGGAGAAGATCGACGCCGAGTACGCTTTGAACGAAGGAGGCACGCAGATTCTGACGACCGATGCGACCCGCGTCTTCCAAGTGCAGACGTCTGAAAAGATCCCTACCCGCGTCATCCTCGTCGCCCGCGGCTCGGCCGGCCACGGTTCCCTGCCCCGCAAGGACAACGCCGTCGCCCACCTGTCCGAGGCGATCTCGAAGCTCGTCCGCGCCTATCAACCGGTCAGCCTCAATACCACCACCCGCCGTTACTTCCGCGAGATGTCCAAGCTCAGCGAGTACGCCTGGCTCCGTCCGCAACTCTCGGCGCTCGAAGATCCCAAGACGCAGGAAAAAACCGCGAACTCGATCGGCGACCGCGACATGGAACTCGACGCCGCGCTTCGCACGACGGTCTCTCCGACCATGCTCCGCGCCGGCATGAAAGTGAACGTCATCCCCAACCAAGCCGAAGCGCAGATCGACGTGCGCCGCCTTCCCAACGAGACTAAAGAAGAGGTCTACGCCCGTTTTCGCAAGCTCATCAACGACCCCGCCATTGAGGTGCTCCCCGAACCCGGCCAGGAGATGCCCGCCACCGAACCAAGCAGCCTCACGACGGACCTGTACAAGACCATGGAGCGCGTCTTCGCCCAGGAAATCGGCAAAACCGTGACTATTCCGTACATGTCCCGCGGGGCCACCGATGGCTCCTTCCTTCGTGCCAAAGGCATGGCCGTTTATGGCGTTCCTGTCTTCCTCCGCAACGGCACCGAATCCCGCGCCCACGGCAACGATGAGCGAATAAAAGTCACTACGTTGCATGAGGGCACGGTGTTGCTAAAGAAGATTGTCGACGCTGTAGTCCTACCGCAATAGCCGCGTCCCCACAAGCTAAAAAGGGCAGAGCGGCCTTCGCGGGAAGGTCAACCATCATCCGAGGTCACAGGATGTTGCAACGTCGGCGGCAGCATCGGAGATTTCGCGCCCGGGAGCAGCGATCACGCGCAAGAATCTGAACATCCAACCAAACGATACGGATTCTCACCCGCACTCGCTTCTCGTTGCGGGTGCATAGGGATTTGCTCTTCGAGGCAAAACCCGTCTGGCCTCAACTTGTGGCGTCACGACTGTATTATGATTGCCGTGAGAAACGCTTGTTGTACCCATGACCGAGCGTTTGCATCCAACAGATTCTAAAGGTGTGTCCATCACCGAAGCCCCGACGCAAAAGGCTGGAAGCGTAAAAATCGCCGTTCGGCTGTTGGAGTCAGTCAAATCGGTGGACCTGAAGAGTGAGCCCTTAGTAGTCACTCATGACCAAAAATCCAAAGATACAACTGTCCGGGTAGACAAAGAGACGTTCGATAGTCTGGTCGGCATCGCCAAACAGGGCGGTACTTCGGTCAACGTTCTAGTGAATACGGCTATTGCGCACTGGCTGCGGAAGCGGACAGCCACGCAACGAGGTCCGGTTTCGTACCTAAGGCGCGGTGCAAGAATTAGTTCCCAATCTGTTTGGGATGTAGAGTGTAGTTCCAGCGGCCGAAAGTCTCGTGCTTGGCGAGGTTGAGGAGCCGCATTTCTTTGTCCGTGACTTTGACTCCCTTTTCATAGATGTCG
>JANXMS010000398.1 GCA_025354525.1 Acidobacteriota bacterium
GTCGGCGCGCCGCATGCGAGAAGCCAAGCACGAATTGTTTCGCCGCCTTTACCCGGAGGCGCGCCCTGCCTAACCGGACGAAGACGACCGTGGAAATGACGGGCGGTGGAAAGCGAGGAAAACCAAAAAGCGGTTTCCCTCTCTTCCCACCGCCTCGGCGACGAGTCCCTTGTTTCCGAAATCAAACCGCAGCCACCGAATCGTGGAAAGGAGCCCCTACTTGGTCCCGGTTGTCCCGGAGTGCCCTCCAGGCTCATCTTTCAATTGGAATGTGCTCTTGTGAGACTACTTCGTGAACTTTACGCGAATGTTCTTGTACATCACGGTGGACTTCGGATCGTGACCTTGCAAGGCAAACGTCCCAGTTCCGAGCTTCCGGCCCTTGGTCTGCGGATGTTCCCACCCGGCGGGCTGGGTCCACTCGGACGACAGCTTGCCATCGACGTAGATCTTGACCGTGTCGCCCTTCACAACGATGTGCTCGGTGAACCATTTGCCGTCTTCGGCCATCTTCTCTTTCTGGTCGGCTACGGCATAGAGGCCGCCGGTACGACGCCAATCGGTGTGCGAGTTATTCACCTGCACTTCGAAACCCTTGTCCGGCCAATTTTTCTCTTGGTAGACCGTGTGGAAGTAGATTCCGCCGTTCGAGTTCGGCAGGGTCATGCAATCCACCTTGAGCTCAAAATCCTTGAAATTGTGGTTGGCGATCTTGCCGACATAGTACAAATGCGCCCGAGGCCCGTTGGCCACAATCGCCCCGTCTTTGATCGAAAACGTCGCTTCGTTCTCGGTGGCCTTCTTCCAATCAGTGAAGTCCTTGCCGTTCCACAACGACTTGAACCCTTTTTCAGCTTTGTCTTTGGCGGAGACGTTCAGCGCAGCCACCAGCATCAGCGTGCAAATAAAAAATCTTCTCATCATCGCCTCGTATTATATGCCTTTGCGCGCCCTCGCAGCGCGCGCAAACGTCCTCGCCGCGCTTCGACGCGGGCGATCTCAAACTCGTTCAAGCCGAAGTAGTGGCCGACTTCGTGCCAAACCGTGTCGGCTACGGTCTGCTCCAAATCGCTACGGCTACGCGCCATCTCTTCGTGGGGCTTCTGGAAGATCCGAATCCGGTCCGGCTGCCCAAACCCATCGCTGACACTGCGCTCGGTCAGCGGGCGGCCCTCGTACAAACCAAGCAAATCGCGGCCTGGCCCCCACGCCTCCACCGACACCGATAGGTTCTCCATACGAGCGCGGAAGCGGGCGGGGATTCCGGCAATCGCCCGCTCCACGATCTGTTCAAACTCTTCTCGGCTTACCGTAACGCCCACTCCGTCAGCTTACGCTACTGGTAGCGGACCGTCACGGCTGAGGTACTGTTGGCGCCGGTCCGATCCGTGACGGTGAGGGCCACTTCGCAGTTTCCTCGCGACACAAACTGGATCGTTGGCGTCGCTGTGTCGCCGCGTACGATTCCGGCCACAGGGTAGCCTTGCGCGGAAGACCCGAAATAGCTCAAGTCTCCGCCGTTCGTGGTGCTTGACTGGCTGCCGTCGAGCGTCAGTAGTCCGTTGGATTCGACAGTGGTCACCGCCATCGTGCCGCCAGGTTGGGTAACGACGGCGCTGGGTCCGGTCGTTGCGGCTACGGTCGGCATGATCATGAACTCGAACTGGAAGATGTTGCGCTCATTGGGGCGGATGTGGCAGAGCGCCCAATGCACGTCGGCCGAGCCTGGCACCTCGACGCGGGTGAAGTTCAGCACGCGATTGCCTCGGGCATCGAGCGCTGGCTCGAAAGGCTTACACGGTCCGGTGGCGGCGGTGCAAGCGGGGTAAAGATCGGTCAGCGGCTTGTCCACGCGCATGTAGTGGCTGTCTCCCGAGACCATCACGACTTCGCCAGCAAATGCCTTGGTCTCCGGCCGCAGCACCGAGATGAACTCTTCAAATCCGCTGCGCGTCGGGCCGACTACTTCTTCAGAAAACGCTTCGAACATAGTTGCCTGGACAAAGATCTTCAACCCGAGTGACTTAGTATCCTTCGCGGTCTTGAAGGCTTGCCGCAGCCAAGCGACATTGGCCGCGTTTGGAGCCAGGAATTCTTTGTCCTGGTCATAGAAGGGGTTCGGCGCTCCCTGATTGAGCTTGTACTCCAGGTTGTTATTGCTACCGGGGGCATGAATGGTCACAAAAACCACTGGTGCCTTAACAGGCATCGCGTTTTCGACGTAGAGAGCGTACTTGGGATCGGCCGTTGCCCCAGGCTCATGTTGCCGACAAAGAGATTCTTGCGGATCATTGCCAACCGGTCGAGCGGGTTGTAAGCGCCGTTGTTAGCGCGCATGCAGTCGGTCTACTCGTTATCGCCAATGGAATAGAGAAGAGGTTTTTGAAAGCTGTTGAACCAATTCAATACCCGCGTGTAATGCGTGTCGTCGCAGCGGGTGGATCCGCTCTTTGTGTCGCCGATGTGGACGGTGAACTCAACGTTCTGCCGATTAATGTCAGCAATCACGCGCTCAAAGCGCGGTTCGGCTGCGACTCCGTAGGGGGTATCCCCGATCAGTGCGATATCGAAAGGCGCTTGCGCCAGAAGTCCGAACGGCAGGCGCAAGGCCGCTAGGGAAAGGGAGCGGGGATTCAGTTTCATAGGCTACGTCGCAAGGGTATCGCGCTCCCGTTGCGACATCATGAGAAAGGCGTTTCGATTTGGCTACAGGGACTTGGTGGCTCCGCCGTCCATATCGATTAGAGCGCCGTGCAGAAATCGGCCTTCGGGGCCGACTAAAAAGGCCACTAGCCCCGCAATATCGGCTGGCTCGCCCACCCTGGTTACTCTCTGACTGGCGACGAACCAGCTTTCGGCGGCCTCCCGGGTCAGGCCGCGCTCCGTCGCTAGCCCATCCATCCGCTTCTCAAACCGGTCCGTCCGCACTGTCCCCGGGTTGATCGCGTTTACCTGGACCCCATCTCGTATGCCAACGTCCGCCAGAGCCTTTGTAAACGACAGTACTGCCGCGTTGACGCTACCCCCGATGGTAAACTCGGCTCCGGGTGTTTTCCCGCCGACTCCGGCGATGTTGACGACGGAGCCGCTGTGCTTGACTAACTCCTGCCAAGCACACCGCACCATGCGTACCGCGCCGTGTAGCTTCAGCGCATATCCGTCCATCCAATCTTCGTCAGTCAACGCCAGAAACTCCCCCCGTTTGGTTGCCCCCGCGTTATTGACAACGATATCGAGGCCCCCAAAATCTGCCATCGCCAGCGCGACCACTCGTTCGGCCGCATTCGCTTCTCGCAGATCCACGGCTAGAAAGCTGGCTCGGTCGCCGATTTCTCCGACGACCTCGGCCAGGGCTACACTGTCGCGGGCACACACAACCAAGTTCGCGCCTTCTCTGCCTAGACGAACGGCAATCGCACGCCCGATCCCACGGCTTGCTCCGGTCACAATCGCTGTCTTTCCTCGTAATATCGTAAGTTCACCTCAGAAATCGTGGGTGTATCGCTGCCTCCAGAATACAAGGTTACGGCACGCCTGCTGGCGGTCGGCGATCCGGGGGATCGAGCCGTGTCGGGAGCGAGCACGGCGAAATCCATCCCGATCACTTTAAGAACCCCTGGCAGGACTCTCGCTCGATGCCTTCCAGCAACAGGCTCACTACCTGGTGATGGCCTTGCCGTTCGGCCCACGCAAGTAGAGAGTAGCCCACGCCTCGTCGTGTGGAAGGAGGGCCACGACCCTCTCGAGTCGACCCTCGTTCGCTGCCCAACCCAAAGGCCGTGAGCGCCATTCGTCATCACGCGCTTCGAGTTCGGCCCCGTGGTCCAAGTACGTCATACTTACTGCCTCACGGCGACTGGAAGAGCCGAATCGAGTGGATCCAGCCGATTTCCTCGGACCGCGAAATGGAGTGGGGTTCGATAGGATGACGCTACCTTTGGCCAGCTCGCGCCGTTGTTCGACCAACCGCCGCACCGTGACGAGATCTCCGTCGGCGGCAGCTTGCAACATCGCCCAGACTTTGGCCGCGGTTCCGGGGCGACCGGTCTGGTTCTGCGTCGGTTTCTAGCTCGTGGGGCCTCGTCATCTTTGTTGCGCTACAGCGGTTGGAAGAGCTGGATCAGGTTCCCGCAAGTGTCGTCAAACGTCGCCACCATCACTGGCCCGGCGCTTTTCGGTTCGCTCCGGAAGACAACTCCGCGCGTGCGCATCCGCTCGCAACTCCTGCTCGAAGTTCGTCGCCAGAAACGCCGTTACCGGAATTCCGACCGCAAACAAGGGTCGTTGATACGTCTTCGCTGCCGGTGGCGCGTTCGGTTCCGGGACGATTTCAGCCCCATTGGGGTCAGATTCCGAGACGACGGTCAACCCTCGATACTCCCCCATCGGGATCTCGTTTGTCTTCCCAAACCCGGGTACTTCCGTGTAGAAGCGGAGCGCTTTGTCCTGTTCGTCGACCATGACGCTTGTCCGCTTGATCTGCATCATATTGCTAGAATAACCGACTCCCTTCTCGATACAATCGATGCTTGACCACCTTACTCCGTTGGTTTTCTCCGGTCGCTCTGCTCGGCATCGCCTTCGCCCAGCCGTACTCCAATTGGCGCGATTACGGCGGCTCGGCCGATTCGGCGCAATACTCTTCGCTTGCGCAAATCAACCGGACCAACGTGCACAAGTTGCAACGGGCCTGGACCTTTTCGACGGGTGACAATAGCCGATACTTCTTCAATCCGTTGGTGATTGACGGGACGATGTATGTTCTGGCGAAGAGTAACTCGCTGGTAGCACTCGACGCGGCCACGGGGAAGGAGCTGTGGTCCGCTGCGCCTGATCCAGACATCAAGGTGATCACGAATCGTGGCTTCAATTATTGGGAGAGCAAAGACCGTTCTGACCGTCGACTGTTGCTTTCGGTGAACCATACGCTGCGCGCCTACGACGCTCGGAACGGGAGGCTGATTGCGTCCTTCGGGTCGAATGGGCGAGTTGATTTGAAACAGGGCCTGGGCCGTGATCCGCAGGCGCTGGCGCTGGTTCAATCGCTTACTCCGGGGCGGGTCTTTGAGAACCTGTTGATTTTGGGCTCGGCGACGAATCAGGGCTACGGTTCGGCGCCGGGCGATCTTCGCGCGTTCGACGTCATCAGCGGGAAACTGGTGTGGACGTTTCACACGATTCCCCGGCCGGGCGAGTTCGGCTATGAGACTTGGCCCAAGGACGCTTGGAAGACCGTGGGTGGAGCCAACGTCTGGGGGGAGATGTCGGTGGATGAAAAGCGGGGCATCGTCTATGCGCCGACCGCGTCGGCGAAGTACAACTTTTATGGCGTGGATCGCGCGGGGGCGAACTTGTTTGCGGATAGCCTTCTGGCTCTGGATGCGCGGACGGGGAAGCGGCTCTGGCACTTCCAAATGGTCCATCACGATATTTGGGATTATGATGACGCGACGGCTCCGAAGCTGTTGACCCTTCGGCATGAGGGTAAGTCTGTTGACGCCGTCGCCCAGGTCAGCAAACAGGGCTTCGTGTGGGTCTTCAACCGGGTTACGGGCCAGCCGTTGTGGCCGATTGAAGAGCGTCCGGTTCCGAAGTCCGACATGCCGGGCGAGATCGTATCGCCGACGCAGCCGTTCCCCGTTAAGCCGCCGCCGTTCGCGCGGCAGAAGTTTACGGTGGATGATTTGAGCCCCTACCTGAGCCCGGCTGATCGGGCGCGTTTCCGGGACGAAATTCTCTCCGCTCGCAACGAAGGGTTGTTTACGCCGCCCGGTACGCGGCCGACGATCCAGATGCCGGGTAACAATGGTGGGGCCAACTGGGGTGGGGCTGCGATCGATCCCCCGAACGGATCGTTGTTCGTGGTTTCGAAGGATTTGCCCTGTCTGCTGAAGCTCGAATCGGCGGAGACCGTAAACTCCCGCACCGCGACCACGCCGGAGCAAAAGGGGCAACTGAGCTACGCCAAGCACTGCCAGAGTTGCCATGGCGCGGACCGGACCAGCCAGCCTTCCATCGCCGACGCGCCGATCCGATTGACGCGTCGTCAAATTGAGAATGCAATTCGACAGGGTCAGGGCCCCATGCCCGGCTTTCCGAAGTTGCCCGCGGATGAGTTGAGTGACTTGATCGCTTACCTTTACAACCCGGCGCGGGCCGCCGCCACCGTTCCGACCGGTGACCGGAACCCGAATGCGATTGACCGTTATTACTCGGGTTTCGGCTTCATGATAGCCAGCGACGGGCTTGCTCCGATCAAGCCGCCTTGGTCGACGCTGACGAAGTACGACCTGAACAAAGGCACGATAGAATGGCAGATTCCGTTAGGGGACGTGCCCGAGCTTGCGGCCAAAGGGATAACGAACACGGGGTCGCATTATCCGAAGGTGGGTCCAGTGGTGACGGCCGGGGGCATCATTTTCACGGGCACGCGAGATCGCCATATTCGCGCCCTCGACTCTGCCACGGGTAAGCCGTTGTGGGAGGCGGAAGTTGATGCCGCGGTGGAGGGCATTCCGGCGATCTATCAGGTGAATGGCCGCCAGTATGTGGTCTTCTGCGCTGCTGCTCAGGTCGGCCTGACCCCAGCCACGCAGAAGAAAATTCAAGGCGCTTATGTCGCTTTCGCATTGCCGCAGTGAGTTGGATGTTCTGTTAGACGTAGTAACAACAGAAGCGCTCGGCTTGACGTTGGCGTTGAGGGCACCTGCGAGGAGGGCCGGTTCGCATCGGCCCGGTCCACGCGTTCGTCGCAGAACGCGTGGTTGCCATCGCTTTGAAACCGCTTGATCCAGCCGACATTCACCAAACCAATCGCGTGTCTTTCTTGTTGACCCTTACCGCGAGCTCTTCTCTCGCTCCGCCAACGTTCGAATATGAAGGAGCACACGAAGGTGAATCCGATGAATTATCGCATCCGACCACCAGCGCCAATAGGTGGCCGGCCACAGGCCATGTTGGTACCAGGTTGTGCCCTGGAGCAGCGTCCGGTTGCCCGCCAAACGCACGAGTTGAAACTGCCCCTGCTTGGAAACCATGTACCCTTCCAGATGTTTCGGCTGTAGGTCTCCCCACGGGCTCCACTCGTGCATCGGGGCTGGACTTGCGGTCACGCGGAATCGCAAGAGACTCGGCTCATTCCAAACCTCAATCGGCTCCACGAAGGAGCCCGTCGAGAACTCGCAAAGGCGGACCGCGCCGGGGCCGACGCCTTCAATACGGGCTCGACGCGGATACGCCAAACCTGCTCGGAAGTACCATTCGTCGGGCTCTGGCAAATCCGAAAACGTGAGCACATGCCGCCATACTTGTTCCGGTGAAGCGTCGACTTCGATGGCGCTCTGGACCTCGAAGATCGGCGGCGCTACTGTGACGTCCCAAACCATACTGGCCGACGGCAGCAACAGCATCATCGCTACGTTAGGCAGCGCCAATCTCGAAGGTCGTTGCCGGAAGACCAGCCAGCCGCCGATCGAGCCCATCGGAATCGAAAGTGGCGCGGACATGATCGCGCAGAACAACCCCTCTGAGCCGACAGCCACAAGAGATGCGATGCCAGCCGCCACCGCCAGTGCGCCAATTCCACTTGCGCGGACGGCGCTTGCTGGCCGAAAGTACCACGAAGCCAAGCCGCCCAACAGGATCGGGAGGATGACGAAGACCGTGAAGCCATACCACCCACAAACCAGTAAGGTAAAGGCGGAAACAGCAAGCGCGATCAAGGCAAGAGTGAAACGCCCAAGTCGATTCATCTGTATGCCTTCCAGAATACCCCGCGGCCCCAATCTGGGCCAGCACCTTCCGGAGTTCCTCCCCGCGCAGGGATTCGTCTGACACGTGGACCGATATAAAGCTGGGGAATCAGTCGATCCTGTCCGAGCTTCGGCCGCGGTGTCCAATCGCCGTATCATAGAGTTAGGTGCATTCGCCGAGCACTTTAGAATCCCGGCGAAGTCGAGCTGGGCAACGCCCCGCCGTCGGCAGGAGTCGCTTTTTGACTCCATTGCTCTCGTAACGAACCGTAAGCCATCCCATAGCCATGATCCAACGCCACTCCCACCCTCTCCAGAAGATCCTCGAAAACCGCATCGCCATCATCGACGGTGCCATGGGTACGACGATCCGCACCTACGGGATGACCGAGGCGCACATCCGCGGCGAACGTTTCAAGAACTCGACCAAAGATCTGCTCAACAACGGGGACCTCTTTTCGCTCACGCAACCGGAGATGATCTGCGATATCCACCGTCGCTTTCTCGAGGCCGGCGCGGACATCATCGAGACCAATACCTTCGGGGCCACCAGCATCACCCAAAGCGAATTCTTCGTGGACGACCCGCGCGAACACGGCGGGCGCAAGGACCCTGCTTTCTATCAAAAGATCATCGAGACCCCCTTTCTCAGCAGCCTCGCCTGGGAGATTAACGAACAGTCCGCGCGCCAATGCCGCGAATGGGCGGACCGGGTCGGCAACGCGACCGGTCGCCAACGCTTCGTCGCCGGGGCCATCGGGCCGCTTACTGTTTCGTTGACGAACTCGCCCGATGCCGATGATGCGGGCTTTCGCGTCGTCACCTTCGAGCAGGTGAAAATCGCTTACATGGAGCAGATCCGTGCGCTCATCGCCGGCGGTTCCGACCTGCTGCTGGTCGAAACGATCTTCGATTCGCTCAACGCCAAAGCGGCCCTCGTCGCCATCCGCGACGTCTTCGATCAGGACGGCAAAGAGCTGCCGGTGATGATCTCGGCCGCAGTGGGCCGCGGCGGCGAGACGATGATTTCCGCCCAAACCATTGAAGCTTTCTGGACCGCGGTTAAGCACGTTAACCCGTTGTCGGTCGGCTTGAACTGCTCGCTGGGGCCGGACCTGATGTACCCCTTCCTCGCCGAGCTTTCCGAGAAATCGAGCGCGGCGATCTCCTGCTATCCGAATGCCGGATTGCCGAATCCGCTCTCGGTCACGGGGTTCGATCTGGAGCCGACGGACATGGCTCGCTACCTCAGCGAGTTTGCCCGCGATGGCTTGATCAACATCGCCGGCGGCTGCTGCGGCAACACGCCGGAACATATCGCGGCCATCGCACAGGCGCTTGCAGGCCAGCACCCTCGTGAGTTGCGAAAGGCCAGTTCGGCTGTGAGCGTCAGTGTCGTCGAAGACGTCGCCGAAGCGCCGAAGCCTCTCCGCTTGTCCGGCTCTCAGCCGTTCACGCAGCAAGCCGGCGTCTACATCATGATCGGCGAACGGACCAATGTGGCCGGCTCGCCCAAGTTCGCCAAACTGGTGAAGGAAGGCAAGTACGAAGAGGCGGTCAGCATCGCCCGGCAGCAGGTGGAGAACGGTGCCAACGTCATCGACATCTGCATGGACGAAGGCATGATCGACGGCGTTGCCGCGATGACCCGTTATCTGCAGTTGCTGGCGAGCGAACCCGAAGTGGCCAAGGTCCCGTTCATGGTGGACTCTTCGAAATGGGAGGTCATTGAGGCTGGGCTTCAAACCTTGCAGGGCAAGGGCATCGTGAACTCCATCTCGCTGAAAGAGGGCGAGGACAAGTTCCGCGAGAACGCCGCCACCGTGCTGAAGTATGGCGCCGCTGTTGTTGTCATGGCCTTTGATGAACAGGGCCAAGCCGCCACTTACGACGAGAAGATTCGCATCTGCACGCGCGCCTATCGCATTCTCGTCGATGAGCTCGGCTTCCCGCCGGAAGACATCATTTTCGATCCGAACATCCTTACCGTCGCCACCGGCATGGAGGAGCATAACAACTACGCCGTCGACTTCATCAACGCGACGCGTTGGATCAAAGCGAACCTGCCGCATGCCAAAGTCAGCGGGGGCGTGTCGAACATTTCTTTCAGCTTCCGTGGCAACAACAAAGTTCGCGAAGCCATGCACTCGGCGTTTTTATATCACGCCATCGGCGCAGGCATGGACATGGGCATCGTCAACGCCGGCATGCTCGAACTATACGAAGAGATTGAGCCCGAACTGAAAGTTCTTGTCGAAGACGTGCTGCTCAATCGGCGTCCCGATGCCACAGAGCGCTTGGTGGACCACGGCGAAGCGTTGAAGGCCGCCGGCACGGGCGTCGTCGTGAACGAAAAGAAGGCCGAAGAATGGCGCAACGGCAGCGTCGAAGAACGGCTTTCCCACGCGCTTGTCAAAGGCATCGATGCCTATATCGAGATCGACGCCGAAGAGGCCCGCGTCAAGCTCGGCCGCCCGCTGCTGGTTATCGAAGGCCCTTTGATGGCCGGCATGAGTGTGGTCGGCGACCTGTTCGGCGCGGGCAAAATGTTCCTGCCGCAGGTCGTCAAGTCGGCCCGGGTGATGAAGAAGGCCGTCGCGCATTTGACGCCCTTCATGGAGGCCGAAAAGGCTGAGATGGAGGCCGCTGGCCAAGTGGTTCGCACGCAAGGTAAGATCGTGCTCGCCACCGTGAAAGGCGACGTGCATGACATCGGCAAGAATATCGTTGGCGTCGTGCTGGCGTGCAATAACTACGAAGTCATCGACATGGGTGTGATGGTTTCGTGCGAGAAGATTCTGGAACGCGCCAAGGCGGAGAAAGCGGACCTGATCGGCCTCAGCGGCCTCATCACGCCGTCTCTCGACGAGATGGTGCATGTCGCCAAAGAGATGGAGCGCCAAGGCTTCAAGCTGCCGCTGCTCGTCGGCGGGGCCACCACCAGCCGCGCCCACACGGCCATCAAGATTGCTCCGCACTATAGTGAGCCGGTTGTCCATGTGCTTGACGCCAGCCGCGCCGTGCCGGTCACCACCCGTCTGCTGAGTGAAGACGGCAAAGATGCCTTCGTCGCGCAACATCGAGTGGACTACGAAGCCCTGCGCAAGGCGCACGCCTCGCCCCGCCTGAAGGCTGTTTCTCTCGACGCCGCCCGCGCCCGGCGCACCCCCATCGAGTGGCGGGTCGAGGACATCCCCACCCCGTCCTTCACCGGGGTCCGCGTGCTCAACAACTTCCCACTCGCCACGCTGCGCGAGTTCATCGACTGGTCGCCGTTCTTCCACACCTGGGGCCTGAAAGGGATCTATCCGCGAATCTTCGACCATGCAACGCAGGGGGCGCAAGCGCGCCTGATCTTCGCTGAAGCCAACGCGATGCTCGACCAAATCATCGAGAACAACTGGATCACCGCCCATGGCGTTTACGGCCTCTTTCCGGCCAGCGCCGTCGGCGACGACGTCGAACTCTACACCGACGAAACCCGCCAAACGGTGCTCGAACGTTTCCACTTCCTTCGTCAACAAGTGCACAAAGAAGGCAGTGAGCCGTGCCGTTCGCTCGCCGACTTCATCGCGCCGAAGGAGACCGGCCTGCCCGACCATATCGGCGGTTTTGCCGTCACCACCGGGATCGGCTTAAAAGAGCTTTGCGACCGCTTCAGGGCCGAGCACGACGACTACAACGCCATCATGGCCGAGGCCATCGCGGATCGGCTCGCCGAAGCTTTCGCCGAGTGCCTGCACAAGCGCGTACGGGACGAATGGGGCTATGGGCTTGAAGAAGGCCTGACGAAGGAAGAGTTCATCCAGGAGAAGTATCGCGGTATTCGTCCGGCGGCCGGTTACCCTGCCTGTCCGGATCACACGGAAAAAGGCCCGCTCTGGCGCTTGCTCGATGTGCAGGCCAACACCGGAATGTTGCTCACCGAGTCCTTCGCCATGTGGCCCGGATCCAGCGTCAGCGGCATCTACTTTGCCCATCCGGAATCGCGCTTCTTCAGCCTCGGCAAGATTGACCTTGACCAGGTCGTCGACTACCACGAACGCAAGGGCCTGAGCGTCACCGAAGTGGAACGCTGGCTTGGCCCGAACCTGAACTACGACCGGGCGACGTAGGCTGGAAGCCTACCAGATCTTGCACCGGATCGCTGGCGGTTGCACCATTTTATCCCCGTCTTTACAGCCAAAGGCCTTGAAAAATGGTTCGAAGTTCGACAGTGGCCCTAAGGCGCGGTGCAAGAATTAGTTCCCAATCTGTTTGGGATGTAGAGTGTAGTTCCAGCGGCCGAAAGTCTCGTGCTTGGCGAGGTTGAGGAGCCGCATTTCTTTGTCCGTGACTTTGACTCCCTTTTCATAGATGTCG
>JANXMS010000404.1 GCA_025354525.1 Acidobacteriota bacterium
AATGTCGGAGAAGCGCCCGGGCGGGTTTGGCCACCAGGTTCCAGGACGTGCGGCTTGCCAAGAATGGCTAGAACGTGTGGAATGTATGCGGCGGACCAGCTCGCGACTTAATGGGGCGAACTTGCGAGCCCTTAAGCGCGACGCTCATCCGGTATGCTCTTCAGGCGGCTTTAACCGTGCCCTGCGGCTTTCAGTCGCAACTTAACTTGAAGCGGTGAGCATGGGCAGAATCTAGTTGAAGGAGGAAGGTCAACCGGGTCCGGTGAGGGCAACCGTACTGAAGCGCAAGGTGTAGCCGCGAGGTGAGGCTGAAAGAAGCGCGTAGCAAACTGTCGACCGTATGGCAGTGAGGTCGGCTGGCCAACAACAGCGAAGCCCAAAACTCATCAAGACGCACTAGGTAAAGCCAAGCCGAGAGGCAAGGAGCAGTCAGCAGAAGCCGTAGTAGCGAAGCAGGCCGGTAACGCGGCTGGAGCGAAGGGCTGAAAAGCCAGAGAAATAACTGAGATCCGGCGAAATATTTAAAATTCGAATCCAGGGCGCAACAACAACGGTAGCTAACCCAGCGGAGAAACAAGTCAGATATTGCGGACTTTCAGAAAGAGAGCGATGTGCGAGACATTAAGGGAAGAGGCCGTGCGGGAAGAGAACGTCCGTACAGCATGGGAGACGGTTGGGACCGCATGATGCGAGGTTGGTGGAGATAGTACCGGCTGACCAAGGATCGCAGGCCGATCTTCGAACTGGAGCCTCGGATACGTCGGCATATCCGGAAATGTTCCTGGCAACGGCGGCATCCACCCCGAGGCTGGCAACGGGCGATGAGGCAACTGGGAGTGCCTCCCAAGACGCTGAAGATCGCGCACAGTCTTCGAGACGCGATGGCACCTTGAATCCTGTTTTGAGAAAGGCTCCGCTCAGCCGGCACGGCTTACTCATGCCATCCGAACTCGCGGTGACTTAACGTTTGCCGGATTCAACCGCCGGATGCGGAAGACCGCATGTCCCGTGGTGTGGGAGGGTGGCCGGGCCAAAATCCCGGTCACTCCACCCGATTTTAACTGGCCTTCTTGACGATGGGAGCTTTCTTGAGACTGGAGGGGTCAAGGATGCCGCGCATGCGGGACACCAGCGACTTGCCGAGGCTAATTTCGGCGGGCTTGGCTTTGTGGCCAGGCATTTTAGGGTCAATGAACTCACGGCGGAAGAGTTGATCGGAAGTTAGAGCGATCAACAACTGGAGTTCTTCGGTAGTGAGTTGGATGTTAGTACTGGTCATGAGGGAGTTCGGTTAGCCTTTATCAATTGATAGCGCGAGTCACGGAAGATCATTTGCCGGACCTGATCGCTTAGTTCCTGCCACTCTCGGATGAAGTAGCCGGCTTCGCGTCGGGCGAGAACGGTGGTGCGATGCTCGTCGAGCAAAGCGAGGACGGCGAGTGTGTCGGCCTGTTTGGGACCGAATTGTCGCGCAGCAACAGTCTGAAACGCGAGCGAGACGCGATCAAACTCCGCTTCGACTTGGAGAATGATCTGCTGAGCCCACTCGATTTGATTGGGCGTTCCGGTAAGTTCATCCATCACTCTCTGCGGGGAACTCTCGGCAGAGGTAACGCGGGATTCGGTTATGGCGGCCTCCTCTGGAACGTCCGGACGAGCCAATCTTAAGTTCGGATGAGACCACCCGACCCTTACTATGATGAGTGATTGTACCGCAGTTGTCAAGCGCCCTGGGTCGCGGCTCCAAATAACCAGGACGGTGCGAGGTGGACGGGAGCCGACTGACTTAGTACGGGTAACAACTTAATGATAGCGGTCGCCAGCTTACACGTTCCCTAAGTTGATCGATCATTAAGATCGGTGACAGAATGCTGTTCGGCCAGATCGCAGACTTGATCGTTCGACTGAGGAGAACGGAGAACATCCTACTGGTGAGGCTGAGTCGGCGACCGCAGGGCGGCTTCCCAGTTCTGGACGACGACGATCGACGGGCCTTCGATAACGGTATTCACGATGGGGATGGCAAAACGCTGGCCGTCGGGGGAGACGTCGAAGCCGACGACGGAGTGGGCGGCGGCGAAGGCGGCGGGGCTGATTGCAAAGAGGGGCTGGGAAGGGCCGAACTTGGGAACGGGCCCCAGGGTGACGGCAATGGCTTGGATGCGGCCATCGAAACCGAGATAGAAGAGCTCGCGACCGTCTCGACGCCAGCGGACGGCGCGGGCACCCCGGTCGGAGGCGCGATGGCGGGGGCCGACCAAGCGGGGGGATTCGGCGGCTTGAAACGCTTGCAGATAGAGTTCAGAGCGGCCGGATTCGTTCGACGTGAAGGCGAGCCATTTTGCATCGGGCGAGAATACGGCGTTGGCTTCGTGGAAACGAGTGGCCAGCAGAGGGAAGATTTTGCCATTTTGTTGGAGATCGGCCAGCAAGACATCGCCTTGTGTTTCGTTCGCAAAACGAGGAATGCCGGTGTTGGCAAAGGCGATGTAGCGACCGTCCGGGGACCAGTCCGTCGGCGTTTGAAAGCCGCCGGAGGGGAGGAGTTCGGTGGGCTCCGATTCCGTTATGCCGCGAACAGCGAGACGGGGCGGCAGGCCATCGAATGCATACAAATGAGCGATCCGCTTGCTGTCCGGCGACCAAACCGGGGCATCGCGCACCCCAGGGGCGAGGGTAATCTGGCGGCCGGTATTGGACTTGGTATCGTAAATCCAAAGGTCCTGCGCGGCGCGCTCGACGTCAAAGACGGCGAGCGAAAACGACTTGCCATCCGGGGAGAGGCGTCCGGATTTTACGGAAGCGTCGGCGGGGCCGATGGGAAAAAGCGGGCGGCCTTGGCGATCGACCCAAGTGAGTTGCGAGCGTGCGGCGAGGCGGACATAGGCGAGTGTCCCTTGGTCAGAGACGGAGAAATCGGCGGCACCGGAGGGGAGAAAGGAGTAGACCTTGCTCGCGATGGCGACGGCTTCGCCGGAGAGGCGGAGGGAGCGCGGATCAAAGGGATGGGCGAGGAGGGTGCCGGCGCGGACATAGAGGAGATAGCCGGTTTGCGGGGAGAGGCTGGAGGCGGTGTAGGCGACGCGAGAATCGGATTCGAACAACCGGGTCGGCGTGCCACCGGCGAGGGGGCGGACCATGGCGCGATGTCGACTGACGTTCGGATCCCATTTGGCGTAGAGAATGTTTTCGCCTCCCGGCAGAATTTGAGGCCAAGGGAGCGCGTCTTTGGAGAGTTCAGGGGTGCCGCCAGAGGGCGAGCCGAAGTAGCTGCCATGGTTGGTGGACAGGATGAGTCGGTCGGGCCGGAGCCAGGCGCCGGAGAAGAGGTACGGCGGAGCTTCGCCGAGCGTGATCTGGGGAGAGTTGTCGAGTGCGATGCGGCGGAGTTGGCCCTGAACGGTAGCGAAGAGAGAGCGGCCATCGGGGGGCCAGAAAACGGTGTGGGTGCCGACGGTTTCTGGGAGCAGGCGGGGTTCGAGCCCGTTGAGGTCGCGTACAAAAAGGCTCGAAGCGCCGGAGGAGTCGGCGGCCGCGAAGGCGAGACGGGTGCCGTCTGGCGAGAGAGCAAAGGTTTGGCGGCTTACCCCGCTTTCGAAATTGAACCCGGCCGGGGGGAAGACGGCGAAGCGGGCGGGTTGGAGGGGGGTGGAGGAGGCAGGTTGGCGGCGGCCGAGGAGGAACCCAACGAAGACAGCCACGACCAGAGCGGCGGCGGCGAGGGCGACCAATTGGAGTGAAAGGCGGCGAGGGAGGAACCGGGAGAGGGTGGTGGTGAAAACGAGAACCGGCTTGGGGGGTGCGGAGGGAACGAGAGGAGCGATGAAGCGGTAACCGCGACCGGGCAAAGTTTCGATGTAGCGGGGCTCATCGGCAGAGTCAGAGAGGGCTTGGCGAAGTTTGTTTACGGCGGCGTTGAGGCCTTGGTCGAAATCGACGTGGGTGGAGTCGGCCCAGAGTTGGCGTTGGAGGGATTCGCGGCTGACGACTTCGCCGGGTTGCCGGAGCAGGGCGGAGAGGATTTGGAGGGGCTGTCCGGCGAGTCGAATCCGGTGGCCGTGCTTGCGGAGTTCACCAGCAGCGGCGTTGAATTCGTAGGGTCCGAATGCAAGACGAGGGGGGGGCTCGGGAAGCGGACGCATAGCTGGGATGTTACCAGAAATGAGTGAGGCCGGTAACTCCCTTTATTTCAACTATTTGGGCGATGAGACGGAAAATAGGCGATTTGCAGGAGTCAACCTCGAAAGTTTTCACTAGACTGCGGCAATGTTGACCAAATCCATCTTTACGATTTTGCTGGTGACGGCACCGGTCTGGTGCCAGCCTCAAGTAATTGCGACCGGACTGCCTGGAGCGCAGAAGTTGATCCTTACTGGGCGAGGTAACTTTCTGGTTTCGGAGCCGGCACCGGTGCCGAACTCGGGCAGGGTTTCGTTCGTGACGCGAACCGGAACGAGGCGGAGTTTAATTGAAGGTTTGCCTTCCGGAATTGACGTGACCTTGGCCGGAGCAAGCGGCCCGAGTGCGATGGCGTTGCGGGATCGGACGCTCTACCTGTTGATCGGAGCGGGCGATTCCGAACGCAGCGGACCGCCTCCGACATCAATGCTAAATCCGGCGGGCGTGACTTCGCCACTGTTCTGTTCGATTTTGGAACTTCGGTTCAGCCAGGATATCGACACGTTGGCCGGCACGTTTCGGCTGACGATGCCGCAGCAGCAGGCGATGGCCGATGGCGCTGAGGTGACGCTAAGCGACGGCAGCGGTGGGACGGCGCAGGCATCGGTATTGACGCGGTTCCCGATCGTGGAACCGGCACCGGGGGCGTTGTACAAGTTTTCGAACCCGTGGGGATTGGCGCTGACGGCGGACGGCAAGACGCTTTACGCCATGGATGCGTCGGTAAACTCGGTGGCGAAGGTGGATACGGCGACGGGCAAATGGCGGCGGTTCGTGCGTTTCCCGGGGGTGCCGAACGGGACGCCGGTCGGGCCTCCCGTGGTCGATGCCGTGCCGACCAGCATCCGCCTTTATGGGGACCAGCTTCTTGTGAGTTTCTTGACGGGATTTCCGTTTGTGCCGGGGAATGCGCGTGTGCTGGCGGTGAACCCGGAGCCGGGGACGACGGAGCCGTTTATCTTCGGCTTGACGTCGGCGATAGACGTGTTTTGGCGGGAGATGCCGACGGGCTTGTCGGAGTTTTACGTGATCGAGTTTAGCGCCAACCAATCGGCGAATCCGGCGCCTCCGGGGCGGCTCTTGCGCTTTGACCAGACGGGAATGCAGGTGGTGGCGGCACCGTTGATCACACCGGTGAGCATGGCGTATGACGCGGCGACGAAGGAGCTATTCGTGCTCGAATTACGCGGGCAGATTTTGCGGCTGCAACTGCCGTAAGGGCTTATGCCGGTTTGTCGGAGTTTTACGGGATCGAGTTGCTTCCGAGGCGGCTAGTTCGCTTCAACGTCGTCAAGGAGGATGGCCGCGATGGCGGTGCGGGCGGCGGTAAGCGGCCCCGCGTTTAACACCTGATTCTCGGCCGGATCAACGAGTTCTGTCGTGGCGAGAGGAACGCCGGTGGCTCAGCCGCCTGGGAGGAGGACCGTGCCGTTGCAATTGAAGAGTAGGTTGGCGTGGCCCTGCCGCGGTTGTTTCAAGGTGGCCGAGAGCGTTCTGAAGGTGGCCGACTCTGGATCGAAGACCTCGAGCGTGTTGAGGTCAGCCGCGCCGGAGGAGCCACCGGCGAGCAGAACGCGGCCGTCGAGGAGCCGAGTGGCCGAGTGGGTGGCGCGGGGCCCAGTGAGCGCCGGGCCGGCCTGTACGGTGTCGGTGGCGGGATCAAAGATTTCGGTGGAACTGAGGCGAGAAGGGTGAGGGTGAAGTTTTCGCGGCGGAAGAGCAGGATCGCCGGCAGGGTGGCTATTCCAGTGGAGTTGGCGTCGAAAGTTTCGAGCACTGTGGAGCCGCCTCCGGCGATCAGAACCCGGCCATCGGGCAGGCGGAGCGCGACCGTGCCGCCGATGCGTTCGACGAGGCTATCGATGGGCGTCCAACAGTCCGACGAGGGTTTCGTACAAGGCGATGCCTATAGCACGTCTTGACCTAACAGAGGGCAAATTCGCGACGTCTGAAGAGATCCGGAGCAATGTCGGGAGAGAGGAAGCGGGAGAGAGAATCGTCGAGATCGACGACAAGCGCATGCATTGACGGGGCCTGTAGTTCGGGTTTACAGAACGCCTCCATTAAGGCGGGTATCGCTCTAGCGCCTTGCCCCCGGCGACGAGAAGAGTTCCACGTTGTCGAGCGGATCAGGACCGAGGCCGCCGATGACGAGAGGCTTCCGAGCGGGGTTGCGTGAGGAGAGCCGTGCCGCGGCAGGTCCAATCTTGCGCTTGCGCCAAAGCAGTGAATAAGAGGAGCGGAATGGTGGAGTTTCGCCGCATGAAACGCGGAATTATTTGCGGCGTCGGGATGGAGTGGTGGACGGCGAGGCGATTCCCTTCCAGATCAGTCCGACGACTTCGCGAGCGAAATCGGGCGGGACGGTGGAGGTGGCCAAGTAGCGAGCGTAGAAGGCGCCGACGAGCATGTTCACGGCGCAATCGAGGTTGACCGCTGGACGGAGTTCTTTCCGTTTTTTGGCGCGGAGTAGGATGGCGTGGAGCATTCCCCGGCGGGTGGCGACGAGGCGCGCGCGGAAGAGGGCAAGCAGTTCCGGAGTATGAGCTTCTTCGGCCAGAACCGTGCCGATGAGCGACATTCCGTTCGGCCGGAGCAGCGAAGTGGAGAAGTTTTCCAGGGTGCGCGTGAGGTCGCCGACGGTCGAGCCGGTATCGACGGGAGGCTCAGCGAATTGAAGCGTGTTGAGGGCGGCGGTGGCGAGGTCGGCTTTGGAGGACCAGCGGCGGTAGATGGTGGGTTTGCTTGTCCCCGATTCGGCGGCGACGGCGTCGAGAGACATGCGAGAGTAGCCTTGTTCGGCGAGGAGGCGGAGGGCGGCTTGGAGAATACGAACTTCCGTTTCGGCGTCGCGAGGGCGACCGGGGGCGCGGGTGGGAGCGATTATTGAATCCAAGGTTCAATCTTGACAATCTGAATGGATACGATACAGTATCGTAATTGAGAAGGAGAAGTCTGAACCTTGGGATTATTGTTGGTGGCGCGTTGGGTGCGCGTTGAGTATCAGGTGGTTTTTGCTTAGCGCCATCCGGGGTCGGCGGAGATGAGAGCGCTGGTGGAGAAGGCGGGTCTGAACGCGCGGGCCGGAATTTCGGAAGAGGCGATGGCGGCAAGCAATGTGCTGCTGTTGGCGACGCCGTGGCCGGCGACGCAGGCGGTGGTCGGAGGGTTGGGAGCGCTGGACGGAAAAATCCTGGTTGATGCGACGAGTCCAATCCTGCCCCGGGTGGCGGGTTTGGAGTTCGTGAATACGACGTCCGGAGCCGAGCAGGTGGCCAGATGGGCTTTGGAGGCCCAGGTGGTGAAGGCGTTCCATACGATTGGGTTCGACGTGATGGAGAACCCGGCTTTTGATGGCCATTTACCGGCCAACCGTTACCTGTTTCGCTCCTGCGGCCCACCGGGCAGACGCTCCCAGGATTTCACACATCTCGGCCATTCTCCCGCATCCGATTCCACCGCGCAAAGTCGTGGTTCATTCCTTGGAATTTATGGCGGGGGAGGCCGGTGTCGGGTCACAAAACCCGCCAGCACCCCTGGTTTCTCCCGGGAATTTGTGCCATCTTTTGACTCGCCTGAACCAGATTGGCCAGCCGCGGATTGAACTCCATGACCGTCTAAGCCCAACAAAAACACCCGGCTGGAAAAAACAAAGCACGGACTTCGACATTGGCCGGTAAAGCGTTCAGGCGGCGACATTGTTTTATTTCGGAGACGACAAGGCAGCTAAGCAGGAGGTGAGGCAGTTAGCCACGGAATTGGGTTTTTCGGTCCGTTGATCCGGGCGCGGGTGCTGGAGCCATTCGCGATGATATGGATCACTTTGGCGATGGTCGAGGTCTATGGGAGAGAGCTCGGATTGTCGTTACCGCTTCGGTAGCGCGGAGTCAGGCCGGAGTGCAGCCGTCGAGGACGCCCGGTTCGACGCGGTTGCGGCCGTTGTGTTTGGCACGATAGAGCGCCTCGTCGGCAGCCCGGAGCAACGTTTCGGCCTCGACGTTGGGGCAGAAGGTGGCGTAACCCAAACTTGCCGTGACGGTAAGCAAAGTGGTGCCAGAGGCGACTGGTTCGGCCCCGATGGCACTGCGAACGCGTTCCGCCAAAGCGGCCAAGTCCGCCGCAGCTCTGGGAGCCACGATCAGGAACTCTTCGCCCCCGTAGCGCCCGACGGCATCCTCTTCGTCGAGCACGTTTTGAATGCGCTCCGATGCTCCGATCAGGACCGCGTCACCGGCGGCGTGACCATAAACATCGTTGACCAGCTTAAACTTATCGAGGTCGAGCATGATGACCCCGAGCGGAGAACGGAACTCCTCGGCGATCTTCATCTGGTCGGCTAGGATTTCCCTGATGCGTGCGCGGTTTTTGAGGCCGGTCAGGGTGTCGTGAGTGGCCTGTTTGCGCAGCGCTTCGCGGGCCGAGAGCAACTCATCCTGAAGTTCGACGATCCGGCGTCCGGCGCGGAGGCGAACCCGCAGTTCTTGTTGATCGAACGGTTTGACGACGTAGTCATCGGCACCCGCCGTCATGCCTTCAATTACGTCTTCCTTCTGTGTCCGCCCGGTGAGCAGAAGAATATAGATGTAGGCATCGCCACCCTTTTGCCGAACCATTTCACAGACTTGGGGGCCGGTGAGCCCAGGCATCATCCAATCTAAGACGGCCAACCGAGGAGCATCCGGCTGCCTCAGTACTTCCCAAGCTTGAGTACCATCAGAGGCGGAGACCACCTCATACCCCCATTTCTTCACCATGCTACTCAGCAGGTGGCGGGAAACGTTACTGTCGTCGGCAACAAGGATCTTCATGCTCAAAGAGGTAAGAAAAAGGACTCGATCGGAGGTCTTATCGGCAGAATTGAAAAATATTTAGTTTCGAGTGCTCAGTACGCCGCAGACAGGCGGGGTCAATTCGGATTGCTGTTTCATGATAACCGACAAACTGGTGGTTGCTACTCAAAGTCTCTTTGTTTTCTTTCTAGCCGACGCACTTTTGCAGGACATCGAGCACACGGCATCTAGCCCCTCCGGAGTGCTATCGGCGAAATCGCGGGCTCGCATTAGCGCCGGGCCGCAAGAAATCACAATTTTCGATATTTCCCAAGTAGACTTCTCAGGTGGCGCGAGGGTTTTACAAAAAGCGCGTTTTTTCGATTCGACGAAGGCGGCATGGTATCTTGAAAAAGACGGCGGCGAGGTCTCGCATCGAACCGTCGGCAAGAGGAAGGATTCAAGAAAGCCCATGGAAAACTCCGTTTTAATCCCGATGGTGGTGGAGCAGAACTCGCGCGGCGAACGTGCCTACGATATCTATTCGCGCCTGCTTAAAGAAAACATCATTTTTCTCGGGACGCCAATCGACGACAATGTCGCCAACCTAACCATCGCCCAGATTTTATTCCTGGCCGCGGAAGACCCGGAGCGGGACATTTCGATCTACATCAACTCCCCTGGTGGATCGATTACGGCTGGTTTAGCCATTCTCGATACGATGAACCTGGTTCAACCCGACATTGTTACTTACTGCGTGGGACAAGCGGCATCCATGGCCGCCGTGCTGTTGGCTTGCGGCGCGAAGGGCAAGCGTTACTCCCTGCCGAATTCCCGAATTTTGATCCACCAGCCGTCGATGCACGGCTTGGCCGGACAAGCCACCGACATCGATATTTACGCTCGTGAAATTCTGAAAATGCGGGAGTCGCTGAATCAGATTTTGGCGACCGCCACCGGCCAGACCACTGAGAAGATCGCCCGTGATGTGGATCGCGACTACATCATGCGTCCCGAAGAAGCGATCAAGTACGGGATGATCGACCGCGTCATCTCAAACAGCAAGGACATGGCGAAGTAAGTGCGCCCGGGCGGCGACCTGCGCAGGTCCCTCGGGCCGGCGCAGGTAGTTGCAGCCGGGGTTTCGTGTATTGTGGGCGCGGGAATTTATCTCTCGCTCGGCGACTTGGTGGCCCCGTTGGGGCCATTTGTCGTTTTTGCCTTTGTCTTGGCGGGCTTGGCCTGTGGGCTGACGGCGTTGAGCTACGCTCGGTTCGCGTCGCGTTTCCCAGAGGCCGGCAGCGCCTTTTCCTACGTCCGGCAAGGCTATGGGTTGAGGGCGGGATGGATGACGGGATGGGCGCTGGTCCTGGAATACACCGTCGGCGCGGGGGCTGTTGTGGGCCTTTGGAGCTACTTGATTGAGAAAGAGTTAGGGTGGCCGCAGCCGATCGTGATTCTGATTTCGATGACAGTGGTGACGGGACTGGTGATAGCGGGCGTCGAGCTTTGGAGCTGGATAACGTTGTCGTTGGTCGTATTGAAAGTTGGTACTCTACTGCTTTTTTGCGCACTGGCGGCGGTTGGCCCGGCGGCGGACGGTCCTCTCAGCTACGGCTTCACGCCGGGCGAGTTCCTACGCGTCGCCGGGATGGCGATATTTTCATTTCTCGGCTTTGAAAGCGTGTCTACTTTGGCTCAGGAAACGCGAAATCCGAAGCGGGATATGCCGGTCGGCATCCTGGGTTCGCTCCTGCTCGCCACGCTGCTCTACGTGGCCGTGGCGGGCCTGTACGTGCGGGTAACCCCGCAAGCCGATTGGGGGTCGGCCAACCCGCTGGCCGGGGCGCTATGCCGCCTGGGATACGCCGGGCTTCGACCGGTCGTCACCGGCAGCGTCGTCGTCGGACTATCGACGGTCGCGATGGCGATGGTCGTCGGGCAGACCCGAATCCTGTATGCTATGGCGCGGGCGGGTTTGGGTCCGGCTGCGTTTGGCGAGGTCCATCCGCGATTCGGCACGCCGTGGAAGGGCACCCTCGCCGTCGCGTTCGCGGTTACCGGCCTGGCATTGGCCGCGCCGGGAAACTTACTCTACCGTGTCGCTATTGTCGGGACTTTGAGTGTATTTACGGCCGTGGCGCTGGCGGGTGCAAGCCGTTGGCTGGCGTGGCCGGCGGCGGCGATCAACTTGGCACTGATGGCAGGCTTAGGATGGGAAGCCTGGACGGCGACGGCAATCTGGATGGGCATAGGCTGGTTCACTTACAAGGAACAACGATGAAGATTACACGCATTTTGACTAAGGTCGTCCATGCGCGAATGCGGAACTGGATATTCGTGAAAGTAGAGACCGATCAAGCGGGGCTTTACGGGTGGGGCGAAGCGACACTTGAATGGAAGACCAAGAGTGTCGTAGGTGCCGTCGAGGACCTGGCTGTGCTGTTGATCGGGCAGGATCCACGGCGCATTGAGCACCTTTGGCAGATCATGCACCGCCAGTATTTTTGGCGCGGCGGGATTATCAACTACACCGCTATCAGCGGCATCGACCAAGCGTTGTGGGATATCAAGGGCAAGGAGCTAGGCCGGCCCGTACATGAGTTACTCGGCGGCCCGGTCCGCGATACATTGCGTTTCTATGACCATCTGGGCGGCGGCAAGATGGAAGATATCTACGGTGCCTCCGATCCGGGCTACTTCGCCGAACGAATCCTGATGTCGATGGAGGAGGGATTTACCGCCGTGAAATCCATGCCGATCCCGATTTCCGATCCTATTGAACGGGCCGGAACGTTAAAGCGGGCCGCGAAGTGCGTCGAAGCAATGCGCCTAGCCGCGGGGGATGACGTCGACATCATGCTCGACCTCCATGCGCGCACGACCCCGGCGGCGGCCATTCAATTCGGGATGATGCTGGTGGACTACAACCTGTATTGGTATGAGGAGCCGTGTTGGCCGGAGTCAATCGACGGTCTGGCGGAGGTCGCCCGAGCGCTTCCCTTCCCCATCGCCACGGGCGAACGGCTGGTGGGTCGATGGGAATATCGGGAGTTGTTCGAAAAACGCGCCTGCGCGATTGTGCAGCCCGATTGCTCGCACTGCGGAGGCATTACCGAGGTCCGTAAGATCGCTGCCATGGCGGAAACGTACTTGATGTCGGTGGCGTGTCATAACCCGCAGGGCCCGATTTCAACCGCGGCTTGCACCCACGTCGCCTTCGCGACGCCGAACTATCTGATTCAAGAGGTTGTCCGCAAAGACGTGCCTTGGCGTGCAGAAGTTGTCACCGGGCAGATCCCAATTGTAAACGGCCAAGCGGTGCCTCCGACTGCTCCCGGCTTGGGCATCGATATCAACGAAGCGGCAGCCGACCGTCACCCGTGGGAGCCTGAGGTAACAATGAACTTCTTCCGCCGAGACGGCAGCGTCGCCGACTGGTAATCGGAATAGACGCGGCCCTGATACTCCAGGGCCGCGTCTTCATCGCAAGACTACCAGCGACCGCCGCCGCCGCCGCCCTTACCACCGCGACCGCCACCACCACCGCCGCGACCACCACCACCACCGCCGCCAAAGCCGCCGCCCTTACCGCGACCACCGCCGCCACCACCACCACCACCGAACCCGCCACCACCGCCACCACCGGACGGACGAAAGCCGCCGCCACCGCCGCCGCCAGGGCCGCGCTCTTCCCGAGGACGGGCTTCTTCCACTTTCATCGGACGGCCGCCGAGATCGTAACCATTGAGGGCCATGACCGCAGCATCACCTTCCGCATCATTAGGCATTTCCACAAAGCCAATGCCGCGCATCTGCCCGGTATCACGATCCCGCAACAAATGAACGCGATCCACCGCGCCGTACTGGCCAAACATCTGCAGCAATTCATCATCGCGAACGTCGTAGGGCAGGTTGCCTACAAAAATATTCTTCATCGATCAAGATCTCCTTACCTAGCAAATCCAATATTCCGCGCAAGAAAGACCCACTACCAATGAAGAACGCAAGACTGACTCCGCGCGAACCGGCTGCCCTTATAGCATAACCCGAACCGGACTAGAAGAGAAGTTTAATTCCTAGTTGCAAATGGCGCGGAGCCTGCGCCGAGAGTACACGACCGAAGGTACCGGAACCGAAAACCGAGTCAGGTAAGTCGAAATTTGCCCGGTTAGCTACATTGAATGCCTCCGCCCGAAACTGTAAATTTATACGCTCGGAAAGTGCCATATTCTTGGTCACCGATACGTCAAGATTAGCGAGACCCGGGCCGGTTAGAATATTGCGCCCGGAGTTGCCAAAAGTCCCGAAAGGCTGGAGGGCAAAAGCCGAAGTATCAAACCAACGTTCCGGAACGGGGTTAGCCAGCTTGCCATCGGCAAGGCGATTCGGGCGATCATTAGCACCAAAACCGAAGCTCGTACGGCCGGTATTGGAGCGGTCGAGATCCGGTAGCAATGAGACACCAAAGGGCCGGCCGGATTGGAAGGTCCAGATACCGTTGGTCTGCCAACCGCCCAGCCAGCGATGACCCTTTCCAAACGGTAGGTCATAGACATAGGCGAGCGACAAACGCTGACGGACATCGAAGCTCGACCGAGCCCGCTCCAGCCGCCAGTTGTTGGAATCCATCGGGAAGTTCGGATCTGCCGCGGTCGAGAAAAAATTCGATGCGTCGTCAATCGACTTTGCAAGCGCATAGCTGCCCAGCAGAGTAAGGCCGCGCGAGACCCGCTGTTCGAATCGAGCCTGGAGCGAATGGTAATTGGAGTTACTTCGCGATTCGATTGCGGTTATATCCCCGTAGAACGGATTCGGACGGAGGTTTTGCTGACTGGCATTCGCGTTGGCCTGATTGATATCCCGCCCCGAATGGAGCTTCGTACCCTTCGTCCCCACATAGCCGACTTCGAGCACTCGCCCGGTGCCGAATTGACGTTGCAGGTTCAGGCTCCAGTTCTGCATGTAGGCGGTGCGCAAATTGCGTTGATAGGTAACCGCTGATGGAGGCAGAGCCAAAGGAAAATTGGCCGGGAAGGGGTCGTGGAGCAGAAGGTTATACTGCTCGAAGGTAAAGTAAGTGCCGACGTTGTAATACGGAGGATTGAAATAGATGCCTTCACCGGGCGCCAGCGGGGCCTGATCGTAGTAAATTCCGTAACCAGCCCGCAGCACCGTTTTGTCATTCAGCGAGTAAGCGAGACCAACCCGGGGAGCGAAATTATTCCGGTCGGGAAGGAAGGCTCCGCGCGGGATGCCGTTCGTGCCGAGCTGGTTCAGTTGGCCGTTCGTCAGGTTGTAGATCGACGCTCGATCCGCCGCATCGACCGGCGGCGTCGCGAACTCATAACGGACGCCCAAATTGAGCGTCAGCTTGGGGCTGACCTTCCACGTATCCTGGGCGAAAAACGAAGACGACTTGGACCGCAGCCGTTGATTATTTGTGCCCCGGGCGACGGCTGAAACGCTGACGAGCCCTTGCATCATCTCCGCCAAAGCGTTGCCAGTGAATCCGACAAACGACAAGAGACCTCGCGAAAGAACGTTGCGATAAGCGTTCTGTTGCTGGATCCGGTAGTCAAACCCAAACTTAAAAAGATGACGGTTGCGGGTCCAGGTGACTTGATCAACGACTTGGTAGGAGTTGGTAACGCCACGTTGGGGGTTGTTGTATTCGTCGCCGATGGCACCGAACCCGGCGATGGAGATGAAGCTGAGGCCGGTGTTGATCGGATTCGGCGACACGACGGGCAGCCCAACGCGCTGGTTCAAATTGGCGGCCTGCTGTTCCTGCATGACGCCCAGAGCAACCCGGTTGAACCCAAGTCGAAGTTCGTTCAAAAGATTCGGCCGAAACGCGTGCACCTCAGAGATCATCAGGTTCTGACCACGGCGGGCGTTGCGCGACCCGTAGCCAGGCAGCGGTGAAAACGAGGCACCGGCGAAAGGTTCCAGAAAGTCGCGATCGGCGAACGAGTAGCGCGCCGAAAGGTCTGAGTTGCGGGCTAGACGATGGTCGAACTTCAGGTCAAAGGATTGGTTGGAGTCGCGAGCGATGGGCGCGGACGCAAAATTCTGGCTGGGATCGGCCCGGTTGGGCAACGGGTATAACGCGGCGATACCGCGGGCGATGGGGTGCTGCCGCTCGATAGGAATCCGGTTGCCGGGGAAGGGGCGCTGGGTGAAGAGGTCGATGGGCGGGGTGCGGGGGTCGGACTGTGAAAAGTCGCCGACGCGCTCCAGTGCAGTCGGAACGCGCGTGGACCGCGAGATGCCTTCGCGACCGAGACGCGATTCGAAGTCGGCAAAAAGGAAGGAACGATTTTTGACGATGGGCCCGCCGAAGGCGGTGCCGAACTGGTTCCGTTGATATCGCGGATCTGGCCCGGCGGGGGCAAAAAAGTTCCGCGCATCCATGGCCTGATTGCGGAAAAACTCGTAGGCGGAACCGTGCAGCGCGTTCGTGCCGGACTTCAGCACGACGTTCACTTGGCCCCCAGCGTTACGGGCGAAGGCCGCATCGTAGCTTCCGGTCAAAACTTCGAACTCGCGGATGGCATCCACCGAAGGGGTCACGCCAACCCCGTTTAGCTTCGGGTCGCCGTTGTAAACGCCATCCAAGGTGAAGCCGTTGGCGGAATCTCGAGCGCCGTTTGAGTTGAAAGTGAAGTCGCCCCGCACGGTGCCGGACGAGCCTTGCGCCGGCAGGGTGATCCCAGGGACGAGCAGTGCAAGAGATTGGAAGTTACGGCCATCCAGGGGCAGCGCGACGATCTGCCGATTTTCGATCGTGGTGCCCAGCGATTGGGTGTCGGTCTTCAGGGACTCGGTGGGGGCGTTGACTTCGATTACCTCGGCTCTGTCGCCGGGTTGGATCAACATCTCAAGACGCTGCTCCTGGTTTACGCGAAGGGTGACGGTCGAAGAGGTGCGGCGAAAGCCGGGAGAATCAATCGTAACTTTGTACTCGCCAGGCGGGAGAAGGGCTAAGGAAAAAGCTCCTGCGGCATCTGTCCGGGCGGTCCAAGTGCGGCCCGTCGCAACTTGGGTCACGACGAGGTTGGCGTCTCGGACGATGGCCTTTGACCCATCGCGCACCGAAACGTTCAGTAGGCCGCGCAGAGTTTGGCCGGGAAGGAGAGAGAGGAAGAAAAACAGCAGAACCACGAAGCGAATCATCTTCATAGGATACTGGATCCCGATGAGACGATACGCATTTTTTGCCGTGATTGCCTGTTTACAAGGGGCGGACTGGCCGCAACACCTCGGCCCGAACCGGAACGGAGTGGCCAATGAGGGCGATTTCGCCCCAACCGGCAAGATCGTTTGGAGCCGCGAAGTGGGGGCGGGATTCGCGGCACCGGTGGTGAGCGAGGGCAAGGTTTATCTTTACCATCGCGTCGGAAACGACGAAATCTGCGAAGCGATGGAGGCTGACACCGGAAAAACCCGCTGGAAGACAGCCGTGCCGACGAACTACCGCGACGATTTCGGCTTCGACGAAGGGCCCCGCGCTGCACCGGTAGTGGCCGGAGGGCGGGTCTTCGTCCACGGTGCCCACGGAGTTCTCACCGCCATGGACGCCGCGACCGGCAAGGCGCTCTGGCAGATTTCGACCATGACCGTCTTCGGGGTTGAGAAGCAGTTCTTCGGGCAAGCATCGTCCCCGCTCGTGATGGGGGATAGGGTGCTATTGCAGATTGGTGGGAAGGCGGGGATTGCGGCCTTCGACGTCGCGACCGGCAAACAACTATGGACAGCGACGACAGACGAGGCCGGCCATGCGAGCCCGGTTCCGTATAAGAATGGCGAAGCGGTGTTCTTCACGCGGACGGGCCTCGTGGTGCTCGATACCGCGTCGGGAAAAGTGCGCGGACAGATGCGTTGGCGGGCGCGATCGAACACGACGGTGAACGCGGCGACGCCGGTGGTGGCCGGAGACCAAGTGTTTGTAACGTCGAGCTACGACGTCGGTGCGGCGCTGGTCGACTTAACGAAGACCCCGTTGAAACCCATCTGGAGCGGTGATGAGTCTTTAAGTGCTCACTACGCTACGCCGGTACTTAAAGACGGCTTTCTGTATGGGTTTCATGGGCGACAGGAGATGGGGCCGGAGCTTCGGTGTATTGAGATGAAGAACGGAAACGTGAAGTGGAACACGATGAAGTTCGGGACCGGGACGGTGTTGCTGGCAGGAACGAAGTTAGTGGTGATGCGAGAAAAGGGCGACCTGCTGATTGCCGAGGCGAGCCCGAAGGGATACAAGAAGTTGAACGAGTTCAAGATTTTGGATGGGACGGTGCGGGCGGCTCCGGCTCTGGCGAACGGGACGTTGTTTGTGCGGAACGAGCGGAAGTTAGTGGCTGTGCGGTAACTCTTCCTTAGAGCAAGGCGCGGTCCTGCGCGGCTGAGTCGCGTCAGCTCTTCCGCCCACGCGAATGAAGCAAGCTGAGCCCCAGATTCACAGCGCCTGCGAACTGAAGGGCCGGAATCAGCATGGCTTCTTCAAAAGGAACAAACACGGGAATGGCGTCAACCGACGATCTTCGACCAGAACGAACCCAGGCCAGGCGGCGAACCACGTTCGCCGATTGAAAAAGTGAAACGCGCCGGGCCCGTAGAGGAGCAAGTTCGACAGGTCCCTGAGGTATTCAAGGACGAGGAGTCGGCCACCGGGGCGAAGCGTTCGCAAGGCTTCGGCGAACAACGCTTGGCGACCGTCAGTGTGACGGATTTCGTGGTCGGCGAACAGGAACGTCACCGCATCGAGAGAGGCATCGGGATAGGGCCAATGGCGATAGTCGAGCGGGTCCGCCCCGGCGGTTCGGGCACGCGCGATGGAAGCCTCCGTCATTTCCGTACCCTACGGTAGCGACCAACGCAACGGCGAGAAATGCAAAGCCGTTCCATTCGTCCAATCGCTTCGGCAAAGCATAGGTGAGCAGGAGTGCGTGGCGAAAAGTAGCCTTGACGGGGAACGGATGTCGGTGGAGCCGATAAAGCATAGTCCGCTGCTGTCCCTAAGCGAACTCCAGTTGTTGAACATGTTCAACTTTCGCGACGGGAGACTGATTTTGAAGACTCCGTCTTCGCAGAGCGCTTGGGTATCGTTCCAAAATGGAAATTCGAGTGTAAGCCGATTGAGCGGGGAAACCGGTTGGAAAGGCTTGGAACTAGCTCGACCAGCGGGGCTGACTATGGTGAGGGTTACTAACGGCATGGGGCCGAGTGCCGGATGGTCGAGTGGAATCGAGCCCAGTAGGTCGTGTTAAGTTCTATGAAATTCTTGATGCTCGTCAGGAGGCTCGAAAGGACTTGCTTTCCTTCCGCGGAGAGGCGGTTCTGAAGTTCGACGATACGGTCCTGGTTGGTCGCGCGAGAGAAGTGCTGGGCATCCGCGGCACCGAAGGAATTCTGTTTACGGTGGCTGGCTCGGTAGCGAGGGCGAAGAGCGCCTGATAGGCCATCGAATCGGTCTGTGCATGGGCCAAGCCTCCAAACATAAGGAGCAACAGGAGCGTTCGCATGATGGGCCGAGTGAAGCGTTTAATTTTCGGATAGGATAGGGGCGCTATGCGACTTTGCCTCGGACTTGTATTGACGCTCGCCTTGCAGGCTGAGCTTTTGCCGATCGTGGAGCGGGTGGAACGACAACCGCTGGCGGCGCAGGTGGAACGCGTTGCGCAAGCGCTGGAGTTGACCGGCGAACCGCTGGCCGCGGCCGAACGAGCGGAACTCGCAACCGCCTCCGTCGTGCGCATTCAAGAGCTTCTTGATCGGCACTGCCTCGTCGGGCTGGAGATCAACCCGGAAGCGCGGGTGAAGGTTCAACAGGGGCAGGCCAAGGCCGAGCTGATCGAACAGGGGTGGCGGACGTTCCTCGTCAAGGTGCACAATCAGGCCGGGTTGACCGCGGCCGTCGGCGTCGATTCGCCGAACGCGGGACCGATGCAGAACCAGGCAGCGGCGACCGGGGCGCGCCGTTGGATGGAGATTCAAAGCTACACGCGGCAGCCGATCAAAATGCATCTCTCTGGCTTGGAGGTCGAGTATCGGCTGGTGCAGATCTATGCCCGAGAAGCTGGCCAGCGCGAGGGCAAGCTGGCTTTCGATGTCGGCCAGGGGACGCAGGATCTTGGGTTTCGCAGCGAAGTGGACGTGCTATTTCGGATTACCCCAGCCGCCAAATTGACGCTGCGCGTGAAGGATTTCGACGGGAGACCGACCACCGCCTCGTTCCTGGTTCGCGATGAGAAGGGGCGGGTATATCCATCGCAAGCGAAGCGCAAGGCGCCGGATTTCTTCTTTCATCCGCAGGTGTACCGAGCCGATGGCGAGACGCTGGCGCTGCCGCCGGGCCGCTATACGATTGAATGTTCGCGCGGACCGGAGTACAAAAAGATTCTGCGCACCGTGACGATGGATCGTGTGGATCGGACGGAAGCCTTTGGACTCGAACGCTGGATCGACCCGGCGAAACTAGGCTGGATTTCGGGCGATCATCATATTCATGCCGCCGGCTGCTCGCACTACGAACGCCCCACCGAAGGCGTCTATCCGCAGGACATGATGCGGCACGTCTTGGGCGAGGATTTGAAAATCGGCAGCGTGCTGACTTGGGGCCCCGGTTGGTACTTTCAGAAGACGTTCTTCGAAGGCAAGGACAACAAGCTGTCGACCGCCGAAAACAAGATGCGGTACGATGTCGAAATTTCCGGCCATCCGTCCAGCCACACGGGCCATCTGGTGCTGCTCGGCGTGAAGGAGCAGGACTACCCCGGCACGCAGCGTTTAGAGGATTGGCCGACGTGGGGACTGCCGATTTTGAAATGGGCGAAGCAGCAAGGGGCGGTAACCGGGTTTGCCCACAGCGGCTGGGGACTCGAGATGCCCAAGGACGAACTGCTCTCTTACGACCACCCCCGTTTCGATGGCATCGGTGCCAACGAGTACGTCGTCAGCGTCACCCACGATGCGGTTGATTTCATCTCAACGGTCGATACCCCGTGGCCCTGGGAACTCAATATCTGGTACCACACCCTGAACGCCGGGTACCGCACGCGAATCAGTGGCGAGACAGATTTCCCCTGCATTTACGATACTAAAGTCGGTCTCGGCCGCAGCTATGTCCGCCAGCCGAAGCCCGATTATGGCGACTGGATCGCTGGCATCAAGGAAGGCCGGAACTACGTCTCGGACGGCAAAAGCCACTTGATCGATTTCCGCGTGAACGGCGTCGAGATGGGCAAGGGCGACGTGAAGTTAGCCAAGGCCGGGGCGGTCACCGCGACCGTACAGGTAGCGGCCCTGCTCGGCGAAGTCCCGGAATCGAAGCGAATCGCTAACAAAAAGCCCTACTGGGATGTCGAACAGGCGCGCGTCGGAACGAGCCGAAAGGTGCCCGTCGAGCTGATCGTCAACGGGGTCGCGGTGGAGCGGCAAGAGGTAGAAGCCAACGGAACGATGCGCGAACTGAAGTTCTCGACGACCCTTGACCGAAGCTCCTGGGTAGCCATTCGTGTCTTGCCGAGTTCCCATACGAACCCCGTCTGGGTAACCGTTGGCGATGCGCCCGTCCGCGAGCGGCGCAGCATCGAGTGGTGCCTGAAAGCGGTCGACCTGTGCGAACAACAGAAGACCGGTCGCGTGAGACTGGAAGAGCGCGGCGAGATGGCGCGGGCCTACGAGTACGCTCGGCAACAGTATCGGCAACGGCTCCGCTAAAGCACCGTCAGCACATCGGCGAGCGACTTCTTTCTCAAAACAGGCACCTGCGCATCGGCCGCCGGGTAGCCCACCGGAATGAGCAAGAACGGGCGTTCGTTCGTCGGCCGATTCAAGATGCGGCCCAGGAAACCCATCGGGCTCGGCGTATGCATTAGCGTCGCCAGGCCGGCCAGATGAAGCGCCGCCAGCAGAAACCCCGTCGCGATCCCAACGGATTCCTGCACATAGTAGTGCTTAATCTTGCGGTCTTCCTCGCGCCCGTAGTTCACGCTAAAAACCACGATCAGATACGGCACCGTCTCCAGAAAAGGCTTCCGCCAATCGGTCCCGAACGGCTGCAGCACCTCGATCCACTCATCCGGGAATCGGCCCTCATAATTCGCCTTTTCCTCGGCCTCAGCCGCCACCCGAATCTCGCGTTTCAGTACGGGATCAGCGACCACGACAAACTGCCACGGCTGTTGATTAGCCCCGCTTGGTGCGGTCGCGGCGGCTCGTACGGCGGCCTCAATCAACGCGAGCGGAACCGCCTCGTCCGAGAAGTCGCGCACCGTTCGCCGCGACTTCATCCGCTCAAGAAAGGCGTCGGCGGAGGAGGATTGCTCCTCCGCCGAAAGGCGCGAAAAAGAGAGAGGTTCAAAGGGAGGCAAAGCAGTAAAGATGGTTGCGCGTGCGCAAATAGATGCGGCCGTCCACCAGCGCCGGCGTCGAGAAAACGTCTTCTTCCATATCGTTGACCCCGACGATTTCCCATTCCCCGGCTGCCTTCAAAACCACCACCTTCCCCGCCCCGCTGATCACGTAAACCTTCCCGTCTCCAGCCACCGGAGAAGCCCAATATTGCTCCAGCGCTCCGGTTAACCGACCCTGCTTCAGGACATCGCCGGACTTCGGATTCAGCGTCGTCAACACCCCACCATCCTTTACAATCCAGAGCACACCGCCGTAATGCAGCGGAGCCGCCGTATTCGGCAGCGACTTCGAATGTCGCCACAACACATGCGACTTCGAAACGTCGCCCCGACCACCCAGCCGCACCGCCACCAGCGCGTTCCGCGTTTGCTTCAACATCCGGTAGAAGCCCCATTCCCGCGCGTCCATAAACCCGTCGTGGTCTAAATCAAACTGCGTGAATCCGCCCTGCTTGATGCCCATGGTCAGCGCTTCAGCCGCGTCGAGCTTGCCGTTGTTATCCTTATCGCTCGAAGACTGCACTTGGTCAAACTCGGGGACCTCGGGCATCGGACCATCCCCCCCCGTCTCCCAAGAACTCTGGTACATAATGCCGTCCACAACGATCGCCGGGCTCTTCGACTGCCACGACATGCCCCCGAACCACCAGAGCTTTTCTCCCGTTGCAAAGTTATAAGCCACCGTCAAGTAAGAGCCCGGAATGATCATCTCCACGGGCCCCTGCTTCGGCCGATAGAACGTCGGAATGCTGTAACCCCGAGTAACCTCCGGGCGCTCCACCTTGTACTTCACCTTCCCGGTCTTCGCGTCCGCCGCCACCAGAAACGAGTCCGTATCCTGATCACAAATCAGCACGACGGTTCCGTCCATGACGATCGGCGACGAGCCGTGGCCGTTGGGATTGTTGAACGGGCCCAGCGGCATCTGCCAAAGCGGCTTGCCTTCCACGGTATACGCCAGCAGGCCGAAATCCCCGAAAAACGCGAACACCCGTTGGCCGTCCGACGCCGGCGACGGCGACGCGGCCGTGTTCGTTTTTTGAAAACTTTCCTTGCGAGGCCGCGGTGCCTCTTGCCGCCAAAGTTCTTTGCCGGTGTCGCGGGCCAACGCTATTGTGAACAGCTTTTCGCCCTCGACGGCGGTGACGAAAATCCGGCCACCGACCACGATCGGCGACGAGTGACCGGGACCTAACGGCACCTGCCAAACGACATTTTTCTTCGGCCCAAACTCTGTCGGAAGCTTATGCCCTTCACTGATCCCTAGCGCATCGGGACCCCTGAATTGAGGCCATCCCGCGAACGCAAGCAGCAGAAGCCACGTCATTTCGACTCCTTCGCGAAACAGTAAAGATGCTCATGCGTGCGCAGAAAAATGCGCCCGTCGACGAACGCTGGCGTCGCATTCACGCCCTCGTTCATCGTGTTGATTTGCAACACCTGCCAATCGGCCCCCGTCTGCACCACGGCCACCTTCCCTTCGTGGGAGATCGCATATAATTTTTCGCCCGCAATCACCGGCGAAGCGTAGTAATCGCCGGGCGCACCCGTCAGCCGACCTTGCTTCAACACGTCTCCCGTCTTCGCGTCGAGCGCCGTCAAAATCCCGCTCTCCTTCACCAAATACAGGATGCCGTTATGCAAAACGGGCGACGGAACATTCGGCAGCGACTTGTAATAGCGCCACAGCAAATTGGTCTGCGTCATGTCACCCTTACCGCCCAACTTGATGGCCGAAACAGAGTTCACCGCCTGACGCCGCGTCTGGTACATCCGCCAATCCCGATCTTCCATGAAGCCGGTCCGATCCAGGTCCATCGCCGTCCACTCTTTCGTCAGCCGTGGATCGGTGATCTCAGCCTGAGCAAGCTTGCCGTCTTTGTTCGTATCCCACTTCGCCAGAGCCTCGGCGAACGGCGGAACCTCCTCCTGCTGACCAGTGTCAGAGTTCCCCGCCCAGCCAAGAACATAAACGACGCCATCCCCCAGAACCGGCGTAGGCTTCAACTGCCACGTCAATCCGCCCACCCACCAGATCGGTTCCCCCGTCGCGACCGAGTAAGAAACGAGCTGATAGCTGCCCGCGACAAGCACCTCTTGCGTCCCGCTTAGCACCGGCGTCGAAAAGCCGCGCGCCACATCAGGCCGATCCCGCCGCCACTTCTGCTTACCCGTATCCTTGTTCACGCCCAGGAAAAACGAGGCACTCTCGGCATCGCAGAGCATCAACAGCGTATCGCCGGAAAGGACGGGCGAAGCACCCATGCCGAATGGATTGTTGAACGGGCCCAGCGGCATGCGCCACCGTTCTTTGCCCGCCGCATCATATGAAATCAGGCCGAATTCCGTGAAGAACGCGTAAACGTTCTGACCATCGGTCACCGCGCTCGGGCTCGCCGACGAATTCTGCTTGTGGAACTCCCCCTGCCGAGCGCGCGGCAAAGCCCGTCGCCAACGTTCGGCACCGGATTTGCGGTCGAGTGAAATGATATATAGCGATTTATCGTCGTAGCCGGTTAGGAAAATCTGCGTTTTCGAGAACACCGGCGAACTATGGCCCAGCGGCAGCGGCGTCTTCCACGCCATGTTCTGACCCGGCCCGAACGCCAGCGGAAGGTTGGCTTCGTTCGAAACCCCGGTCGAGTTTACGCCACGAAATTGGGGCCACTCATCCGCCGCAAACAGCGGGACAAGAGTACAGAAACAAAATGCAATACGCCACATATGCTGCATATGATATCGAAATTAGAACGTCAGGCGGGCACCCAGCGAGGCGTTAAACCCAGGGGCATCAATGCCGGAGCCGTGAATTCGAAAGTTGCGATCCGCTAAGTTTGACAGCCCGCCGTAGATCGTCCACCGCTCCCCCACCGGCATCATCCCCCGTAGTTCCGCCGTTGCCCAGCCCGGCGTATTGCTATATAGCGGTATGCGCACCGAGTCGGCCACGCCGGGCAGCACCCGGTTCTGGATCTGCAGTAAGGTCTCGCCGATTCGCGGCGCCCGCGCCCCGTTGAAGAAATCCGCGATGTCGCTCCTCCGACGAGAAGCGCCGATCCGTTCATCGTCGATGTCGCCGCCGTTCAACCGTTCCTGCGCCCCGCTCGCCCGCACCACCCCTTCCACCCACCAGCGGCGCCCGAAGCGTAGCGCAACCTCTCCCTGCTGCGGCGGAAGCCTCCGAATATGGCGATTGGGATACAGGTCCCGCCCGAGCAAATAAGAGTAGTTCGCCGTCAACCGCCATCGCGAACTGAGGTCGCTCCGCCACAAATTCTCGACGCCCCAGTACCGCGCCGCGCCGTCGTTCACAAACGCCTTGACCGCCCGCGGATCAAAGCCCGTCGCCACCGTCACCACGCCCTGGCCCCGCTGGGCAGCCGTCGGCGCAATCGCTGTAACCGCAATCCCGGCTAGCGCCGTAGGCACCGCGTTGGCCGGAAACAGCAGCGTCCGGCGACTAATCGGATCTGCCAACGCGGCGTCGAAAAACTGTACCCGCCCGCTGTGCCGCGCTGTTCGCCATTGCATACCCGCCTCAAGATTCCGCAGCGTTTCAACGCCTAACGGGCGCGCCGCCGACCCCTTCGAAAGAGCCCCTTCCCCAGCCGAGTCCGCCAACAGCGGGCGAGCCGCCAACGCTTCGACTACGGGGATCTCATAGCCGAGATCGTTCAAGCCAATCGAACCGAGGTCGTTCAAATTCGGTGCGCGGAAGCCGCGACTGCCCGTCAAATGCAGGCCTAATGAGGGCGTGAGGCGATAGGACAACGACCCATGTCCGGTCCAGTCGGCGAACGTCAGGGTCGAATAGTTGATCCGCGTAAACCGCAAGCCATAGCCAAGCCGAAGGCGGGCCGGAAGCTCCGTCATTCCCTGAACAAACGCCCCCCCGCTCCGATAAGCCGAGTCATCCGGGTACAGCGGACGCACCGAAACATGGTTCACCGTTCGCCGCGAACGAACCCGTTCCTCATAAACCTCGCCGCCGAAAGTGACCAGCGTATGCGAGCCTACATGCGTCACCCCCTGGCCCGAGTAGCCGTAGGCATTCACTCGATTGAACTCCCGCGTCACCGAGTCCGTGCTCCGCAGGTTCTGCCGCACCCCGCCGTCCCTCTGCGAGTTCACCGAAACTCGGGCCGAGAGCGAATCAAACGGGCCAACCTGAAGCTTCTCGTAGCGGAGATAGGCAAGGTCCACGCGTTGCGGTGCCAACTTGCTCGTCAGCCGACCAAGGCCTCCCCAAAGATCTTTGTAATTGCGAACCCCCCACAGCTCTCCGCGCTGATACCACCCCGTCAGCGTTTGCGTCGCCGAAGGCCGATAAGCAACCTTCGCGTGGGTGCCTGCCTGGCTGTACGCCGTATCCCGCAACCGTCCACCAAGCACGCTCTTCACCTGCTCTCGATCAAACCCATAAAGCCGTGTCAGCACATTGTGCGAGTCATAACCACCACCAGCCCGCACGTCATTGTGGCGACTCCCGGCCCCGCCCAGCAGAACAAAACCTTTCGCCGAGCTATGCGCAATCTCCCCCGCGACCCCTCCGCTGAGGTCCGCGGAATGGCCATCCAAATTCACTCGCCCGGCCCAGCGAGGAACGTCCGTAAACCGGCTCGGACGAGAAAGCACCTGAATCGTTCCGCCCAAGCCGTCCGAGCCATACTGCGTCCCGCTCGGGCCCAGCATCGCCTCGACGTGGTCGGCTTGGCTCGGTTCCAGATAGGCGAGATATTGATTCGGGCCGCTCCGGAACGTGGCGTTGTTAAACCGAACCCCGTCAACCAAGTTCAACACTTGATACCCGGTCAGCCCGCGCAAAAACGGTGACACTTGGCCCGGCCCCGTCTGCTGCAAATGAACATTCGGCTGCGCCTCCAAGGCGTGCGCCACCGTTGGACGCGTCCTTTCTCCAGTGAAATTCACTTGCGGCGAATCGGCCGCATCCACCGCCGCCCCGCGAATCGCCGTCACCGTTACCCGCGACGCCGGCACCGTGCGAGCGTCCACCGGCGCCTCCGCGAAGACATACTCTCCCGCCGCATTGGTCGTCGTCTCGGCCAGAATCGCCCCCGTCCGCGACGTCAGCAAAACCCGTGTAAAAGGTGCGTCCACCAGCTTCCCGCGAAGTTCCCCCGCGAACATCGGCAGGGCCAGCGCGGCCAGCAGAAAAAAGCGCATACGACTCAGTATCACCTATCGATGTTGCAGCATCGTTACGGTGCCGAAAGCTGAAAAGCGGCCATTTCTCGCGTGTTCCGCACAAAAAGCCGTCCGTCCGCAATCGCCGGTACGTTCCAGGTTTTCCCGTCGATCGCCGTAAAACGCGCCACCTCTTCGTGGCCCGCTGGCGTGGCCTTGACCAAGGCAACATCACCCTGCTCCGTGGTCACAATCAGGTGTCCGTCAGCCAGAAGCAGTTGGCCATAGCCATACCGTCCGCCCTTCCATTGTTGCTCGCCCGTCTTCACATCCACGCAGGCCAGAATCGCATCGTCCAAGCCATACAGAAACCCCTCATGAAAAATGGCCGTCGAGAATTTTGTCTTCATTTTTTTGTTCTGCCAAATGGTCTTCGTAGACCCGTCCATCGCCACTTCCACCAGCGCCGTCCCGTGGTCGTAGCCCGAAGCAATCACAAACTGATTCGGCCCGGTCACAATCGGCGACGAACTATTGATGTCGTATTCCGTCTTCCACGGATACTCCCACAGCAGCTTGCCATCGGCGGGATGCAAGCCGACAACCCGTGTAGCCGTCGCCGTCATCACCTGGCGCTGCCCATTCAGCGTCGCCAAAATCGGCGAGGCATAAGCGGCCTTCTCACTCAGCGCCCCCCAAACCTTCGCCCCCGTCAGTTTGTTATAGGCCACAATGCTTTTCCCCTGCGGCCCGCCCGGTTGCACAATCACCAAATCTTCCACGATCAATGGCGACGCCGACATCGCCCACGCCAAATTTTCCGCGTTGTTGTCGCTCAAAATCTTTTTTGTCCAAATCACTTTCCCGGTCTTCGCATCCAGAACAACCAAGTGACCCTCCGCTCCCAATGAATACACCTTTCCGTCATGCCACGTGGGAGTCGCCCGCGGTCCCGGCCCCCCCAGTGACTCCTGAAAATTCGCGTCGTACCGATGCGTCCAAATCTCCCGCCCTGTGGCCACGTCGTAGGCCGCTACCACCTCTTGCGCCTTCCGCTGTTCAATCGTAAACGCTAACCCATGGGCGATCACGAAACTCGCCCAGCCCCCGCCAATAGGCTGCTTCCAAAGCTCTTTCAGCTTCCCGCCCGGCCACGCCGTCAGGATCTTCGTCTGGCGATCAATCCCATCGCGAAGCGGTCCTCGAAAGTCCGTCCAATACGGTGCCTTCGCTTCCGTCGTCGGTACTACCACGACGGGCGCTGGCGGCACCGCGGCCCGACTCTCCTCCACTTTCTTGTAGTGAGTTTCCGGCTCGTCAAACTTCACTCGGGACGGCACCCCACCCCCGTCCATGTCCACCCGCGCGCCGAACACGCCGAACAGTAAAGCAGCCACGCCAGCAACGCCGGCGAGGGCGAAAAGTGTCGGTCGAAAAATCCGCGTCATCCGTGAGACCATCTCATCAGAATAAGATAGATGGTAATGAGCACCGCGACCCAACCCGATCTTTTTGCAAGAGTGAATGCGAACAAGGAACGCCTAGACGCCCATGTCCGCGAAATCGTCCAATGGCATTTCAACCCTGAAACAGGTTGCCCGTTCTGGCTGAACTGGGCCCAGGAAGCCGGTTGGGACCCCCGCAAGGAAGTCAGTTCCTACGAAGATCTTGCGAAATTCGGAAACTTCTCCGACGATGAGCTCCGCGGCGGACCCGTCCGTCGCTGGATTCCGAAGGGCCTAGCCCATCGCCCCGCCTATGTCTTCGAAACCGGCGGATCCACCGGCCTTCCCAAGTCCCGCGTCCAGATGGACGACTTCCGGATCGACTACGAAAATTTCTCGGAAACTCTCCCCGACGAGTCGTTCCCCAAAGGCTCCGACTGGCTCATGCTCGGACCCAGCGGCCCCCGCCGCCTCCGCCTCGCCGTCGAACATCTCGCCCAACATCGCGGCGGCATCGCCTTCTCCGTCGACCTCGATCCCCGCTGGGTCATCAAACTCATCAAACGCGGCCAACTGCAGGAAGCTGAACTCTACAAGCAGCACTGCGTCGATCAAGCCCTCACCATCCTTCGCTCGCACGAAGTGAAGTGCATGTTCACCACGCCCAAACTCCTCGAAGCTCTCTGCGAAAAGATCAATCTCGAGAAGGTCGGCGTTAAAGGCGTCTTCTGTGGAGGCACCGAAATGACCCCGCAATTCCACCGCTTCGCCGTCGAAGAGTTACTCGGACCGAACGTATATTTCGCCCCCACCTACGGCAACACTCTGATGGGTCTCGCCACCCACCGTGCCCCCGAGCCTAAGGACAATTGGGCCATCATTTACTACCCGCCCTGCCCCCGTGCCCTGCTCGAAGTCGTCGATTTCGACGACGCCACCAAGGTCGTCGGCTACGGCGAAACCGGCCGCGTCCGCCTCACCACGCTCACGAAGGAAACCTTCATCCCCCGCTTCCTCGAACGCGACGAATGCGAACGCGAAGCGCCTTGCGATCAGTACCCCTGGGACGGTGTCCGCAACGTTCGCCCCTTCTCGCGCTTCCAAAAGTCGGTCGTTGAAGGGGTCTACTAACCCATGCTCCACCTCCCCATCCTGCGGTACGGCAAGCCCTACCGCAGCGTCGACGTCTCCACCGCAATCCACTATCGCACCCGCCAGCCCTACGTCGAAATCAGCCAGGCGAACGTCGGGCTCATCCGACGAGACCTGCTGCAACAGCACGAAGCCGCCGCGATTCTCCAAGGCTTCACAACGCGCGAATTAATCGTCATGGCCGGCAAAGCCAGCGGCTATTTCCTTAACGATGACCTCCCGCAATCCCCGCAGGAATTCGTCGAATCCGTCTCCGCCACCACCGGACTACCCTGGGTCATGGTCCGCCGCAACATGGACAAAATCGCCGGTGTCCTCGCCTCCATGGAAACGGTGCTCATGGGCCTCACCCGCCTCCCCGCTCTCGACATGCTCGATACCGGCCGAGGCGAAATGGACGGCCGCGCTCTCAGCTTTTTCCCCCGCGGCAATTCAATGGGCGTCATCCTCCCGTCGAACTCCCCCGGCGTGCATTCGCTTTGGGCCCCGGCCATCGCCCTGAAAACGCCGCTCATCCTTAAGCCCGGCAGCTCCGAACCCTGGACGCCTTACCGCATCATCCAGGCATACATCAAAGCCGGCGTGCCTGCCGAAGTCTTCGGCTACTACCCCACCAGCCACGCCGGCGGCGCGGAAGTTCTCCGCGGCACCGGTCGCGGCATGCTCTTCGGCGATGTCGCCGCCGCGAAAGCTTGGAGCGGCGATCCCCGCATCGAAATCCACGGCCCTGGCTATTCCAAAATCATCCTGGCTGACGACGGCGCTGCGAACTGGGACAAGTATCTGGACCTTATGGTTGACTCCGTGGCCAACAACTCCGGTCGCTCTTGCGTCAACTGCTCCAGCATCTGGACCACCGGCAACGGGCGCGAATTGGCCCAAGCCCTAGCCGAACGTTTAGCCAAAATCAAGCCCACCTCCGAAGAGGATCCTCACGCCGCCGTCGCCCCGCTCGCCAACCCCGACGTCGCCAAACGCATCAGCGCCATGGTCGATAGCGAGCTCGACGCCGATGCCGAAGACCTCTGCGCCAAGGTGCGTGGCAGCGAACGCGTGGCCGTCTATGAGGGCTGCACCTACCTGCTCCCCTCGGTCATTCATGTTTCCTCCAAAGAGCATGCCATGGCCAACCGCGAGTTCGGCTACCCTCACGTCAGCGTCGTCCAAGTGGAGCCGCACGAACTTCCGCACTGCCTCGGGCCCACGCTCGTCTGCACGGCACTTACCAACGACACCAAACTCCACCAGCGTCTGCTTGCCAACCCCCACATCGGCCGACTGAATCTGGGGGCCATCTCCACTATGAAGATCTCCTGGGATCAACCCCACGAAGGCAATCTGTTCGACCACCTGTACTCGCGCCGAGCCTTCCAAGCGGTGCCCGAACTGGTGGGCTAGTTGAAAATCGTTTACATCACAGCAGGGGCCGCCAATATGTACTGCGGCTCCTGCATGAGGGACAACGCCCTGGCAGGTTCGCTGAAGGCCAGCGGCCACGATGTAGTCCTCGTCCCCGTCTACACCCCCACCCTCACCGACGAAGCCAACCACAGCCTCAACCGAGTTTTCTTCGGCGGCGTCAGCGTCTATCTCCAGCAAAAATCCGCTCTCTTCCGCCACACCCCCAAGTTCCTCGACAAACTCTGGGACTCCAACGCCGCTCTCCGCTTGGCATCCCAACGCTCCGTCGGAGTAAATCCGAAATTCCTCGGCGAAATGACCGTCTCCATGCTCGAAGGCGAGCACGGCCCCATCAAAAAAGAGTTTGAAAAACTCTGCGATTGGCTCGCTACAGAGCCGACACCCGACGTCATCAGCCTCCCTTTCGCTCTCCTCATCTCCTTCGCCGAACCCATGAAGCGGGTCACCGGAGCCCCCGTTGTCCTTACCCTCCAAGGCGAAGACCTGTTCCTCGACGGCCTCGCCGAACCGTGGCGTTCGCGCAGCATGGATCTCATCCGCACCAACATCAAACACGTCGACGCCTTCCTGGCGACCTCCGAATACTACGCCCAGTACATGACCGATTATTTCGGCCTTCCCGCCGACAAGGTCCACGTCGTCCCCCTCGGCATCAACTTCGAAGGCCTCGCCCCGGCCCCCAAATCCCACACCGGTTTCCGCGTCGGTTTCTTCGCCCGCATCGCCCCCGAAAAAGGCCTCCACAACCTCGTCGAAGCCGTTCAAATGCTCGACGGCGTCGAACTCCACGTCGCCGGCTACAACCTCCCCGAACACCGCGATTATCTCGCCAAATACGCCCCGTTCATCCACTATCACGGCTCGCCAGACCGCGAAGGCAAAGCCCGTTTCCTCCAAAGTGTTGACGTCCTCTCCGTCCCCACGGACTACGTCGAACCCAAAGGCTTCTCCATCCTCGAAGCCTGGGCCTGCGGCCTTCCCGTCATCCAACCCGCTCACGGAGCCTTCCCCGAAATGATCGCCAAAACCGGCGGCGGCCTGCTCGTTCAGCCCGGCAACGCCGCCGAACTAGCCGCCGCCATTGCCACACTTCGCGACGATTCCGCCCTCCGCCATCGCCTCGCCGCCCGCGGCCTGGCCGGCGTCCATCAGCATTACTCCATGGACGCCATGACGCAGGCCGCGCTCTCCGTTTACCATAGAGTCGCGTGATCAATCTCACTCAAATCGCCAAGGCCTACTCCACCGCCGCCGGTCAGTTGCCCGTCCTTGAAGCCGTCGACCTGATGATCGTCCCCGATGATCGCGTCTCCATCGTCGGCCCCTCCGGCAGCGGCAAGAGCACGTTGCTCCACATCCTCGGCCTTCTCGACACCCCCACCTCCGGCACCATGGAGTTCGATGGCCAGTGGCCCCTCGAACTCAGCGAAGCCGCCCAAGCCCGCTTTCGCAACGAGAAAATCGGATTCATTTTTCAAGACCACTGCCTGCTCCCCCAGTGCACCGTTCTCGAAAACGTCCTCGCCCCCACGCTCGTCGGCAAGCCCGATCCCTCCGCCAAAGATCGTGCGCGAGAACTCCTCCGCCGCGTCGGCCTCACCTCGCGCCTCCAACACCGCCCGGCCGAACTTTCCGGCGGAGAAAAGCAGCGCGTCGCCATCGCCCGAGCCTTGATCCGAAAGCCCCAACTCCTCCTTTGCGATGAACCCACCGGCAACCTCGACGAACAAACCGCCGCCGAAGTCGTTGACCTCCTCATCGAACTCCAGGACGAAGCCGGCAACATCATCGTCATCGTGACCCACAGCAAAATCCTCGCCCAGCGTATGGACCGTCAGTTCGCGATGGTCAACCGCCGCCTCGAAGAAGCCCTCTAATGCTCCGAAATCTCCGCAAGCCCACCCCCGCCGCCAAAGTTAGCGCCCAGGGTCTCCTCCGACGCGCCGGCCTATCCAGCGGAAAAGAGCAGCCCGTCGCCATCGCCCGAGTCTTGACCCGAAAGCCCCAACTCCTCCTCTGCGAGGAACCCACCGACATCGTCACCCACCGCAAGACCCTCCACCAGAAGATCGCCCCCCAGTTCGCGATGGTCAACCGCCGCCTCGAAGAAGCCCTCTAATGCTCCGAAATCTCCAATGGTTCTGGCGAACGAATTTAGCCGTAGTCTTCGGCGTGGCGGTCGCCGTTTCGGTGATGATCGGCTCACAAATCGTCGGCGACTCCGTGCAAGCTTCCCTCCGCGAACTCGCCCTCGCCCGCCTCGGCCGCGTCGATTCCGCTGTCGTCGCCGCTCTGCCCTTCACGGAAGCCCTCCCCGACCGCTTGGCCAAAAAGACCCGCGCCATGGCCCCCGTGCTCCACTTCGCTGGCATCGTCAAACACCAGGGCTCCAACAAGTCAGCCGCCAAAGTGCTCATCTACGGCGTCGACCAACGCTACTGGCGCCTCCAAGGAATCACCGCCGAGCCGCTCGCGGAACGCGACGCCATCATCAGCGAAGCCCTCGCCAAAGAGTTCGGCGCGAACGCTAACGACGGCATCCTCGTCCGCATCGAAAAGCCCAGCGAAATCCCCCAGGAATCGCTCCACGGCCGCCGCGAAGGCTCCGTCCGCACCGTCCGTTTCCGCGTCAAAAAAACGCTCCCCGGCGGCTTCGCCCTCGAACCCCAACAAGGCGAACTCCGCGTCGTCTACGTCGCCCTCTCGACTCTTCAAAAGGAGCTCGACCAAGCCGAAAAAGCCAACGTTCTCCTCGTCTCTGGCCCTGCCATTACAAACGAAGAACTCCGCGACGGCCTCCGCATGGAAGACCTCGGCATGAAGCTACGCCCCGTCCCCGGGGGCATGCAACTCGAAAGCGGTGCCGGCCTTCTCCGCGACGACCAAGTCGCCCGCGTCTCCGAAACCGCCGCCAAACTCGGCCTCCGCTCGGAACCCCTGCTCACTTACCTCGCGAACAACATGAAGATCGGCAACCGCGAGGTCCCCTACTCCCTCGTCACCGCCACCCCCGAAGTCACCGAAGGCATCCGCCTCAACACGTGGACCATGCAGCAAACCGGCGCCAAGCCCGGCGACAAACTGCAAATGGAATACTACCTTTGGCGTCAGGAAGGCAACCTCGATACCGCCTCTGCGCTGTTCACCGTCGCCGGCGCCACCGCTCTCGGAGACCGCATCATGGCCCCCGACTACCCCGGCATCAGCGACGCCGACAACGTCAGCGACTGGGACCCGCCCTTCCCCATGAACCTCGACAAAATTCGCCCCGTCGACGAGAAGTATTGGGCCGACTATCGCACCACCCCCAAGGCCTTTGTCTCCATTGCCGACGGCCAGCGCCTCTGGGGCTCCCGCTTCGGCAAAGTCTCCTCCGTCCGCCTCTATCCCGGTAACAAAGAACAAGCCTGGATCGCCGCCTTCCTCCCCAGCGTCGACCTCTCCAAGGACGGCCTAACGATCCTCCCCCTCCGCGACCAAGCCCTCGCCGCCTCCGCTGGCAGCACCGATTTCGCCATGTATTTCGGCATGTTCAGCAGCTTCGTCATGGGCTCGGCGTTCCTACTAACGGCCCTCTTCTTCCGCCTCGGCATTGAACAGCGGCTCCGCGAAATCGGCCTCTTTCTCGCCATCGGCTACTCCCGCCGCGATGTCCGCCGCATGTTCGTCCGCGAAGGCTTGGCCCTCGGCCTCGTCGGCACCGTCGTCGGTTGCGTCGGTGCCTGGCTCTATTCCAGCGGCCTCCTCTACGGCCTCCGCCACTGGTGGAACGACGCCGTCGGAACCCATTCCCTGCAGCTTCACTTATCTCCGACCGCCCTCCGCGGAGCCCTCTTCCCAGGCATCATCGTCAGCGTCCTCGTCGTCGTCATCACCCTCCGCCGCCTCCGCGGCCTCTCCCCGTGGGACCTCCTCGCCGGTCGCCAAATTGACGATCTGCCCCACACCGCTGTCCGCCTTCGCTGGCTCGCCATCGGCTTCCTCGCCGCCGGCCTAGCCCTCGCCGGAGCCTCCGCCGCCGGTCGCATCGCCCCCGAAGGCGGCTTCTTCGGCGCCGGCTTCCTCCTTCTCATTGGAGGCGCCTTGGGCAGCCGCGCACTCCTCGAAGCCGGCCTCGGCGGCGAGTTCAATTCCCTCGCCCGCCTCGCCTGGGCCAACGCCGGCCAACGGCCCACTCGGTCCATGATGACCATCGCCCTCATCGCCTTCGCCACCTTCCTGCTCATCTCCCTCGAAGCCTTCCGCCACCCGCCCGCCTCGTCCCTCGCCTTCAACAAATACGCTTATCTGGGCGAAAGCCAATCGCCACTCTACGAAAAACTCGACGGTGCCGTCATGCTCCGCGTCCGACCAGGCGAAGACGCAAGCTGCCTCAATCTCTACGCCCCCACCCGCCCCAAGGTTGTCGCCCTCCCCCCCGGCCTCGTCCCCGCTCTCGACGCCCCCCTTGCTGACGGCGCAATCCCCGCCGCCGCCGACGCCAACTCCCTCCAGTACATTCTCCACAAGGCCATCGGCGACGAAATGACCCTCGACGGCGGAGCCCGGATTCGCTTCGTGGCCACTCTCCCCGGCAGCGTCTTCCAAAGCGAAGTGCTTATCGGCGAAGCCCAGTTCCTCCGCGCCTTCCCCGCCGAACAAGGCTTCCGGATGATGCTCTTCGAAAAAGCACCCAACGAAAACGTCGAAGAACTTTTCTCCGACTCCGGCCTCGACGTCATGACCGTCTCCGAAAAACTAGCCCAGTTCCTCCGCGTCGAACATGCCTACCTTTCAACTTTTCAAGCCCTCGGTGCTCTTGGGCTAATTCTCGGTACCTTCGGCCTCAGCGCCGTCCTGCTGCGCAACGTCCTCGAACGCCGGAAGGAACTCGCCCTGCTCCGCGCCGTCGGCTTCACCGGCTCCGAAGTCGCTCAAGTCATCGTCCTCGAAAACCTGCTCCTGCTGGCATTCGGCCTGGCCGTCGGCACCCTCTGCGCCCTCGTCGCCGTAGCCCCCTCCCTGCTCGAACGCGGCCAACTCCCCCCGCTTTTTCCCATGTTCGGACTCCTCGCCTCCGTCGCCCTCACCGGCCTCCTCGCCTCCGTCCTCGCCACCCGCGCCGCCCTCCGAGCACCCCTGCTCGCCTCGCTGCGATCAGAGTAATGCGCCCTCGTCGCCGTAGCTCCCTCGCTGCTCCATCGCGGCCACCTCTCGGCCTCGTCGAAACCGTCGCCCTCGCGCCACCCGCGCCCCTCTCCGAGCACCCCTGCTCGCCTCCCTGCGATCAGAGTAATGCCCCCTCGTCGCCGTAGCTCCCTCGCTATTTGATCGCGGCCACTGCTCGGCCTCGTCGAAACCGTCGTCCTCGCCACCCGCGCCGCCTTCCGAGCACCCCTCCTCGCCTCCCTAGGATCAGAGTAATACGAAACCCTCTGCCCCCTCGTCGCCGTCGCTCCTTCGCTGCTCCATCGCGGCCACTCCTCGGCCTCGTCGCAACCGTCGCCCTCGCCACCCCTGCCGCCCTCCGA
>JANXMS010000433.1 GCA_025354525.1 Acidobacteriota bacterium
GGGATTGAAACAAACGAACCACACTATTCTGGTGCCGTCCCTAGAAACGTGGGAATGCCCGCCCCGCCCAGAAGGGGATTGAAACGGGGCACCCGACCCCTGGAACTGGGTCCAAAACCCAAGTGGGAATGCCCGCCCCGCCCAGAAGGGGATTGAAACGCTCGCTCCGCCGCAACCAGCGCGGCGGATTTGTAATGGTGGGAATGCCCGCCCCGCCCAGAAGGGGATTGAAACACGTATTCGGCCTGCTTATCTTCGTTGCTGATCTCAAGTGGGAATGCCCGCCCCGCCCAGAAGGGGATTGAAACAAGATTGGATTACCTTTCCGGACACCAGATCACCTTTCCGTGGGAATGCCCGCCCCGCCCAGAAGGGGATTGAAACAATAGATGCACCGCTGGAAAAAAGGTGGTTATCCACGTGGGAATGCCCGCCCCGCCCAGAAGGGGATTGAAACCACTGAAAGTGCCAGAATCACCAACCCCACTATGATAGTGGGAATGCCCGCCCCGCCCAGAAGGGGATTGAAGCTTTTTCCCCGGTGTGTGCCACCGGGCTTGGAAGACTGTGGGAATGCCCGCCCCGCCCAGAAGGGGATTGAGACACTTCGCGAGTCTGTTGGATCGTGCGCGTGTCTTCGTTCAGCGTCATCATGAGGATTGCCGCCGGACAAAGAGTACTCAGTCCGCCCTGCGGGCGCGTATTTCGAGGCATTGGGGTCTACCGACCCAATCTCCGTCGGCCATCGCCGCTGGAACGGGAAGGCCGAAACCCAACGATTCGACTGCAAGGCTGGCCCATTAGCCGATGGCCAGACCATCGGAGCGCCGCTCGGTTTGGCTTCAAGACCGTCAACTCGAAAAATTCATACCGACGGCAAGCCGCGACGATTCCTTACATCAACTCGGCACCCCTTCGGCTTCAGTTGAGCCGAAACAGTTATGGACGTCAGGCAATCGCTTCAAGCCCTTTACGCTCTACCAACGAAAGCAATTTCAGCGATGCTCCGGCAGGCTTTTTTTGCCCGCGTTCCCACTGGCTGACAGAATCCTTCGTCACGTTTAGGTAACGAGCAAAAACCGTTTGGCTCACTTCCTCACGCTCACGCAGCGCCCGAATCTCTTCGCCCGTGAATCCATGAACCCGCGTCAAACAGGATTCGTCGAAATGGCGCATCGTCTGCTTGTCGATAACACCGGCATCAAGCATGTCCGAAACCGTTTCGTGGATTGCCGCAAGCGCTTCGCTCTTGTACGTCTTGGTCTTATTCATCACACCTTACCTCCGTGTAGGCTTCCGTTTTTATCAGCTTCTCAATCGCTGCATCGGAGAGCGCAAGGGTGCTTTTTGCAAGGTCCTTGAACGTCCGTTCTTCAAGCGCATTTATGTTGTCTCGTCCGCTTTTTGGAAACGCATAGACGAAAAATGCTCTGTCACCCCGTCGGAGAAAGATAAGTTCGTCAAATAGTCAAGGCGGGGTGAGCGGCTCGTCGACACCGCTAGCCTTCGAGAATCCTTCGGGAAACGTACAATCACTGAATTCAACACCTTCCGGAAAAGCCGGAGGGTGTTGAAACAAGCCTGAAACGGTTCCGAGATCTACCTTCTCTATCGTCACTTCCTTAAAACTACATTTCTCGAATTGGGTTGAGTCCAGGTTAGCCTCGAGAAAGACACATTCTTCGAAGGTGCAACCGCGAAACTTGCAGTTGCGCAAGTCTGCCTTCAGTTGAAAGTGACACTTGTTGAAGGCGATTTCGTGCATCTCGACTGGAAGCTTAGCCCCATTGAAAATGCAACTCGTGAAGGCCGAACGGATTCCGACGGTCCACTTCGATAGGTCTTGCCTAGAAAAATCGCATTCCTGAAAATTTACCGTTCCAGTAATCTCAATCGACCTCGATTTGCCATCGAGAAAGGAAAATACGATGTTCTTCAACTCCGCCTTACCAATCATCGCCCTCTCATAACGGGTCAGTAAACTTTCCACGCACTGCTGCATGTCGGGACGGTTACCAACTGAATCCATTGTCGGCTGAACGAGATAAGTCGAAAGTATTCGCTGCACAACCCGATGATAGTGCTTTCCCTTGTCGTCGATTAGGCTTTCAAGCGAATAAAGCGCTCCAAGCCTAGCCGCGATATTTGGAGTGTTTGAAACAGCATCATGACTGCCGAGCAGTTGCATCGCGAGCGCAAACCGCTGGTCCCGCTGTTGGTCCTGCGTTGCATCCGCCTGTCGCCATGCTGCCAACAAGCTAACTGCACCTGCCCCGATAATACACACGTTAAGTAGCGATAACCATCGATTAGAGGCGTCAGTGTCCCAGTTGGTATAAGCGCCGACCACAAAGATCCCCCCGGCTCCAATGAGGGCCAAGGCCACGAAGGCCTTGATTGCAAGAGCGATGGGACCTGCGGCCTTCAACATCTAACCAAGCCTACTCTCGTTTTTCCCAATAGAGCGGACATTTTGAATTCCTACGGTTGCGGCTGGGAAAGACTAGGCAACGGCTTGGCGGCACGGATCGGGGCCAAGAACTGCCGCCCGCTTCCGTCGTTGATTACAAAGAACCGAAACGTCTCTTTCTCCTCCGGTTGCCCCGCCACCAGCGGCGGCTTCACTGGCTGCAATAGGCAAGCAGGATTTCCAATCATCTCAATCGCAGCTCGCAGATCTGCGTTCATCTCCTTACGAAAATCCTGCCGCAGCTTATCCGCCTCCGCCGCGTCGTACTCCGCCCCGTAACGAGGCAGAAAATAACCCTCCGCTGTATATCGAGTCGGCCGGTTTACTAATTGGACTCGCTCAATGTCCATCCTGATCGTTCCTAATCCCAATGCCTTCCCAAGTCCAATCTTGTGACGAAACTCGGAGGTCGGGCGCAGGACGTAAAGGAGCAAGCCTAGCTCATAAGGTGACAGGTTCTTAAACTCAACGTCGAAAGTGAAGACCGCTCCCGCCCGCACCGGATCGATTTCCGCTTTCTGCTCCAAATTGTCCCCAGGAGAACCAGTCTTCCAAGGCGCATTCGTTAACTCTACAGTTCGATGATGCAGGTAGGCCTTGTAACCTTGCGCAACGTGGTTTCCCGGATTCAAATCGCGCTTGGCAATGTAACCCCCCAAGGGGATAGTTCTGGGCTTGAAATAGAAGGCAGGGCAAGGCAGTTTGGGTGAATCCTGCACCTTAAGAATCACGGCAGGAAGCCGAATCGGCGCAATACCGGAGGCTCCCAGATCTAAAGTGGCGTCAGATAGACGGACCCTACTCGCCAAAGCCAACCCTTGGCGTGGGGTCGCACGTGTCTCAGGCTTTTCTCCGAGGTCCTCGACAAAGCCAAAGAGTAAGTCACCAGGAGTTAAATTCGGTTTGTCCTCCACTTTATTATCAGGATTTCCTCGAAAAGGCAGTACGGCCTGAGGAAAGAAACTGTAAGTCGTCCCCTTCACCTTGCCCCGCCAAATCGAGGAAAACGAAATCTCATCAATCTGGGTTCCATTGGCGTTTGGCTTAAAATAGACCAGATCGCCATGTTGAATGCGAATGCGGGCCGCTATCCGGGCCGCTTCCTTGTCGCCCTCCGCTACCTTGTACCGCTCCGTTCGGGTATCCATCGGCTCAAAGGGAAAAAGGGGATTCTTCTTCCTATCCCTCTGGAAACGATCAAACGAAGCATCGCTCCGTTCGTCGCAGAGCGAATGGAACTGATCAACTACGGACTGCGGAATTGGGACCTTCGGCCATCCCTTCGGAGGCGGGAACGGCAGAAATAGTTCGTGTTTCTTCGTGGACGGCATCGTATCGCTGCGATTGCCCCAACAGCCTAAGACGCGAAGCACCCCGGATGTCTTACCTTTGGCCGCTTCGGGATTCTCGACCCGTCGCCGAGGAGTAAAGTTGCCGTCGATTGGCAACTGGGCCAATAAGAACTGTCGTGAGGCCGGTTTGCGGTGTTGGTACTCGTCATCGGCTAGGCGAAATCCTGGAAGCCAAGCCCGTGACTGGAGATTCATAAAGTGCCAGTCGAGGTTCTCCCAGTTGTTGTTGGTACGAAACGGAAACAACCTGTCCGAGATCTCGTGTTTCTTGCCAACGTAGACGCGGAGGAGCGGCAGAGGGAAAAGCGGTTGATACTCTGGGGGCAGGGTAGCGAAGCCATCAAGATTGCACGTCAAAGTTGGGAGCGCTAAAGGATAGAGGGTAAAACTATCTCCCATTCGACGAACCATCCCAATTGCGGAGAGCGTCTCTTTGAACTTGGGGTCTACGACACGGCGGAAGGAGTAATCTTCATCAAGAAGAACACGAAGCGACGAATTACTCGCCGCTTCGCCCAGGCTGGAAATAAGCCCACGCAAGGACGAGGCCGGAATAGCCGGATTTCCGTCCCGTTGGAAGTGGGAGGCATGGGCCGGCGCGCCTGAAGTGCGGAGACCTCCCACAAAAATCGGAGACTCGGAAGTGACGCGGCATTGAATGCGACCGGAATGGGTGCCGGTTACATACCGGTCGTGTGTTGCGGCTTCCGGCTCACCGTTATCGAAATCGGCGCGACTTACATCGTGGACCCGCTTCGGGTCGTCAGGACAAGGATAGAAGTGGTAGTTATTGTGAAAATGCATGGCGGCTAATCCCAGTTCTTACAAGTATCGGCGTGGCGGCGGACGACCGTCGAAAACTCAGCGGCCCATTCCTTCAAACTTGCTTCGAGCGCGACGGCGGGGCCGACAGAACGGGGCAGCAGCTTGACGAAATCAGCAACCGTGTTAGCCAACGAATGCCCAGGCATGGCCGAAACATTCGCAACCGCTGCTCCGTAGCCCTTCGAAGCGCCCCATCCAAACGTAATGTCGCCTTCAACAAGGTCGCGCAGAGTAAACAGCAGCAGCGCAAATACCCATGGCCCGCATTTGGCCGACCGAAGCGCTTCCAAATTCACCGTAACAGACCCCCGAAGCTCCTGCCCGACCTCTCGGAAAGCATTAAACTTCCGCGACTCGGCTCCGGCACCAGTGAACCGATCAATTGCGATGAACTCCTGTTTCGTCGCAAGATCGCCAGTCTTCGTATCCACCGGGATGAAGTCGCTGATCGCGAGCGGGGATGCCCAGCCCGGCGCTCCGAAGAGTTGATAGAAACCGAACAGATCCTCTTGATCCGCGGCGTACTTGGCCTCCCGGAGCGGTCGGTCCGTGACCGCGTCATTAGGATGAACTTGTTGCAACGTTCGCCAGATGCATCGCGCTTGCGAACGGAACGCCCCCCGAAACGAAGACGCGGGCAAATAAGCGCGTTGGCTCCGAAGCCGCAACGGCGAGTGCAAGATCGCACCTTCACCACCCTTCCTTCTCTGGCTCGGATCATTCACGAGGAATCCGCCCTGAAGCTGGAGTGTGATTTCGAGCTTCACCGTTTCCGGGGCCGCCACAGGCTGAAAACGGCTCAGAGCCCGCTTGTTGATCGCGATCGAATCAGTCTTGGACCATGCTCCTTGTCGAGCGGAAACAATCGGCTGCCCAGCGACCGCGCTGGTCTGTGCTTTCGAAATCCACTCGGCGACCTCGGCCGCACCGCATTTCTCAATCTTCTGCAAGGTCCACTTAACGCTGCCCCACCCGTCCGGCGCTCCGGCACCGAACCGAAGCGCAAGTGGGCTCGATTCATTACAATTGTTCAGCAGGTAGAGAAGCAGGTCCAGCTCTTCCTCCGTTGGATCGAGAAGGAAAAACGTGACGGTAAATACGCTCCCTTCGGGAACGTATTCGGCGTGGCGGAGCTTTCGGTCTTGCGCCGTCCGCGTGCGCGGATCAAGTGTAACGTTCGCCGAAACGCAAGTTGACCGTTCCGAATCCCACCATTGCCACGTCGACGTCGGAGGAATGGCCGCGGTCGTCAGCGTTGCCGCTTCAAAAATGGCCTTCCCCCCAGCTTTCTGAGTGCCAAAAAGGCTGTCCACTACTGCCCGATCAGAATGAAACTGTTGGCACCAACCGCGCAACGCACCCTTCAAACTAGAGCCCGGAATATACGGGGCCGTACCGGTACCGTCGATCTTTTTGCCAACACAAACCGTCCGCACTTCGATTCCGTCAGGCGAGCCACTCCGCCGCCCGCCATCGTCCAGTTTCCATTTGTCGGACGCCCCATCGCCGACGTGGAGCGGTGACCTAAGAAGAAAGGAGCCAGAGATGCGATAGCGCGTAGTCATAGGACGGGTTTATCCTTCAAGTCGCTGGGCAGCGAAACGTTACAAGCGATTTCACCGTAACCGTTTGCTGGAATAAACGGGCAAAGCTTCCAATGACTGCCCGGCAGCCCATCGCGCCCATAAAGTTCGTCAACCCACCCTGGTAGCGGCAGACCGCTAGTTTGCCAGCCCGTCAAAAGGTTCTGGGCTGCGACTGGGTCGCCGACGGTTTGCAATACAAATACGCTTCCTGGTTCCGTAAGCAGCCAGGGCCAGTACTGCGCCGAACCCTTTTGGAACCGGCCCTCCAGGAACACCCCGCCGCCAAGCGCTTGGTCGTGGAAGTAACGGACCACTTGTAACAAGCCATTCGAAAGGCCATGCCAGACCTTCTGGTAAGCCGCGAACTGGACATCGCGGCTGATCGTGCCTGCGTCCGCGTCCTGAGACGGACGAAGGTCACGTGGATCGGACAGAAGCGCCGGGGTGACGAGCAGTACGCGCCACATGTTTTTTCCCGAACCTTCGGGAACGAGCTCCGCAACCCTAGGTGACGGCGCGAACGTTACTCTGGCTGTGGCCTTTGTCTTGCCGATGGCGGATAAACTACCGCCCAACGTAGCGGCGAGTTGCGTCCGGACGGCGAGCCGATCCGGTTCTGGTACGAACGAAAGGTCCACTTCGGCGTGCCAAACGTTTTCGCCCGGAACGATCGAGCGATAGGCAAAAAGCTTTTTGTCGGCTGCGCACCGGGTCTCGTGGTCAATGGCGGTGCGGACGCGAAGCTCTTGGTTCAGGTCGGGCCAGCCATAGGCGGCAGCCGTATGGAAAAATTGGGTCGGCTTCCAGTCGACGGCGAAAGTTGGTGCCATCCCGAAGTCGATAGCGGGGGCGGGGCGCAGCGCGAGGTCGCGATAGCGATCCTGCTTGGCCTCTTTGTATACGGCGAGGGAAAGAGGAGGCGGACTAGGGCGTGGCTTCCCCGGTGCCGCAGGCAGGGCATGCGTAATACGGAGAAGGTGGAAGTGCTGGCAAAGCTCGCGTCGTGAAGTATCAGTTTGAATGGTGATCGGCGCGCCGGACCGGGAGCCTTGCGTTTCGTTGATCATCGCGGCCAGGGCACCTTTGATGACCGCTCCTGGGATAGAACAGTCGGAGTCGAATTCGTTGTTCGAAGGTCGGTGACGGGTGACGCAGAAGGGTTCGAGGGGCTGAAGGGTAAGTGCAAACCGATCACCCTGCGGCATCGCAGGGTCGCCGATGTTCATGTTTGCGGCGATAGCGAGAGAACTCCGGACTTCGAGGAGCTCGCCATAGCCGACGGAGCGGTCGGCACCGAAAGAGTCGACCCACGCCAGCCCGGAGGCGACAAATTTGTGGATCTGAGTGGCCCGGGCTGCGTCCCTACATCGAAACTTGACCAGACCAGAGAACTCGACCATCTCGTTCGCAAGAAATGGCGCTTCTATGAACTGGATGAAGCCCTTTCTTACCGCCCGTCGTTCACGGTCAATCTCAATTCGTTCGGAAGTCCGGAGTTTCCGCTTCGACACCCCAAGGGGGGCGCGAAAATTGGCAAACCGGAGCAACGCGGGGTAGCGGCCCCAATCGCCGTCAACGGGGTCGCGACCCAGGAGCGAATCTATTTCTGGTTGGGAGGCGGAACCCGCTACTGATAAAAGTTCGCGCCAAGCGTCCCGCAGTTTGCCTTTCACAAGGCTCCCGGGAACGAAGAAACGCCCGTCGGCATCCCGAGCCAACGGAGCGTCCACCCCTGGTGCGCCGATGGCGCTGGATTTCGTGAGGAACGGTCCGCGCAGCACGAGCGTCAGGTTGATTTCAGCAGTAATCATGCGGGCCTCCGCGTGTCGGATGGAATATAGTCCCAAAGTTCGGCCAGATGGAAGAAACCGGTCGGTTGACCTCCCAGCAGGCAAACTAACTGGTCGAGGTGTTGCAACGTCCCCGCCGACACAGGACGGCGCACATCGGAGTTTGGCACCTTGATGGCCTCTGCCAACGCCGCCGGATCATCCGAGCCAGCAAGCAGCGCTTGGCCGAGTGCGATCACTTTCCGGCGGGGCAGGTCGTCTTGAACCTTTGAGTAAAGCCGCCGAATCTCCTTCATCCTCATGCCATCCAGGATCAGCAGATCCTTGGAATGCTTGGATCCGGGCATCGTGCCGCCGCCGAGATGGGCATTGGAGTTCGGGACGCGACCGAGGAAGCCGAAGCGTTCCGTCAGGGTGCCGAAAAAATCTTTGCCGATTTGATCGAACGATTCGAGAACTTGATAAGCGAAGAAGTTACCCGCGGGACCGGACGAGGGCACCGACTCTTTGGCTAAGTCGGCGAGGTTCTTGGCCAAATGGTTCAGTGGATGAATCGGCGCTTTGACATGGCAAAAGACTAGGCCGCCTGCGAAAGTCAAGGGTACGATCACGGGCCCGGCAAGACCGGTGTACGCAAACGTGAGGCCCTCGAACTGTTCATAAAGGAATTCAAGAGTCTCCCACCCAAGCCACGCGGGAACTACGACGCGGAGTTCATCGCCGCCCCAAAGCAGGGTTTCCAGGCGGATTCCTCGGCCGTTATCAAAATGCCAACGGGAATCACTTTTAGCCCAGTCGAGTAGCGCCCGAAGTGCTTTCTTCAGCAGCCCACGAATGAAACTGTCCCATCGAATCTGGTCGGTTTGGCTCTCGAATCTCGCTTGGAGAGCGCCAAACTTGTTCCCATCAAGGTAGACGATGGCCATCTTGTCAGCGAGTGGCTGACCGGGTGCCTCGCAGGCTACGTTTTCTAGGCACTCGCTGAATTCGAGATCCGCATAGCTGTCACCGGCTTCGATCCGATAGAAGTCCTGACGAAGAAAACGTCCCTGTGTAGAGCGAATATCCGTGGCGGGGCTGAGCCCATTCGTGTGCGGCCAGACAGGCCGGACACGATCAACTTTGCAAACGCGTTCGGCGACAGGCTCGTCCGCTATTGGAGGAAAAGGGTAAACAAGGCGTGGGGCCTCCATCTGGCGGTGCCGGTTCGCTGAAAGAAGGCTTTCGCGTTCGTTCGCCCACTGACCAGTTGAGCGGATGACATCAACCACGAAAGAAGCGTAGCGAAGTTCGCGATGCCTCGAAAGCCAAGCCTCAACTTCCTCGCGGAGTTTGGCCGGTTCCTCCTCCGTTTCGATGCTAATCACCCCAATCGAAGCACCCATGCTCACCGCCGAAGCGGCGCGTCGTGAGGCGGCGAGATAGTCAAGGATGCGCTGCGGCGCACCCCGCAAGAGCAAGCTACCGCCACGAATTGTCTTCAGGTCCGGACAATCCTCGATAAAAGAGGAAAGGTTGACCCCCTCCACCCGAAGCAGAAGCGTGTTTGGCATAGGCTATGGACGCTTAGAATATCACACGGCAAGTATAAGTGGTCTATGGAAATAATTTTTACAGTAAGTCGTGATAGAGTACCGAAATGCCGAACGACTCCGCAGTGAACTACTTTGAGTTGACCCTGCTCTGGCCACTCCGGTTTTTCGTTCCGAAACGGATGGAAACGAGCACCGAAAACACTGGCGACGCACTCGATCAGCTCGTCGAGGTGATGACCGGGGGCAACGCTTCGCCTTGGCATGAGGTGAAGGATACGCTAGTGCGCGACCGCAGGCATCCTGCGAATCCAGGCGAATCGCACTGCCATTCCGGCGAGACGCCGATGACTCACTACTCCGAAGGCGTCTATTTTCACCCGTTTATCCAGAAGTTACTGTACGGCACGGGTACTCCCGACGGGAGGCCGCCATTTCGCCTTCTAACGCGAGAAGACATTCAGGTCGTTCAGGTCACGATCAAACCGCAACAGCCTTTTGTGACATACGACGTGCGAAAGGTGGATCTCTATCTCTTTTCGTCGGAAGTAGCAGTACTGGTAGTTTCCATCCTCGGTAAGTCGTGTACATTCGGTGACTATCTGACTTTGAGCGCGTGGCTGCGGCGTTCGTATCCTCCCTTCTGGAGCAAATATCAGAAAGAGCAGTCCGCGAACGATCGGGACCGTCCTGGGTTTTGTCCATTCAAAGTGGTTTGGGGTCACAATCTCGGCGCTAGCGCCGAGTCGAACTACGATGACATTCCATTTTTCACGGATAGTTTTGAGAAGACCAGGACTCCGACGCCTGCTAAGCATTGGAAATTCCTTCTGGAGCCGATGGAGATATGGGGCGGGGTTCGAGATGGGAAGTTGCGATATCAGCTTCTAGGAGACGAGCGCATTCCGGTAATGAGTTTTGTGGCATTTTCGGACATTCGAAAATTGAACCGGGGGGACTGGATGCGGATCGCGGCGTGCGAGGCCTCCGGATCATGGCACCTTCCTTACGCTGAGGCATTTTTAAGCGATTTTGAAGCAAAGCATTGCTACGATCGATTTTGGTCCCAGAAGGGTTGGCAACCGGGGCCAATGGACGAGAACTACTTGAAAGAGTTGACCACTCGGTTCTTGGTCTCCGAACATTCGTTTTCTATCGCTCTTGAACCGACCGGATCGAAGCCGTGGAGCATGGAAACTGATGATGGATTGAGAGCACATTTCCGACACCACTATTTTCAGCTTTGTTTGTTGGCCCATGTGCAAAACGCTTCGTTGCAGGTTTTCAGCGATCGTTTGGCCGATTCGGTGCGCGGGAACACCGAGCAGTATGCTTCGAGAATTGCCGTTATCGCAAAAGAGTTTGCACTTTTTATGGATCGCTTTTGGGTAGGGGAGATCACGAATCAGATCCAAGGGAAAGAACTATTCGAGCTGCAGGTGAACCGACTGGGAACCGCAAAGCTCTTTGTTCAGGTGAAGAGTGAAATCGACTTCGTCCATCAATACTTGACAGGGTGGCGGAATGAACGGGTGACCAAAGGCCAGATTGTGCTGGCGAAAGTCGCGTATTGGGGCTTATCAGTAAGCGCCCTCCTGAGCTTTTTGGGGATGAACGTCTTCATCGACCCTTCCGTGCAGTGGCTCCAGAGTTGGGGGTGGAGCGAGCGGGAAAGCCACTGGACCGTATTCCTCGGCAGTTGCTTTTCGTTTTGGTTAATTGCACAAGGGTTGTGGGAGTTTCAGATTAAGCCAGGGATGCGCGGTCAAGAACATCAAGGGCCTTCCAAATCCTAGTTTGGGTCTGCGAACTCGGTCCCTCAATTCCCCAATACCCGCTGGCAGGCGACCCGCCTGACCAGTTGTACTCCTGCAACCCGAGTTCGGCGAGTTTCAGATGGAGCGGTCCGAAGTAGGTCCATTTCACCGGATCAGTCAAAAGAATTTGAGGAGCGACTTCGTAGAGTCGGTCACTATGGGCGCTAGTCGAGCCATCCGGGCAGTAAACATGGACAAGTTTAGGGAAGTGTTGGGCTCGGACGATATCTCGCTCGGCGCGCTGTTCATCTCGCTCTGTCAGCCCCTGCGCACTTCGGTCGTATCGTCGGACGTTTGCTATCTCCGCGACCGACGCATCGAGTTCGCGCATCGCCGGAATGTAGCCGCGATCATTGGCAGCGACAAGTTGTTGCCAGCGATTCAATGGCGAACCGAGCAAACCGGCAATCTGTTCGAGGGAAGAGAGGGGATTGGAGCGATTATCGTCGCTGTACTGATGATGATCGATGTTGCTGCCCCCAAAGCGGGAAGGACCGGCCAATTCGACTCCGAAAACTTCCAGCGTTGGATCCGCCGCAAGCGCCGATTCGATGGCGGAGAGCAATTCGATCTCAAGATTCGCCCAGGACGCACCCCACGACTGGTGCGAGACAAGAATCGATTCGCCAAGTGACACAAGGAGATGCCGGATCTCCAGCATTTCAGCATCGTTTAAAGGAAGAATCCAAATTCGACGAGAGGGCAATCAACGACGGTACCACCGCCGCAAGGACATCGCAATAGCTCCCATTTTTGTCACGCGACCTCGGGCTTCACAGGGTGAAAAAATAAATGTGCCAATTCGATCTCATTGAAACAAATGAACTTATCTATTGCAGTTAAAAATCGTACATCTAAATGCTCCCTCCCGCCACGATAGCCTTTTACTGAAGTAGCACTCATCGCTGCACAGACAAAAGGGGTAATCATGACCGAAGAACAAAAAGCCCGGCACGCGGAGGCGGCCCGGGAAAATGGAGCCAAAAGCCGTGGCCCAGTCTCAGATATCGGCAAGTACATCAGTTCCCTAAATAGCATCTCCACCGGAGACCATTTAGACCTGCGCAAAGAAGAACTTCCAGAGTGCATCGCCTTGCTCTCCACCGATTGCCGTTCCGCTTACCTCCGGCTCTATCAAAAGCACGTCCGGCAATATCAACCCGAGTCGGAGTGTCAACTAACCATGCTTCGCCATATGTGCGTCGAACTCTTCCAATTAGAGCGAACGATCTCGCTAGAAACACAAATTCGCCAGCACGGTGTCGACGAAACCTTGCGCAGTTACGACGGGCTCTCCGATGCAGAATTGCAAATGTTCAGCTACGAGCGCGGACTGCAAAAAGAGAAAATTTGGCGCTCCCTACAGCGAGAGAAAAAAGCGCACCAGACCGCCTATTTGAGCTACGTAAAGCTGTTCAAACTAATCCAGCGGGATTTCCCCTTGGCTCCGCCAGAACCGATCAATCACGAGCCGGACGCGAACTTGCTCGCCGACCCGTTACCTCCTGCGGAAGTCGTAGCCGAGATTCTCAGTCACGCCGAGCGCGCAAAAAGCGAACCCAGCTACAAATTGCCTCATTGGGTCGCGGAAGTGATTCTAAACGAAGAACTTATGGCCGAAATCGCCCCCGGTTACAACGTTGAGGAACTGCTCGAAAAATTGACGGCCGCCCCGGTCCCGCTGGCCGCGTAGAAAAACGAACCCAGCCGAAAAAACTAAAAAATACGCGTAAAGCTATTACAATGAATCGGATAGCGCGAATCGATGCAAATACAGAACTGCAAAAAAGTACTGGAGAGTGCTATCACTAGCTCGTTTTCCCTCGGGCGGTCAGGCGGGGCATCGAGCCC